>JAZORD010000078.1:0-9755 GCA_045656445.1 Eubacteriales bacterium | reverse complement strand
TACCTCAACCACCTTCCTTTATAGGCTTTGGGGAAATCTCCACTACCTTCTCTTTCCCTTTCAGCCCGAAAAATACGAAAACTCCTACCTTGCCGACCCGCTGACGCAAATACTTAGCCTTGAGTTTTTTATCACAGCGCTCGCAGCGGTGATTTTTACTATTGCGGCGGCTGTTGCAGTATGGCTGATAGCAGCGTATCTTATAAAAAACAGCGTTACAAAGAAAAATCAGTACAAATAAAAACCCCGTTTACACTTTCAAAGCCTTTGTGTAAACCGGGGCTTTTTTATATTTAAGTTAAGCCGTCGGCAAGACCGACACCACTATCCTTTATATCGTTGCGCTTGGGTTGAGAACAGAAGATGATATTCTCCGCGCTTTGCCATAAGCTCCTCGTGAGTACCGAGCTCGATAATTCCGCCATCCTTGAGAACTACTATTTTGTCTGCGGTTACTGCGCTTGAGAGTCGGTGGGACACAAAAATGCTTATCTTACCCTTTGCAAGCTCGGCAAACTGATTAAATATTTCCTGCTCTGCCAGCGCGTCGAGCGCGGCAGTTGGCTCGTCGAGGATGAGTATATCCGAGTCCTTGTAAAAGGCTCTGGCCACGGCAAGCTTTTGCCACTGACCTCCCGAAAGCTCTATTCCGTCCTCCTCAAACATTCTCGTAAGTGGGGTATCGTATCCGCGCGGAAGCTCGTTTATAAAGTCGTCGGCATCTCCGGATTTCGCGGCAGATTCGACAAAATCTCTTTCATGGTCTCTCTCTACGTCGCCAAATTCAATATTTTCCGAGGCGGTTACGGCGTATTTCCCAAAATCCTGGAATATTATACCAAACATATCGTAAAGTGCCTTGACGTCGTACTCTCTGATATCCCGTCCGTCAAGGTATATTGTGCCCTCGGTGGGGTCGTAAAGCCTCGTTATAAGCTTTATAAGCGTTGTTTTACCCGCGCCGTTAAGTCCAACGAGCACGGTATTTTCACCCGATGACAACGTAAGGTTTAAGTTATCGAGAACCTTTCTTTTCGTTCCGGGATAAGAGAATGACACTCCCTTAAGCTCAATTATATGCTTTACTGAGCGCTGTGGCATAATGGGCTCCGGCAATATAGATACCACCCTTGTTTCCTCTTTCATAAACTCCATCATATTATCTATAAATAGAGTTCCCTCGTATATCGTGGCAGTTGCCGTGACGAGCGTCGTTACATAGGTGGCAACCGAGTTCAGTGCGCCGGTATATAGCGAGTAATCACCTATTTTGCCCTGATTAAATACTACGTCATAGGCGACGTAAGCAAACAAGAAGCAGGTTGCAAGGGTTGAGAGAAGGCTAACCATTATTCTGAGAACATTTTCTCTGAGTATAAGGCGCTTGATTCCGGCAAAATATTTTTTAAAGGCGCTCTTATACTTTTCAACAAAGGTATCTGCAAGACCAAGCAGCTTTACCTCCTTGGCGTTATCCTTATTGACCATCATTCCGGAAAAGTAATTCATTTCACGTCTTTCCTTGGAGTGACGGCGCATATACTTGAAGTTTCTGTTTCTGTAAACATAGTTTACGAGCGCGCCCGGTACAGCCGCAGCTATAATGATAACCGAAGCCCATGGACTGAGCGTTGCCAAAACGACGATAAAGGAAACGACGCTTATCATAGTGCTTATAACGTTGAAGGTTGCTGTAAGTATTCCTATCGGTCGCATTCCTGCTTCGCGGTTGGCATTTTCAAGCTTTTCATAGAACTTGGGGTTGTCAAAGGAGCACATATCAACAGTCTTCGCCTTATTCATAATCTTAAGCCTTATATGATTTACCACCAACTCGCCAGCTACTGCCGTGACGCTTGAATTGAGTCTGTCTAGTATTCTTTTGAAAAAGAGATAGAGAAACTGCAAAAGCAAAAGAAAGAAAATGGGTCTTAGCGTTTGAAAAACGTCCCGAACAGCCTCGCCTACAGCGCCTGCGCCTATAAGGTCTGCAATACCGTTAATCAGCTCGCGTGAAATATAAGCTCCTATTACGGGCAAAATACCGTCAATAATACAAAACAGAGCCATCAGTATAAGAACGGCAGGCGCAGTTTCCCAAACAAGCGATATTATGTAAAAAAGTCTTGTGGTGAAGCCCTTTATCCTTTGTGCAAGATAGGCCGGTATTTCCCTGAGTTTTGTCGGTTTTTTTAGTCCGTCACTCTTTTTCGGCGGCGGAGTCAATCCAAAATTTCTTGACATTTTTACCTCTTTTTATTGCATTTTATAAAAATTTAGAAAAATTTGTAAATTTATTGATTTGTAAAAAAAATTGTGATATAATAATTACATTGTGATATTATGCAAATATTGTAGCACACTTTATATGTTTTTTCAATAGCAAATTATAATTAGCTTGAGAAAGGTGAATTTATGATAGTTCCAAGCGCGAAAGATTTATTTGATTTTAATGAAACCGTAGCAAAGGATATATTCGACGGGTGCAGTGAGCCGTACGAGGCGCTCCCCAAAATCAAGGATTTTTGTATCAAGTACTCTCAGACCCTCGGAGATGATTACGAGGAGATTTCAGACGGTGTTTTCGTGGCTCGCGACGCCAAAATTTCAGAGTCGGCAACGATTATAGGTCCTGCTATAATCGGTCATAAGACCGAGGTCAGACCCGGAGCTTATATAAGAGGCTCGGTTATAATAGGCGACGGTGCGGTTATAGGAAACAGCAGCGAAATAAAAAACGCGATAATCTTTAACGGAGCTCAGCTCCCCCACTACAATTACGTAGGCGACAGTATTATAGGACACAGAGCGCATCTTGGAGCAGGTGCTATTATATCGAATTTCAGGCTTGACCACGGAAGTGTAAAAATAAAGACCGAGAACGGAAAAATCGATACGGGACTTAGAAAGATGGGTGCGCTTGTCGGTGATTTTGCCGAGGTAGGATGCAATTCGGTAATAAACCCCGGAAGCGTTATCGGAAGAAGATGCGTAATCTACCCTCTTTCAAGAGTTGCGGGCATTTTGCCTGAGGATACTTATTTTTACGGTGACGGACGAGAGCCGAGAAAAAAGGACGAAAATTAAGACCCGAAAAGAGCATAGAACAGCAGTGTGAAAAATCTGCCGATTTACAAACACTCGGCACATTGACACCTGAAATTTTAAGGTCGCCTGCGGCGACAGAATGGAGATTTTATGAGAAGACTTTTTGGAACTGACGGTGTTCGCGGAATAGCGAACGAATTTCTAAGCTGTGAGAGAGCTATGGCAATAGGCAGAGCGCTCGGTCACGTGCTTTCATCAAACAAAAAATACAGACCCATGGTAATAATAGGCATGGACACAAGGCTTTCCTCAGAAATGCTCGCATCCGCTATAAGCGCAGGTCTGCTGTCGGTTGGAAGCGACGTTATGACTCTCGGCGTTGTTCCCACTCCTGCCGTAGCGTATCTTGTAAAAAAATACAAGGCAAAGGCGGGCGTTATGATATCCGCCTCCCACAACCCATACGAATACAACGGAATTAAGATATTCGGTGAGGAGGGCTTTAAGCTTTCTGATGAGCTTGAGGAGCAGATAGAATCAATAGTTCTTGATAACACGCCGCCGATTAGAATTGCCGACAGTAACGAGATAGGAAAAAGATGCGACGCTCCTTACGCCCTTCAGGACTATATAAACTATCTGATGCAAACGGTTGAGGTTCGTTTTGACGGAATTAAGGTTGCAATCGACTGCTCGAATGGCTCTGCAAGCGCTTCGGCTGAGCGGCTTTTCAGCGGACTTGGAGCTGAGGTTCAAATGTTAAGCGACAAGCCCGACGGAATCAACATTAATGAAAACTGCGGCTCAACGCATCTTGATTCACTCAAAAAGTACGTAGTTGAAAACGGCCTTGAGATTGGTATCGCCTTCGACGGCGATGCGGACAGATGCCTTGCCGTAGATGAAAACGGAAACGAAATTGACGGCGACTTTATTATGGCAATCCTTGCTCTTGATATGAAGAAAAAGGGACTTCTCAACAAAAACACGGTTGTTGGAACGGTAATGTCAAACTTCGGTTTTCATAAATTCTGCGAGGAAAACGGCATCAATTTCATCGCCGCTAAGGTCGGTGACCGCTACGTGCTTGAAATGCTTAACCAAGAGGGATATTCCTTCGGCGGCGAGCAATCCGGCCACTTGATTATAAGACGCCACGCAACCACGGGCGACGGTCAGCTCACAGCGTTGGCTCTGCTCTCTCTCATCAAGGAAAGCGGCAAAACGCTTGCCGAGCTTTCAAACGTAATGAAGAAATATCCGCAACACACGGTAAATATTAAGACTACGCAAAACGGAAAGATAGCCTTCTTCACCGATGAGGAAATAAAGGAAATACTCAACTCTGCAGAAGCCAAGATTGGCTCTGCCGGCAGACTCGTTGTAAGACCCTCCGGAACTGAGCCTCTTATAAGAGTAATGGCTGAGGGCGAAAATCTTGAGGATACTGTAGCGATTGCCGAGGACGTTGCAAGGAAAATATCAGAAAAACTCAAGGATTATTAATAAAAAATACCGGGATTACTCAAATCTCTCACAAATTTCTGTGATATGCATAAGATATTCTTAGAAGTATGCGGAGAGGCTCGAGCAAAATCCCGGTATTTTTGCTTGCCAACTCTCCCACAGAGCCGCTTGATTTTAATTGGCGGCAGAACGGAGGGGTTATGAAAATTGACAAAGAACATTTGAAAAAGCTCGCACAAAAGTCGGATGAAGAATTATGGCGCGAGGTGCTCACAATTGCAAAAAGCCACGGCTACACCTTACCTGAGGCAATGCCAAAGCACGAGGATATTGAAAAGATAAGACGCGCTCTTTCCGGTGCTGAAAAAATAAGCCTTACTGACGCGGCTAAAATAATGAATAGCTACAAAAAGAATAAATAAGGAGGTAGCGTATGGCAGAAGCCGATTTATCAAAGATAGTAAATCTCATTATGGAAAACCCAAAGCTTATTGAGGAGATAAAAAATCTGGCTTCACGTGAATCAGCAAAGGACGAGGTGACAGCTGAAGCAGCATCAAACGAAGCGAAAGAGATAACGCAAGCTTCCGAAAACGAGAGTGCAGAGGTTAATACATATCCGTTTGCGAAAAACGATAGCCGTGCCAGACGAAACGGCTTGCTGGCGGCACTCAAGCCCTACGTATCCGAAAAACGATGTCAAGCAATAGACTCAATGATGTCGATAGCCGATATTCTTGACGTAGTACGCTCAAGGTAACGACGTGTATACACGAAATTATTTTCAAGACGATGAAAACATAAGCATTCCCGAAAACTACGACGGCAATGCCTTCAGAGAGGATGTGAAAGAGCCGCCTATTCAAAGCCATAACGGAGATAGGCTAATTCCCCCTTTTACGCCGCATAGCAGAACCGAAGAGGAATGCGCGGCATTTGAGGACGCAGAAAGAAAAAAGCGGGACGGGGATTCCGGCTTTGTTTCAACCTTTCTTCAAAAGCTTCAGCCGTCAAGCCTCTTTGAAAAATTCAATTTCTTTAACGGCGGACATTTTGATTTCGGAGGAGAAGAGATAATGATAATCGGAATTGCTCTTTTCCTTCTTTTTTCAGAGGGTAAGGATATAGAATGCGCCTTGATGCTACTTTTATTGCTGTTGATAAAGTAAACGTTTATTGTCTTTTTGCCACAAAAAAACGGATGCAATCAAGCTGCATCCGTTTTTGTTTTTGAGTTTTTTAGAAAAGTGAAAACTGATTTGTTTCCGAGAGTCCATCAAGCACGTGGTTACGGCGTAGTATTTCGACCACTGCCTTTGATATTCCCGTGCGTTCACGAAGGTCCTCTATAGAGTAAATACTATACTTATCTCTTGCCTCTATTATCCTTTCTGCCGCGGAATCTCCAAGACCGACAAGAGAATTAAACGGCATTCTGATTTTTCCGTTTTCAGGTAAAAATGCCTTAGCGTCTGATTTTTTTAGGTCAACGTTAAGAAATTTGACCCCCCTCGCCATTGCCTCACGAACAAGGTACAGAGTCTGGCAGGTTTCATTTTCCTTCGCGGTAGCCTCAACACCCTTATTTTCAATTTCTCTTATTGCGGCGTTGACAGCGGAATATCCCTGACCGACAATTTCGGCATCAAATCCACCGGGCGCAACCGTTAGAAAGGCTGCGTAAAATTCCATAGGATAGTATATCTTATACCAGCCGAGTCGGATAGCCGACATATCGTATGCTGCCGCGTGAGCCTTAGGGAACATATATTTGATTTTCTTGCACGACCAGATGTACCAATCCGGCACACCGTGCTCCTTCATCGTCGCTTCCCATTCAGGAGTAAGGCCCTTGCCCTTTCGCACGGATTCCATTATCTTAAATGAAGTTGAATCGTCCACCCCGTGCTGAATTAAATAAAGCATTATTCCGTCACGAGTGCCAACGACCTCTGATATCGTACAAGTACCGTTTTTAATAAGTTCCTGAGCATTTCCAAGCCAAACGTCCGTTCCGTGCGTAAGTCCCGATATCTGCAAAAGGTCAGCAAAATTCTTAGGCTTCGCATCAATCAGCACCTGCTGAATAAATCTCGTTCCCATCTCGGGTATACCGTACGTGCCGAGAAGGCATCCGCCGATGCTATCGGGCGTTATACCGAGAGGCTTTGTCGATTCGAAAAGCTCGTATACCGACCTGTCGTTCATCTTAACGTCGAGAACACTCGTATTAGTATACCTTTCAAGCATCTTATATTTTGTCGGTATATCGTGTCCAAGCTCGTCGAGCTTCAGTATCGTATCGTGAAGATATGAAAACTGGAAGTGGGTGGTTATTATATCGGAATTAGGGTCGTCCGCAGGATGCTGCACGGGGGTGAAGTCATATATGTCGTACTCCGTAGGAACGACTATAATACCTCCAGGATGCTGACCCGTTGTGCGCTTTATGCCGACAAGCTTTGTGACCATGTGCGATATCTCAGCCTTAGGAATACGTATCTTGCGCTCGTCGAGATATTTATTGATGTATCCCCACGCGGTCTTATCCGCAAGCGTGCCGATAGTCCCTGCGCGGAAAACGTGGCCTTGACCGAAAAGCTCCTCGGTATATTTATGAACTCTGCCCTGAACGTCGCCCGAAAAGTTAAGGTCTATATCCGGGGATTTATCACCGTAGAAGCCAAGGAAGGTTTCAAATGGAATGTCGTGACCGTCCTGATACATTATTTCACCGCAAACGGGACAAGCCTTGTCCGGAAGGTCAAATCCCGAACCAACCGAGCCGTCGGTAATAAATTCGCTGTGACGGCACTTTAAGCATCTGTAATGGGGCGGCAGAGGATTAACCTCGGATATACCCGAGAGCGTTGCGACAAGCGATGAGCCTACCGAGCCGCGCGAGCCTACGAGATAGCCAAGGCTCTCAGAGTAAGCAACGAGCTTGACCGCTATCATATAAAGCACCGCAAAGCCGTTCTTTATTATTGAGCTAAGCTCCTTTTCAAGACGCTTCGCAACTATCTTGGGCACCTCGTCTCCGTACCACGCCCTCGCGCGGTTCCAGCATGACTCGGTGAGCTCCTCGTTAGCCCCTGGGATCGTGGGCTGATACGTTCCCTTCGGTATGGGGCGTATGCGCTCGCACATATCCGCTATCTTGTTGGGGTTATCTATTACGACCTCTTCGGCTATTTCTTTGCCGAGATATGAAAATTCATCAAGCATCTCATCGGTCGTACGCAGATATATGGGCATTTCCTTGTCAGCATCCGAAAATTTCATACCCGCAAGCAAAATCCTGCGGTAAATTTCATCCTCTTTATCGACAAAATGCGCGTCACAGGTCGCGCAAACCGGCTTTCCGAGCTTTTTACCAAGCTCGTATATCTGTCGGTTTATATCCTTTAAGGTTTCCTCGTTCGGAACCTTCCCCTCGTCTACGAGGAATTTATTGTTACACAGCGGCTGTATTTCAAGATAATCGTAGAAGGCGGCTATATCCTCTATCTCCTGCGCGCTTTTTCCGTCAAGAATCGCCTTATAAAGCTCGCCCGATTCGCACGCTGAGCCTATTATAAGACCGTCGCGGTATTGCTCTATGACCGACCTGGGCATTCTCGGGAAGCGCTTATAATAATCAATATAACTAAAGGATATAAGCTTATACAGGTTTTTAAGCCCCTCTTTGTTTTTTGCGAAGATAACCATATGGTTGGGGCGAAGCTTTAAGGGGTCTACGTCCTCACCCATCGCGTCAATCATTCTCTCAAAATCGCCTATACCCTCGCTTCTGAGCCTCTCAAGCATTATTATGAAAATGCGAGCCAGAACCTCCGCATCGTCACAGGCTCTGTGATGATGGAAATCTCCTATTTTATAGTGGCTCACAATAGTATCAAGCTTGTGATTTTTTAGCTCCGGGTTTACGTATTTTGAAAGTCCTACCGTATCAAGAAAGGTGTTGTCAAACGATAAGGAATGTCTGTCCGCCGCAACGCGAATGAAACCTACGTCAAAGTTAGCGTTATGAGCAATAAGCATAGAGTCCCCGGCAAAAGCAAGAAACTCCTCAACCGCCTCCCTCTCACGCTTCGCTCCCTTGACCATATCGTTTGTTATTGACGTGAGCTTGGTTATCTCCTCGGGAATATCACACTCCGGGTCAACAAAGATATCCATTTTATCAATAATCTCGCCGCCCTTTATTTTAACCGCGCCTATTTCTATAATCTTTGCGGTACGGTTTGAAAGTCCCGTTGTTTCAATATCAAAGACCACCATTTCCTCTTCAAAGGAAGGATATTTAGACCCGAAAATGCATCTTGCGGTATCGTTTACGTAGTACGCCTCGATACCGTACAGTATTTTCAGCTCCTCATTGCCGGATTTTTCAAGCTCCAGCATAATTTCGGGAAAAGCCTGAGCATTTCCGTGGTCGGTAATTGCTATCGCCTTATGCCCCCAGCGAATAGCCGTATTTACTATTTCTTTTGGAGTTATGATAGCGTCCATCTGCGACATATTTGAGTGCAGGTGAAGCTCAACTCTTTTGCGCTCGGCTGTGTCAAGGCGCTCAAACTTCTTAATTTTTTTAATAGAGCGTATCGAGATGAAGGGCTCGTTGTCAAACTTGTCCCTCATAACCTTGCCGAATACTGCAACACTCGTGCCGGGCTTGAACTTTTTCAACCAATCGCACTCCTCCTTTGGAAGAGCCCTCCTGGCATAGCTTGCAGATGCGCCGTCGGATATACCCACGGTAATATTCATCTTATCGCCGCTCCGCGTTTCCTTTGAGGTGACTTCAAATACCGTGCCGAGAAATACCGAGGGCGCTATGCTTTTTTCAAGCTCGGATGGGCGGGGTTTTCCGCACTCGGAGCAGAATTTTCCGGTATTGGCGACACCGCAGGCACATTCCCAGGAGGCGGCACCGGGGGCGCGGCCCAGTGCGGCGGGAGAAACGTTCTCCTGAACGGTGCAGGCAGGGAAGCAGCTGCGGAGCAGTGCGGAAAAATAGCGGTCCGGGGAACCGGAATAAGCGTAGGCATCCGGAGCGGGGGCGCCGGTAACGGGGGGATAGTTTTTGATTTCCCGGGAAGTCTTCTTGACACCGGAAGGATTGGATGCCTGTTTCTGCGAGGATGCGGAGGGCACCAGACAGAACAGGAACAGACCGATCATAATCAACGGCATGCCGATTAAGTCGGAGGCCAAGCGGTCTTAGGAAGACAAGC
>JAZORD010000077.1:0-31168 GCA_045656445.1 Eubacteriales bacterium | reverse complement strand
GTTCGGTATGGTATTTTCCGCGATCGTACCGCCGCCCACGGCATAGTTTTTATATATCATCGAATTATTTTCGGCAATTCGCGTTGCCCAGTTTCCATAAAGTGAGGACCCCGCGCAAATAGAATCTCCGTTCCATATTATCGTTTTGCCCAAAAGCTTGTTTTGCATTTTAAAAACTCCCTTGCTTAATTTCGGTGCATACATTATTCATCAGCAAAGCGACTTCATTCTTCATTATTCATTCAAAATCCGCTTTGGACAAATGAAGAATGAATGATGAATGATGAATAGTGAATAATACAAACAAAAAATCCGCCTTCTTTCGAAAGCGGATTTTGTTTGGAGCGGATTACGGGGCTCGAACCCGCCACCTCCACCTTGGCAAGGTGGCGCTCTACCAAATGAGCTAAATCCGCGGATGGTGCCTCCGGTCGGAATCGAACCAACGACACGAGGATTTTCAGTCCTCTGCTCTACCAACTGAGCTACAGAGGCATACAAGAATGGCGACTCGGATGGGGCTCGAACCCACGACCTCTAGCGTGACAGGCTAGCGCTCTAACCAACTGAGCTACCAAGCCATTCTTGAATGCGAAGGAAAACCTTCTTGGTGGAAAGTATAGGGCTCGAACCTATGACCCTCTGCTTGTAAGGCAGATGCTCTCCCAACTGAGCTAACCTTCCGTCAATGCCATAACATTATATCAAAGGATGAACGCTTTGTCAAGAGGTTTTTAAAAAATAAAATAAAATTTTTTGAATTTTCATTCATTTGTACCACTAAACGCCACCCCGTGCAAAAAGTTAAAGTTTTCCAAAATGTGAGGTTGAACGGAAGTCGTAAATAAAACTTTACATAATTTTGTAGACAAGGCGCCGGATTCGGTAAGTATACAAAAACAAACACCGAATAAGCTCGGTGTGAAAATCTCGAGTTGCTTTTGCCCATTAACGGTGTTCAAAAGGCTTTTATGTGATTTTCTACGAAACCAACGATTGCTTCTCGGGAAGATGTTTGGCTATTTGTCTTGTTGCTTATGTCTGGTTTCCTTATTAACCAGAGTGACAATTTTTTAGTGCCAGCATTGTTTTTTTGCCTACTTGCGCATTGCGAGACGCTCATTTTAAACGCTGATTACTGGATGAGACGTGGAAAAATGACCAAAAAAGAGTTGACAAAACTTATATTTTCGTATATAATATTGTTTGTGGTACAGTGTATAACTTGACCAAGTAGCCCGTGCGGGCTACTTTAGCGCAATTCACAGAATTGCGCTTTGAATATCGGTGCACTACTTAAAATTGTCGCTCACTCAGTGTGCGACTGCAGCTTCATTGGGTATAAACGCCGCAATTCTGTTCGGCGGTTTGTATTATAAATTTTATATGGAGGATTTACAAGATGAACAAGACACTCAAGAAACTGGTTAGTGTTCTTCTCGTTGTGTGTATGCTTCTCTCTGTAGCAGTTGCTCTTACGAGCTGCGGCGACGATGCGAAGGCCGGTGCTTACACATACAAGACTTACACAACCGCGCTGGGTACCAATTGGAACCCGCACACTTGGGAGACCAATGCTGATGATTCTATTCTCAGCTACATTTCTTCTCCTTTCGTAACCATGGAAGCAAAGGACACCGTTAACGGCGTTTACCAGTGGGTTTACGAAATGGCTACGTCTATCACTGACGTAACCGCTGCTAACCAGGAGGATCTTACAAAATATGCTGTTACACTTCCCGCAGGTGTTGCGGCTACGGACGTAAAGGAAGGCTATGTCTTTGAGATTAAGCTTAATCCCGACGCTGTTTGGGAGAATGGCGAGAAGATCACTGCAGATGACTACATCTATTCTATGCAGCAGCTTCTTAATTCCAAGATGAGAAACTACAGAGCTAACCTCTACATTTCCGGTGAGTCTGCTGTTGCCGGTGGCGCTGCATACTACAACTCCGAGGCCCCGCTCTTCTCTAACGTAGTAGCTGCGGATGCAACTCAGGATGTAGACGCTCTTCTTGCAGAAGGCAAGCTTTATTTCACCTTCAAAGAACCCTGTTATTTCTTCGGAACTAACAGCATTTCTGATTACGTTGATGCAGGTTATGAGGGCGCAGGCTACTTTGATGTTCCGGTTTACGAGAACGGAGCTCCTGTTTACGAGGAAGACGGAACAACACCTAAAACCGTTTCTCTCCTTACTAAGTACGCAGATTTGGTTAACGCTTATAACATGATTCCCGTCACCGCTGAAAACAAGGATGAGGTTATTCGTGACCTTAACGCAGTTGCAGCTAATTTTGGTGACACTAATCCTGAAGCATGGAAGGAATTCTGCCTCTACAACTCCGGCGTTGGCGCGAAGGTTGAATATGATAAGGTTGGTTGCTACAAGGTTGACGACTACACAATCAGATACGTATGTCAGACCGCTATTGATTACAACTACTTCCTTACCTCTTGCACAGACACATGGCTTGTATACGAGGATCTTTACGAGGCTGGTAAGAAGACCGAGGGTGAGCTTGTAACTACCGATTACGGTACATCTAAGAAGACCTCTATGTCCTACGGTGTATATAAGATCAACTCTCTCCAGAAGGAGAAGCAGATCGTATTCGTTCAGAACGATAATTGGTACGGTTGGCAGAAGAATGCTGACGGCAAGCTTGTGAAGGATGATGAGGGTAATCTTGTTTCCTACACTAACTACCACAAAAATATTGAGGGTGAAGAGTTCAAGGTTGACGGCGAGGCTCTTCGTCAGCATACAATCACAAGAGTTGTAATTGACGTTATGGATGAGGCTTCCGCAAAGCAGGCATTCCTTAAGGGTGAGCTTTCCGACTGGTCTCCCTCTGCAGATGAGCTTTCTACGTACGCTGCATCTGATAGACTTTACAAGGTTGATGAAACCTACACCATGTCCTTCTTCTTCAACACCGACGTTGAGGCTCTTAAGGAAATGGACGCAAGCAAGGGCAACAAGAACTCCGTAGTTCTTTCCAACATAAACTTCCGTAAGGCATTCAGCCTTGCAATTGACAGAGCTGAGTTCGTAACCGCAACTGAAGGTTACAAGCCCGCATTCTCTCTTATGAATAGCCTTTACTACTATGATTTCTATAACGATCCCAACTCCTCTTATAGAAATACCGAGCAGGCTATGAAGGCTATCTGTGATCTCTACGGTGTAAAATGGGGTGAAGGAACTCCTTATGCAACTCTTAAGGACGCTCACGATTCTATCACAGGCTACAACCTCACCGAAGCAAAGGCTCTTATGACAACCGCTTGCGACGAGCTCGTCGCAGCAGGTCTTTACACTGAGGGTGCAGAAATCAAGATTGCAATCGGTTGGTCCGCAGGTGCTATTGAGTCCTCTGCTCAGAAGCAGATAACTCTTATGAACGAGTATATCAACGCAGCTGTTGATGGTACCGGCTTCGGCAAGGTAACTCTTGAAGGCGTTGGTAACCTTGAGGACAGATATTCCGACGTTCCTAACGGTAACTACGCAATCGGTTACGGTGCATGGGGCGGCGCTGCTCTCTATCCTTTCCGTAACTTCCAGGTTTACATGGATCCTGATCAGTACGATATTAACGAAGCTGCATGCTGGGATCCTACCACCGAGAAGCTCACGCTTACCGTTGGCGGCGAGGAAGTTACTATGACTTGGCAAGATTGGTCTAACTCTATGATGGGTACCGGTGCTTATGCTATGGCAGACAACGAGACCAAGCTTACCATCACATCTATGCTTGAAACAAAGTATCTCGAGAAGTACTATAGAATTCCTCTTGCAGGAACCACTATTTGCTCGATGCTTTCTTATCAGCTTAACTACTACACCGAGGAATACAACATGGCATACGGCTTCGGTGGCTCTCGTCTGATGACGTTCACGTATGACGACGCGGAGTGGAAGGCTTACGTTAAGGATCAGGACGGCAAGCTTAGCTACGAATAATTTCTAACCCTGCATATCAGGTGAATGAAATAAATTCACGTTAAATGGGAGAGCTTGCCTCTCCCATTTAATTGTGAATTGTTCATCTGCTCACCGAGGTGGATTTTTATTGAATCTCTCTCGGTGAGCAGATGAAAGGGAAGCGATTTGGCTTCCTTTGGAAAGGAAGAACAAAAAAATGACAAAATATGTAATTAAAAGAGTTCTTTTGATGCTCTTCGTTCTGTTTTGCATAGTTACTATTTGCTTTATGCTGATCAGAATGCTACCGAGAACTCTTCCTACCGACAAGGATCTTCAAGAGGTTATCACAGCTCGATGGAAGGCTCTTGGATATGATAAGCCCCTTATTGTTCAGTACGGTATCTATCTCAAAAACGTATTCACGGCAGGCGACTTTGGAACGTCGTGGTATATTGCTCCTACTGAGGGAGCGTTTAGCGTAATTCTGGATAGACTTCTTCCCACGGTTATGGTCAATTTCTACTCTCTCCTTTTCGCTACACCGATAGGTATAGCCCTTGGTATCTATGCGGCTATTAAAAAGAATAAATGGCAGGATCATGCGATAAGCACGATGGTAATGCTTTTTGTATCAATACCCAGCTACGTATATGCGTTTTTGGTGCAGTTTATATTCGGATACCTGCTTGACTGGTTCCCGCTTACAGTGTATTCGCTCGCTGATGCGGGCGGCTCTTGGTTCACTCCCAAGATGTTCTACAGTATGGTGCTTCCGGTTCTGGCTCTTTCGTTTGGTGAAATCGCGGGTCTTTGCCGCTTCACTCGTGCCGAGCTTACAGAAACGCTCACCTCTGATTACATGCTCCTTGCGCGTACAAAGGGGCTCACTCGCGCGCAGGCTACCACAAGACACGCTCTCAAGAACGCAATGGTTCCCATTTTGCCTTCGATTATAGCAAGCTTCATAGGAATTCTCGGCGGGTCTATGATTATTGAGCAGATATTCTCCATCCCCGGAGTAGGTCAGCTCTTTATCAGATCTATTAACCTGCGTGATTACGATGTGTTTATGACAGATACGGTTTTCTATACGCTTATCGGCCTTACGGCAGGTATAGTCGTTGACATAAGCTACGGATTTATAGATCCTAGAATCAGAATGGGAGAAAAGTAATATGGACAATAACAATTACAATATCCCGAAAGAAAAGTTTGAGTTTGCCAATCTCGGCGACAAAATTCACGACCAGAAATTTGAAGATAAGCCTATAGGCTATTTCAAGGATGCCTGGCTCAGATTCCGTAAGAATAAGGCATCTATAGTGGCCGCAGGAATCATCATACTCATTGTTCTGTTTTCAATTTTCGCACCCCTGTTTAATACAAACTATGACTCAACATTCCTCGATCCCTACTATGCTAAAAAGGGACCTAAGAATGTATGGCTCGGTGAAAAATTCGGTGTAATGGACGCCGAGGTTTCAAGAGCTACGTCCGAGCGCGGACTCTGGTGGCTCGCAGCCATTGGAATGGGCGCTGAGGATAATGTTGAATTTCTCGCTTCAGGTCAGAAAAATACCGTTAAAAACGGCATGGCTAGCTATTACTCCCCCTTGAATCATTACGAGTCCAGCGGAATGGGTCCTGACGGTAAGCCCCGTTACGATATCGGTGTTGACACCTATCTTGAGGTAGGCTTTGTTTACAAAGAGGTTACTCAGGACGAGTATGCTAAGATATTAGAGTGGCAGAATGAGACCGGTATACAGGTAATCTATCCCAAAATTGATAAAAACGAATATTACTATCCGAAGCATATATCGGTGGATAACCCGGCTAACTATTGGTATAAGACCAATACAAAGGGTGACCCGATAAAGCTTGTAGTGACTAATAGCGGTGAGGTCAAGGAGCAAAAAATCGCAATGAGTGAGGATGCTGTTCTCGAGGATAACTACAAGCGCGATGAAAACGGAAACTACGTATATTGGGATTATATCGGCGGCGGTACTCATGAAACCGCGCAGTATGAAATAAGGGTTCTATACTATAATTATTATATTTATCAGAACGGCTTTGAGCCCAATTATCTTTTCGGAACGGACTCGCAGGGATATGACCTTGCTCTCAGAATGGCTGACGGTATCCGTCTTTCTCTTCTCGTTTCCGTTTGCGTATGTGCGATAAACTTCTTTATTGGTGCAATTTGGGGCGCTATTGCCGGATATTACGGCGGTGCAACCGACCTTGTTATGGAGCGTATCACCGATATCCTTTCGGGTATACCGAGCATTGTTGTTATGACTCTGTTCCAGATGCACTTTGCTCAGAAGGTTGGCGTCATACCATCGCTTCTGTTTGCCTTTGTGTTAACTGGATGGATAGGTATGTCAAGTCGAGTCAGAACGCAGTTCTACCGTTTCAAAAATCAGGAATACGTTATGGCTGCCCGCACTCTCGGTGCGCGTGATAGGAGAATTATCTGGAAGCACATCTTCCCGAACACACTCGGCACTATCATCACGGGCTCCGTTCTTGCTATTCCCGGAGTCATCTTTACGGAAAGTATGCTTTCCTTCCTTGGTATCGTAAACCTCGGCGGTCAGGAAACCACCTCGCTTGGTACACTTCTCTCTGATGCATCAAGCATTTGGACAAATTATCCGCACCTTATGCTGTTCCCGGCATGCGTAATCGCTCTCCTTATGATAAGCTTTAACCTGTTCGGCAACGGTCTTCGTGATGCATTCAACCCGTCACTTCGCGGAGTGGAGGAGTAAGCTATGGAAAATAATATACTTGAAGTTAAAAAATTGAGAATATCCTTCCGTACCAATTCCGGTACGGTTAAGGCTGTACGCGATATCTCCTTCAATCTTAAAAGGGGTGAAACTCTCGCGATAGTTGGTGAATCCGGTTCGGGTAAATCCGTAACCTCAAAGGCAATTCTCGGAATACTTGCAGGAAACTCTATAGTTGAGAGCGGAGAGATTCTTTACGACGGTAAGGATCTTCTCAAAATTTCCGAGGAGGAAATGTGTAAGATCCGCGGAGACAAAATCTCTATGATTTTCCAGGATCCCCTCTCCTCTCTTGACCCTATAGTTAAAATCGGTAAGCAAATTACCGAGGCTATGCTTCTTAAAAACAAGCTCAATCGTAAAATGGGTAAGGTTGAGTTTAATTCGCTTCTTGAAATTCTCAAAAAGAATATGATAGAGGCTATAGGTGCTGAAAACACCGAGCTAGTAACCGAAATTTCCGAGCTCATCGAGACCTTTGATAAATTCAACATTGCCGCTCTCGAGCTTGAGAATAATTATAATGAGGCGTATGCTCACGCCAATGAAATAGTTGCCGAAATCAAGGACAGAATGTTCCGAGTCGAGAAAAAGCAGAGAATCGACGTAAAGGATATGATTTCAAACCTTGTTAAAAAGATTGCGTTTGTCAAGGATGTATTCCTGACGTCAGGATATGATGACAAAATCGAGGAAATCAAGGCAAACCTCGCAGCTCTGCGTTCGTCTTACGTACAACCGAAGCTCGCAGAGGGTGAGCTATTCGTTCTTTCAAATGATGTCACGGTAGTTATAAAAGAGCTCGAAGAGCTTATGGTGAAGATTACGAGCGGCATTCGCCCAAATTTCTTCCGTATAGGCTACTATAAGTACAAGAATCCGGAGGCGGATCTTGCTAAGATGGATATAGAAGAGCTCAACAGTATGGCGTTCGACTACCTCAACGAGAATTTTATGAATCGCTTCATCGAGCTTGAGACGTTTGGCGTAAAGAATTCTTATGAAAAGTCTCGCGCTAAAAAGCTCGAGGTTATCTCAATGCTCCAAAAGGCTCGCGAATATTTCCGTGATACAGCTCTCGTGAAGGCTGACACGCTTAAGTACTGCAAGGAGCTTTCGCTTCTTGTGAATGAGTCTATCGACAAGCTTCAGTTTGTCAAGGATAGCGTTGCCGGCTCCTTCTCATCCAGCATTTTTGCTCAGGTAAATAAGTATTTCTATTACGAGAAAAATAACCCGAAGGAAGAGCGCCGCTATGAAAAGCAGTCCGCAAAGAGAGAGGCTCTCATAGCAAAGGGCAAAACTGTTGACTGGAAGGTTGTTCCCAAGGTGGTTTACGAGCTTGATATGCTTCGTGAAAACATAATTACCGTTATAGACAGACTTATAGAAAAGTATACTGATGACATTTCTATAGAAATGGTTGATTATAAGGAAAGAGCTATCGGACTTATCGACTATTTCAAGGAAAAGGCTTCGCAGGTTGTATACCGTGTCACAAAGCGTATGGCGCGTGAAACCGCTATAAAGCTTATGGAAGAGGTCGGAATTCCCGAGGCACGTATCCGCTATAATCAGTATCCGTTCGAATTTTCGGGCGGTATGCGTCAGAGAATAGTTATTGCTATCGCGCTTGCTGCAAACCCGGATATTCTTATCTGTGACGAGCCTACGACGGCACTTGACGTTACTATTCAGGCGCAGATTCTTGAGCTTATCAACAAGCTTAAGAAGGAAAGAAACCTCTCTGTTATATTCATCACGCATGACCTTGGTGTTGTTGCAAACATGGCTGACAGAATAGCGGTTATGTACGCAGGAAAGATAGTTGAGCAGGGCACGGCTGAGGACGTTTTCTATGACCCTCGCCATCCTTATACCTGGGCGCTCCTTTCCTCTATGCCCGACCTTGATACGAACGAGAAGCTTGATGCAATTCCCGGAACACCGCCCAATATGATCTACCCGCCTAAGGGTGATGCGTTCGCGGCGCGTAATAAGTATGCGCTTAAGATTGATTTTGAGGAGCAGCCCCCCGTGTTTGAGGTTTCCTCCACGCACACGGCATCTACGTGGCTTCTCCATCCCGATGCGCCCAAGGTTGAGATGCCCAAAATCATAACAGAACGTATTGAAAGAATGAGGAAGGCAGGAGGTAGTGATAATGTTCAGCAATAATAATAACGAAGTATTGCTCCGTGTCGAAAATCTTTGCCAGTACTTCAAAATGGGCAAAAAAGAGCTCAAGGCTGTTGACAACGTTTCCTTTGATATTAAAAAGGGTGAGGTTTTCGGTCTTGTTGGTGAGTCGGGATGCGGAAAAACCACTACTGGCCGCTCGATAATCAAAATATACGATATAACCGGCGGTGATATCTACTTTAAGGGTCAGCGTATTTGTGCGGGAATCCGTGCATATAGCGACGCAATAAAGAAGGCAAGAGACGAAGCCAAAAAGAAAATTGAGGCACTTAATGCAGAGTCGAAATCCATGCCCGAGAAGGCATCGGATAACTCTGTCCGTGTAGCCGAAATAAAGGCTGAGCTTGCAAAGACTGTAGCAGAGAACCGCGAGCTTATCAAAAAGGCAAAATACGACCAGAAGAACGTTGACCGCGAGTATGCGGCAAAGCTTGTGGAAAAGGTTAGCGCTGAGTATGATGAGAAGCTTCACTCAGCACAAGGAAATGAAGAGCTTATTCGCCAGCTTAAAAAGAAGCGTAGCGAGGAAATCCACATAGCCCGTAACACCCGCCTTGTAACTCAGATTCAGATGATTTTCCAGGACCCCATAGCTTCGCTTAACCCTCGTATGACGGTTAAGGAAATTATATCCGAGGGTCTTGTCATCAACGGTATCAAGGACAAAAAGTATATTGAACAAAAGGTATACGAGATGCTTGAGCTCGTTGGTCTTGTAAGAGAGCATGCGGGAAGATATCCTCACGAGTTTTCTGGCGGTCAGCGTCAGCGTATCGGTATAGCGAGATCGGTTATTATGAATCCCGAAATGATAATCGCGGATGAGCCGGTTTCCGCTCTTGACGTTTCCGTACAGGCTCAGGTAATAAATCTCTTGAACGAGCTTAAGGAAAGCCTCGGGCTAACCATTCTTTTCATAGCGCACGACCTATCCGTAGTTAAGTATTTCTCCGACAGAATAGGTGTTATGTATTTCGGTAAGCTGGTTGAGCTTGCAAGCTCTGACGAGCTGTTTAAGAATCCGCTTCATCCTTACACGAAATCCCTGCTTTCAGCAATTCCTCTTCCGGATCCCGCCTCGGAAAAGAAGCGTAAGAGAATCATATACAACGCTCTTGAATCGCACGACTATACCACAAGCAAGCCGTCTATGCGAGAGGTTGCACCCGGTCACTTCGTCTATTGTAACGATGAAGAGGAGCAAAAATATAAGGAACAGCTAAATAGTGGAAATTAAAGGTATCGTTAAAAAATATTCGATAGCGTTGGCTATCGGAGCATTAATGTGCGCGCTGGTTTTATGGGGGAATGACTTTTCTGCCCAAACGCTCGTAGATAAATACAGACTGCTTGCCGATGCATTTACCATACCCGGTGTCATATTTATTATGGTCGGTGCTCTGGTTTTTGTATCGACCGCAGGATTTTTCGATATGCTTTCTTACGCTCTCGGAAGATTTGCCGGTGCGTTTATTCCGTTTTATCGCAAAAAGGATGAAACCTTCTTTGATTACAAAACGAGAAAATCGGAGGAGCGTTTCAGGGGTTACTCATTCCTCTTTTACGTTGGGATTCTTTTCCTTGTTATCGCAGGCGTGTTTATGATCCTTTTCTTCAGTGTTTATAAGTGATTTATTATGGGGTTGCTGATTATACGGCAGCCCTTTTTTGTCTTGACAACCATATCATAATGTGATAGAATATATTATGTATTACTGTATTCGGAGGTGTTTATGCTTAAGGTAGAAAAAATCAGCGTCGTAAATATGGAAAATGCCATAAGGGGCGCGCGCAACCCTATGAACAGCTGGTCGCGGATGGACAGCTATTATAACGAGCGCGGCGAATATATTCTCGGAGAAAACGACCTTGCGCTTGCGTCAAAGCTTGCCGCTGCGGGAAGCGACCATAGAAAGTTTCTTCGCCAGATAATCGTATCTATGGACATAACGGCCCCTCTTTATTGGTGGAAGGAATTTGACACCTATAAGGTAGGAACTGTTGCTAACTCCACATCTACTATGCATAAAATACAGGCGAAGCAGTTTGACCGCGAGGATTTTTCCTGTGACCGACTTACAGAGGATGCTCTGGCAGTGCTTGATTCGCTTATCACCTATCTTGAGGGGGAGCGTGTCAAATTTAACGATACTAAAGATAGAGTATATTGGCATAATATGATACAGCTTTTGCCGTCATCTTACAACCAGATGCGTACCGTTTCTATGAACTACGAGGTTCTTATAAATATATATTACGCAAGACGCTCGCATAAGCTTGCCGAATGGCACACCTTATGTGAGGAAATAGAGAAGCTGCCATATGCGGAAAAGCTAATACTCGTAAAAGAGGGAAACAAGTAATTTAACCGTTATGAAAAACAAAGTAAAAATAGCGCTCGCATCCCCTAAAATAAGGCTTTGCGACCCAAATTACAATGTTAAAAAATGTATAGAGGCAGCAGTAGCTGCCGACCGAGCCGGAGCCGATATTATTCTTTTTCCTGAGCTGTCGCTGACGGGTGCTACGGCGGGCGACCTTTATTTTCAGGAAACGCTTATAAGCGCTGCAGAGAGTGCCCTTTGCGAATACGTAAGGGCGACGTCGAATATTAGTATTATGAGCTTTATAGGGCTTCCTGTTTCGGTAGGTTCTGCTCTTTACAACGGAGTTGCGGCTGTGTCAGAGGGGGAAATACTCGGCATAACGGCATCCGGCGCAGCATCCCGATGGTTTGATTCTATATCTAGCGCAGGAAAATATGCCGTAATAAACGGAAAGAAAATAGAGGTGGCTCGCGACCTTATATATACAGATGAAGACACACGTGCGAACATTTTCGTTAAAGTAGGAGAGGATAACGCCTTCTCGCGTGACGGCGTAAATCTTATTCTGAATCCTGTGGCAATGGCTGAATATATAGGTCTTGCCGCGGCAAGACGCAGCTACGCCAAGGACGTAAGCTCGGCTTTGGGCATCCCCTTCGTAATAGCAGGAGCATCAGACGGTGAGAGCGGAACTGACGGAATTTATGCAGGACCGCGCCTTGTATGCGTTTGCGATGAAATAGTTGCTGAATCCGCGCTTTTTGAAGATGAGATTTTATATGCTGATATTGATATTACTAAAAGAAAACCGCGAAACAATAAAGAGCCCGCGCAAAGCGAGGACGTATTAAAGCATCCGTTCGTTCCGGCTGACCCGCGTGAGCTTGCCGAGGCGTGCGAATTGGCGCTTGATTTGCAGTCGCGTGCTCTTGCCGGACGCATTGAGCGCTCATATTCAAAAACAGCAGTTATTGGTGTTTCGGGCGGACTTGACTCAACGCTTGCGGTGCTTGTTGCAGCTCGCGCTATGGACATTTTGGGGCGCGAACGAAAGAGCGTCATTGCTATTACAATGCCTTGCTTTGGAACAACCGAAAGAACTAAAAGCAACGCTTTGGCGCTCGCCTGTGAGCTTGGTTGCTCGGTTCGTACGATAGATATAAAGGCTGCGGTAGGCCAGCATTTTAAGGATATTTCTCATAATGATGACAAATATGACGTGGTTTACGAAAATGCCCAGGCCCGTGAGCGTACACAGATACTTATGGATATTGCAAACGCAGAGAGCGGTCTTGTCGTAGGAACCGGCGACCTTTCGGAGCTTGCGCTCGGATTTGCTACCTATAACGGCGACCATATGTCTATGTATTCGGTGAACGCCTCGATTCCGAAAACGTTGATGAGAAAAATAATAGCTCACGTTGCAAACGTGGCAAGCAACGACGGAGAGGAAAAGCTATCTTCGGTACTGCGTGATGTAATAGATACTCCCGTTAGCCCGGAATTGCTTCCAATCACAGACGGAGAAAACCATCAGCACACCGAAAGCATTGTCGGGCCGTACGAGCTTCACGACTTTTTCCTTTATTACACAGTAAAATACGGATATTCTCCAAGGCGCGTCTTCGATTTGGCAAGGGGAGCCTTCACTGAGTATGATTCAGCCGAGATAAAAAAATATCTTGATGTTTTCGTTCGCAGATTTTACTCTCAACAATTCAAACGCTCGTGCATGCCGGACGGACCCCGTGTCACAGAAATATCGCTTTCCCCTCGCGGCGCGTGGCAAATGCCGTCTGACGTGTCTGCAAATATCTGGCGCGATAACGTTAATAATATTGAGCTTTAAGGTAAACGATGGGTAACATTTTCGATTTATTCAAAAAAATAGAAAAGAAAGAAGAAAAGTCCCCTATTACGCATATTATAGCGGGTCTTGGAAATCCCGGGGCGGAATACGCTTCAACAAGGCACAACGCAGGATTTGTTGCTATTGATTATATTGCGGATAGGTGCGGCGTTAGAATAGACCGTCTTAAATTCAAATCACTTGTCCAAGAGGCTAGTCTTGGCGGTATAAGGGTTCTTCTTATGAAGCCTCAGACCTATATGAATCTTTCGGGTGAGGCTGTCGGCCAGGCCGCCGCATTTTATAAAATACCGCCGGAGAACATTCTTATACTGCACGATGAAATAAGCTTTGAGCCGGGGAACATGCGCATAAGGCGCAAGGGCACAGCCGGCGGTCACAACGGACTTAAGAGCATAATTTCCCATATTTCAAGCGACGCGTTTCCGAGAATTAAAATAGGTGTCGGTCAAAAGCCGTCGCCTGACACGGATCTCGCCTCATGGGTTCTTGGCAGATTGCCCGAGGAAGATATGAAGAAGCTATGCGGCAAGCTCGATGATATATACGCATCCTCAGAGCTTATTGTCCTTGGGAAAATTGACGAAGCTATGAACAGATATTCAAAATAATAAGCAATATACTAGAAGGATAACGGTATCCAATGAAAAGACTTACAGGTCTTATTCGCTATGACAGGGAGTTTTCAGGCTCAGTAGAAACGATGCGTGAGCAGCTTGCCGCATCTCATCCCAAACCGATGATAATAAACGGTCTTACCGCAGGCGCGTCAGCGGCTTACATTTCTGAGATGATTTTGGAGCTTAGGAAAATGTCAAAGGCTCCGGCTCTTGTCATAACTGCAACCGAGAACGAAAGAGAACGGTGCGCTGAAGCTTTACATGCATCGGGTATACGCGCCAAACAGTACAAAACGCGCGATTTCGTTTTCCATAATATTTCCGCCTCCCACGACACAGAGCGTGAGAGGCTTTCAGTGCTTTCCGAAATAATCCGCGGCGAGTGCGAGGCGGTGGTAACGACTCCGTCTGCGGCTCTTGCGAGAACGATTCCAAGACAGTTGCTTTCGTCGCTTACTACGTCTATTAAATGTGGTGACGTATTGGAACCTGAAAAGTTGTCAGAGCGACTCTTAACGATGGGATTTGCACGCGTAGACCTCGTTGAGAGCGCGGGGCAATTTTCGCGCCGCGGCGGCATAGTTGACGTTTGGAGCGATGCTGAGAGCGACCCGCACCGAATTGAGTTTTTCGGTGATGAGATAGACCGTATTATGCGCTTTGACCCCATTTCCCAGCGTTCGCTTGACATTGCGGATTCTCTTTCCCTCCTTCCCGCAAGCGAGGTGCTTGTAAGCCCGTCTGCAAAGGAAAGACTTTTATCCACCGTTGAGTCGCTTATTTTAAAATCCCCGTCGGATGAAATAAAAGCGAAGCTATGCTCTGAGAAAAATGCTATTGACGCAGGTCTACCTCTTAATTTCAGAGATAAGTATATTGGCATTATATATGAGGAGACAGCCGACCTTTTCAGTTACCTTTCTACGTCGGAAATATGTGCCGTTTTCATTCTTGATACCAACGGCGCAAAAGAAGAAATGAAAAGACGGCTTGAATCACTGGACACAGAGCGCTCTGCGCTTCTCGAAAAAGGGTTGGTGGTTCCGAGCGCGGCAAATTATACTTCAAGTACCGCGGAATACGACGCTTTCCTTGAAAAAAATCTTGCAATTCATATAAACACATTTTCATCAGGACTCGGAAATCTGAGAGCGTCGGGGCTTTTTGGCTTTAGATGCAGAAGAACTGTTTCCTACGGCGACAATTCGGCAATGCTTCTTGAGGATATTGCCACCTTAAAAAAAGAAATGTACCGAGTCCTTATTCTATGTCAAAATAAACAGGGAGCGCAGTCGCTTATGTCAGCGCTTGCCGCGGCGGACGTCGCCGCTGTGCCAATATACGACAATTCGGATTTTGACTTTGATACTGTTTCTCCCGGTCAGATAGTGGTAGACGTTGGTGAGGTTTTTGAGGGGTACGACCTCATTTCTCCCAAAATAGCGGTGCTTTCGATGGCAAAGGACCTTGGACGTGCAGTTATGGCAAACAGACGCCGGCAGAGAATACTGCGAAAGGTCGGGGGAGCTGGGCAAAGGCTGATGAGCTACGCCGATCTTTCAGTAGGTGATTACGTCGTGCACGCAAACTACGGTATCGGACTTTTCGAGGGAATGCAGGCTGTTACGGTTGACGGTATCACCAAGGACTATATTACAATTAAATATGCGGGAACGGATAAGCTCTTCGTTCCCTGTGACAGACTTGAGTATATAGGTAAATATATCGGTGAAAAGGATAAGGACGGAAAGGTCAAGCTATCCCGTATGGGCGGCAGTGAATGGACCCGTGCGAAAACAAAGGCCAAATCCGCGGCTAAGGATATAGCTAAAGACCTTATACGCCTTTATGCAGAAAGACAAAAAAAGCCCGGGTTTGCCTTTCCTGCTGACTCAGAGCTTGAGGATGAGTTTGCGGCGGCGTTTAATTACGAGGAAACCGAATCTCAGCTCTTGGCAATCGAGGAAATAAAGGCAGATATGATGAAGCCCGTCCCGATGAACCGACTTCTTTGCGGGGACGTAGGATTCGGAAAGACAGAGGTTGCTTTGCGTGCCGCCTTTAAGGCTATTATGGGTGGTAAGCAGGTTGCAATCCTCGTTCCAACCACGATTCTCGCGCTGCAGCATCTGCAAACCGCAACGTCACGCATGCGCGGATATCCTGTGACAGTTGAAATGCTCACGCGCTTCAGAACTCCGAAGCAGCAGGAAATGATACTTAGAAAAACAAAGCGCGGTGAGATTGATATACTTATCGGAACTCATAAAATTCTCTCAAAGAACGTAGAGTTTCGCGACCTTGGACTTCTTATAATAGATGAGGAGCAAAGGTTCGGAGTTGCTCAAAAGGAAAAGCTGAAGCAAATGGCGAAGAACGTTGATGTTTTGTCGCTTAGCGCAACGCCTATTCCCAGAACCTTAAACATGGCGATGAACGGCATAAGCGATATGTCAATTCTTGATGAAGCGCCGGGAGAACGCCGACCCGTGCAAACCTACGTTATGGAGCACGACGACGGTGTGATATTTGACGCTATGGCAAAGGAACTATCACGCGGCGGGCAGGTTCTTTATTTATATAACAGAGTTGAGGATATAGCCTTTATCTCGGCGCGTATATCCGGCGCGTTACCTGAGGCCCGTGTTGCGTTCGCGCACGGTCAGATGGATAAGGATGAGCTTGAGGATATATGGCAGATGCTCGTGCGCGGAGAGATAGATATACTCGTTTGTACGACCATAATAGAAACCGGTGTAGACCTTCCAAACGCAAACACTCTTATAATTGAGAACTCTGATAAGATGGGCCTCTCCCAACTTCATCAGATACGCGGAAGAGTTGGCAGAAGTGCAAGACAGGCGTACGCCTACTTTACCTACCGCCCCGGCAAAGCGTTATCTGAGGTTGCGACTAAAAGACTTGCCGCAATCCGTGAATTTGCTGAATTCGGAGCAGGCTTTAAGGTGGCGCTTCGCGACCTTGAGATACGCGGCGCAGGTAATCTTCTGGGGGCTGAGCAGCACGGATATATTGATAGCGTCGGATACGACCTTTATGTAAAGCTTTTAAACGAAGCTGTGCTTGAGGAAACAGGCAGAACACCGAAGAAACAGCCTGAGGCGACTGTTGATATAAGAGTTAACGCTAATATACCCGAAAATTATATTCAGGTAAGCTCACAAAGAATGGAAATGTATAAGAAGGTATCTCTTATCGCAGAGCCGTGTGACAGACAAGACGTGCTCGATGAATTTGTCGACCGCTTCGGTGACGTGCCAAAAGAGGTAATAAGGCTCTTGAACATATCGCTTGCGCGCTCTCTTGCGTCAAAATCCGAAATTAAGAGGGTTGAGCTTCGAGACGGCACGCTCGTTTTCTCTCAGGATAGGCCTAATCTGTCGGTTTGGTCTGAGCTTTTCGGAAAATATAAGGGGCTTACTTTCAAATCCGTAGGCTCGCTTAGCATAGCATACCGAGTCAAACCGGCCGAGGATGCTACGGAGTGCGCTCTTGATATTATAACAGATTATTATAATGTCAGAAATGACAATGATAAAAAGGATTAACAAAATGAAAAATCACCTCACGCAAAAAAATAACAAAGGCTTCAAAAACAACAGGTTTTTGACAACTTTTATTTGCATATTCTTGGCTTTAGTGCTGATTTTGGCTGCTACACTAGGTATATTATCGTCTGCAAAAAAATCAAAGGCAGTGGCTCTTTATAAGGGCCAGACTATGGATGCCAAGGTGGCGTCCTTCTTTGCATCGTACTATAAATATACTTATATGAGTATGCTTTCAAGAAGCGGCGTTGAATGGGTTGAGGACAGTCCGGGCTTTTGGAACAGCGAGTCTTCGGGAGGGGGAAAATATATTGACCTTTTGTCACGCGGCACAGAGGAATATATAAAACAGGTCTTGGTTGGCAATTATCTTTACGACCGATACGGAAGACTTACTAAGGGTGATAAGGATAGAATTTCAAAAGCCGTAGACGAGCTTGTTGAATATAGGGCTGACGGCAGTCGTAAAAGGTTTGATGAGCTAACCTTGGAATACGGATTTGATTACTCATCCTTCCGCGATGCCGTTACGATGCTGTATAAAGCGAGTACCGCGCAAAAAATGATATACGGAAGCGACGGGTCAAACATCGCGCAGTTTCCGGAGCTTGCAGCAGAGTATCTTTCGGAATACTCGCACGTGAAGCTTCTTTTCATAAGAACGAAGGATAAGTTCGTATATGAAAACGGGCAGCGAGTTATGGGTGAGGACGGAAATTACCTTTTAGAAGCCTTGACACCGGATGAGATTGCTGACAGAGAACAGACAATTTCTGAGATGCGCTCGGGTATATCTGCGACAGGAAGCGGTGTAGGCATCGAAATGAACGCTGAGATGTTTGACTACTATTTGGGAAAATACGATGAGGGTGATGAGGAAATGCGAGCTGACGGTTACTATTTTTCAAAGCGCTCGTCCTTTACCGCAGAATTTTCGACGGTGTTCAAAAATATAGTAGATAGGTCCTACGAGATGCCAATAAATTCCTTTAGCGAAATAACTCTTGATTTCGGTGTGTGCTTCATATATAAGTGCGAGCCTACCGAAGGGGCGTATGCATCAGGACTGTCTAAGGCGTGCTTTTCGGATTTTTATTCAGATGCTTCGAATTTCCTCTTTGAAAAAAGTATAACCGAGCTTTCTGTTGAGGTTGACGTTCGCGAGAAATTCTCTGAAATAGACCTCGTGGCGCTTCCTTATAATTACGCATATCTTCCAAACTTCTGATACCGGGGTGCATTTTTGAAAATGAAGCAATATACTATTACAGGTATGAGCTGCGCCGCGTGCTCTGCCAAGGTTGAGAAGGCGGTATCTGCTATTGCCGGTGTTACCGAATGTACGGTTAATCTGTTAACTAATTCAATGATGGTAGAGGGCGCTGATGACCTGGCTGTTATAGCCGCCGTTCAAGCGGCTGGATACGGGGCATATCCCAAGGACAACACGTTTGCGACAGAGGAAGATCCTGA
The DNA here is from genome assembly GCA_045656445.1 of Eubacteriales bacterium. Classification (GTDB taxonomy): domain Bacteria; phylum Bacillota; class Clostridia; order Oscillospirales; family CAG-272; genus UBA1740. Next base: position 12,372 of record JAZORD010000077.1, on the reverse strand, counting down.
GCTCGCATCAAAAAAAGAAAAGCTCGCGATTATAACTCGCTTAACAGCTTCGCTGATTTTACTTTTGCCTCTGATGTATATATCCATGGGGCATATTATGTGGGGATTTTGGCTTCCGTCAATCCTTGCAAAAAGTCCTATAGCAATAGCGCTTATAGAAATGCTTTTGACAGCTTCTGTTATGGTAATTAATCAGAGATTTTTTATAAGCGGCTTTAAGGGCGCCCTAAAAGGCTCGCCAAATATGGACACGCTGGTCGCACTTGGCTCGGGTGCATCATTTCTATTCAGTCTTTACCTAATCTTTAAAATGATTTACTCTGACGGAATATCGGCTCACGCGTACCTTCACGAGCTGTATTTTGAATCTGCGGCAATGATAGTTACATTAATAACGGTAGGGAAGCTGCTTGAAGCACGCGCAAAGGGCAAAACTACGAGCGCAATTAAAAGCTTAATAAGTCTGACACCAAAAACGGCAACCGTTATAAGAGAAGGAAAAGAGATTGTAATACCGGCAAAGGAGGTTCTCGTAGGAGATATATTCATCGTCCGTCCGGGTGAGAGCATTGCGATTGACGGAGTAGTTATTGAGGGCGAGGGCTCGGTAGACGAATCTGCGCTAACAGGCGAGAGTATTCCTGTAGAAAAGTCACACGGGTCAGCGGTTTATTCAGCTACGCAAAACCTGTCGGGGTATCTTAAATGCAAAGCAACCAAGGCTTTAGAGGACACCGCAATGGCGCAGGTTATAAAATTGGTGTCTGATGCCACAGCAACTAAGGCTCCGATAGCTAAGGCGGCGGACCGTGTGGCAGGAATTTTCGTTCCCGCGGTTATTCTTATATCCGCAGTAACAGCATTGCTTTGGTTTTTTATAAACGGAAGCTTAGGCTACGCAGTAGCGCGCGCTGCATCGGTTCTCGTTATAAGCTGTCCCTGCGCTCTCGGACTTGCAACTCCGGTTGCTATAATGGTGGGATGCGGTATCGGAGCGCGCGGCGGTGTGCTTTTTAAAAGCTCCGCCGCTCTTGAGGCGACAGGAAGAGCGAAGACCGTCGCTCTTGATAAAACCGGTACTATCACAAGCGGCGAGCCTACGGTTACAGACGTTTTTGCAATATCAGCAGACAAGGGTGAGCTTATATCATGCGCTGCATCGCTTGAATCAAAAAGCGAGCACCCATTAGCCCGCGCGATAACTCTATATACTAACGGAATTGGCGCAGAAATCTTAGAGGTCGATGGGTTTAGTGCACTTGTCGGAAGCGGCGTGCAAGGTGTCATAAACGGCGATAGCTGTTGCTGCGGCAACCTGAATCTTATAAGGGCGAGGGCGGATGTTGATGAAGAAACCGTAGCCCTTTGTGAGCGCCTTTCAGACGAGGGAAAGACTCCTATTGTATTTTCAAAGGGCAGTTCCGTTCTTGGTGTTATTGCGGTTGCAGACAGTATAAAGCCTGACAGTGTTGCCGCAATAAACGCGCTTCGCAGAATGGGTATGTATACAGTTATGCTTACGGGTGATAACGAGCGCACCGCGAAATACGTAGGCGCTATCGCAGGAGTCGACGAGGTCGTGGCGGGAGTTATGCCGGGTGATAAGGAAGCGCGCGTAAGGGAGCTTTCCCGCAGCGGTGGGGTCGTAATGGTTGGCGACGGTATCAACGACGCACCGGCTCTTGTCAGCGCGGATGTGGGAATTGCTATCGGCAGAGGAACTGATATAGCTATTGAGTCTGCCGACGTTGTTTTAATGAGTTCATCTCTTATGGACGTAGTTTCGGCTATCAAGCTTGGCAGAGCAACCCTCAGAAATATACATGAAAATCTTTTTTGGGCGTTCGTATATAACCTTCTTGGCATTCCGCTCGCGGCGGGTGTGTTTGCGAACCTTTTTGGTTGGGAGCTGAGCCCTATGCTAGCAGCTGCCGCAATGAGCCTTTCGAGCCTTTTTGTAGTTATGAATGCGCTCAGGCTAAACTTGTATAACTTTTTTAAAAGATATGACAAAACAAACAAAAACACCGTAAAGGAAGGCGATAAAATGGAAAAGATAATTAAAGTTGCGGGTATGATGTGTCCTCACTGCGAGGGGCGCGTCAGGGCTGCTTTGCAAGCTAGCGAATATGTTCTCGAGGTTGATGTAAGCTATAAAAAGGGAGTGGCAAGGGTGAAGCTTTCATCCGTGGTTTCTGATGAAGTGCTTATTTCAATAGTAGAGCGCGAGGGTTACAAGGTAACCGAAATCAAATAGCATAAGTGGGAAAGGGCCAAAGACCCTTTCCCATATTTTGTTTTTTAAAAAGAACAACATATTTCTGAAAACTTATTGACACAGCGGGGTTAGGGGGAGTATAATAGTTGCATCAAATTGTATACAGGAATACATATTCCTAAAGGAGAATATAGATGATTTTCAAGAATCCGCATACAAATCTAATTGAGCAGTCGCAGTACAAGTACTCGCTTCAGGATATTCCGGACCCCAACCTTTACCGTGACATATATCCGTACGACGAGATACCTAAGGTTGCTTTTAACCATAGACATGTTCCTCTTGATATGCCAAGCGAAATATGGATAACCGACACAACCTTCCGCGACGGACAGCAATCCCGTGCTCCGTATACGGTTGAACAGATAGTAACTCTTTACAAGATGCTGAGTAGGCTTGGCGGCAAAAACGGCATTATACGTCAGTCCGAGTTTTTTGTTTACACGAAAAAGGATAGAGAGGCTCTTTACAAATGTATGGAGCTTGGATATGAGTTTCCGGAGATAACCACATGGATAAGGGCAAAAAAAGAGGACTTTAATCTCGTCGCCGACCTTGGAATTAAAGAAACGGGAATACTCGTTTCCTGCTCTGATTATCATATTTTCAAAAAGCTTGGTCTCTCAAGGCGTGAGGCGCTCGACCACTATCTTGGCGTTGTTAAAAACGCCTTTGCAGCGGGTATTCGCCCAAGATGCCACCTTGAAGATATAACTCGTGCGGATTTCTATGGCTTCGTCGTTCCGTTCGTGTACGCGCTCAATGACCTTTCAAACGAAGCAGGGCTTCCCATCAAAATCCGTATGTGTGACACTATGGGATATGGAGTTTCCTATCCCGGCGTCGCTCTGCCGAGAAGCGTTCCCGGAATCGTTTACGGTCTTCACCACTACGCATCCGTTTCCTCTGATATGCTTGAGTGGCACGGGCACAACGACTTTTATAAGGGCGTTTCAAATGCGGTTTCAGCTTGGCTTTACGGTGCGTCGGGCGTAAATTGCTCGCTTCTCGGTATAGGCGAGAGAACGGGTAACGTTCCTCTTGAAGCTATGGTTATGGAATATGCATCACTGCGTGGCAGCTTTGACGGAATGGACCCGACGGTGATAACCGAAATTGCAGACTATTTCAGACGGGAGATGAAATATAATATACCCCCGATGACCCCCTTTGTAGGAGATAACTTCAACGTAACGAGAGCAGGCATACATGCTGACGGGCTTATGAAGGACGCGGAGATTTATAACATATTCGATACTGAAAAGATACTGAACCGTCCTGCAGAGGTCGCTATATCCAATACGTCCGGTCTTGCCGGAATCGCATACTGGATAAACAAGCACTATATGCTTTCCGACGACAAAATTTTAACTAAGCACGACGAGCTTGTCGTGAAGGTAAAGGCAGCCATAGATAAGGAATACGCAGACGGAAGAACAACGCTTATGGGCGACGATGAGCTTGAGCTTATCGTAAGCTCCATAGACACCGAGTTTTTTAAGTAAAGAAGGAGACGTATATGATAGTAGACGTAAAATCACCGTCGCTTGAGGAAATGGTATATTCCCGGCTTGAAGAGGAAATTCTTGCAGGAGAGTTTCAAACCGGCAGCTCGCTTGGCGAAATAGCGCTCGCTAAAAGACTTGGAGTCAGCAGAACACCTATAAGAGGCGCTCTTCACAGGCTTGCCGAGGAAGGACTTGTGGAAATAGTCGTTAACAAAGGGGCTAAGGTTCTGGGAATAAACGTAGAGGACCTGATATCCATATATAAAATAAGAGAAAGACTTGAGGGGCTTGCTTCGGCATTGGCAGCAACCCGCATCAGTGAAGAGGAAGTAGCCGAGCTTACAGAAGCTGTCGACCTTGCTGAGTTTTATATAAAAAGGAAGGACACAGAGCATATAAAGGAGCTTGATACAGTATTTCACAGTATAATATACAAGGCGTCCGGCTCCCGCTTCCTTGAAAGAACGCTCTCTGAGCTTCATAAAAAAATCAAGGCATACAGAAAACGTTCGCTCACTGTGCCGGGCAGACTTGAAAAGTCAGAAGCGGAGCATAGAGAAATTCTTGAAGCAATAAGGGCGCGCGACTCGGAAAAAGCAGACGAGCTAACCTCGCTTCATGTTAGGCGAGCGCTTGAAAATATTATTTCCATTCGCTAAAATCTAAAAAACTGTTGGAGAACATTATGGCATATACAATAGCGCAAAAAATAATTAAGGAGCATCTTGTGTCGGGAGAAATGAAGCCCGGTGCTGAGATTGGTCTTAAGATTGACCAAACGTTGACGCAGGACGCCACAGGAACGATGGCGTACCTTCAATTTGAGGCTATGGGCTGCGAGAGGGCGAAAACCGAGCTCTCTGTGGCTTACATAGACCACAACACTCTGCAGGCGGGGTTTGAAAACGCCGACGACCACAGATATATACAAACGGTAACCAAAAAGCACGGCATACGCTTTTCCCGTCCAGGAAACGGAATCTGTCATCAGGTGCACCTTGAGCGCTTCGGAGCACCCGGAAAAACGCTTATAGGCTCAGACAGCCACACACCTACTGCCGGCGGTATAGGTATGCTTGGCATGGGCGCCGGCGGACTTGACGTCGCGGTGGCTATGGGCGGCGGAACTTATTATATAACTATGCCTAAGATAATACGTGTAAATCTTATTGGTGAGCTTCCTGATTGCGTTGGAGCAAAGGATATAATCCTTGAGGTGCTCAGAATTCTCGGTGTAAAGGGTGGCGTCGGAGCCATCATTGAATACGGCGGAGAGGGAATAAAAAAGCTCTCTGTTCCCCAGCGCGCCACTATCACGAATATGGGAGCTGAGCTTGGAGCAACAAGCTCGATATTCCCCTCTGACGAGGTAACGCTTGAATTTTTGAAAGCGGAAGGCCGTGAGAATGTTTTCCGTGCAATATCACCCGACACCGACGCTGCCTACGATGCGGAATATACGATTGATTTGTCGGTGCTTACACCTCTTGCAGCGTGTCCGCACAGCCCGGATAACGTTCGACCCGTGTCAAATCTTGCCGGCATGAAAATCAATCAGGTTTGCATTGGGTCCTGTACTAATTCCTCGATGCTTGATATGCTGACGGTTGCTGCTATGCTTAAAGGAAAAACCGTACACCCCGACGTAAGTCTTTCAATATCGCCCGGCTCAAAGCAGGTATATACTATGCTCGCTGAGTGCGGAGCTCTTGCGGATTTGATATCTGCGGGCGCAAGAATTCTTGAGTGCGCCTGCGGTCCTTGCATAGGAATGGGATTTTCCCCCAAATCCGCAGGTGTCAGCCTTCGTACTTTCAACCGTAATTTCCTTGCCAGAAGCGGCACGGCAGATGCAGAGGTTTATCTCGTTTCTCCCGAAACTGCTGCGGCATCTGCCATTGCGGGTGTATTCACAGACCCCACAACCTTAGGAAAAGCACCCAAGGTTAAAATTCCCGAGGTATTCACGGTTAATGATAACCTGATAGAAATGCCGGCGTCAGCGGAGGAGGCCCCGGAGATAGTAGTCGAGCGCGGACCTAACATAAAGCCGATTCCAACAGGTAAGGCTCCCGATGAGAATCTTAAATCAAAGCTCATACTTAAGGTAGGCGATAACATTACCACCGACCACATAATGCCGGCAGGAACTAAGGTTTTGCCGTACCGTTCAAACGTTCCCAAACTCTCCGAATTCTGCTTTACCGTTTGCGATAAGGATTTTCCCGAGCGTGCAAAACGTGAGGGCGGAGGTATTATACTGGGCGGTCAAAACTACGGTCAGGGCTCCTCGCGTGAGCATGCAGCGCTCGTTCCGCTTTACCTTGGTATAAAGGCGGTGGTTGCAAAAAGCTTTGCCAGAATACACATTGCCAATCTTATAAATTTTGGCATAGTTCCTATGACTCTTGCTGATGAATCGGATTACGAGAGACTTGCAGAGGGCGATGAGCTTTGTATAGAAAACTTTAGGGAAGCGATAAAAGAAAGCGACAGAGCAGTGCTCGTTAATAACAAAAACGGTGCACGCGTGGAGCTTTTGCTAAACTTCACGCCCCGTCAGAGAGAAATTCTTCTCGCCGGAGGCACCTTGAATTATATGAAAAATCAATCAAATTAAAAATAAATGGATAGGGAAATCATAACTATATGAACAGTTACGAAAAAAATCTTGACGCAGCGTGCGCCAAATTCAGAAAAATACTTGAAGAGCAGCTCACCCGTGTAGAAAATATGAAGGCTCAGGGGGACTTTACCGATTATGGAGCTCTTGACACTATAAAAATCGGTGTTTGCGGAGGCGACGGCATCGGCCCGATTATTACCAAAGAAGCGAGCCGTGTGCTTGAATTTTTACTTGCCGACCTCGTTGTTAGCGGTAAAGTTTCATTTACAACCATAGACGGACTTACCATAGAAAACAGAATAGCCGCAGGCAAGGCTATACCGGACGACGTAATGGCAGAGCTGAAGGCTTGCCATATAATTCTTAAAGGACCTACCACCACCCCGCAGAGGGGTGACGGTATGCCTAATATCGAGTCTGCCAACGTTGCAATGCGTAAGGCTCTTGACCTTTTTGCGAATATCCGTCCCGTTAAGGTTCCCGAGGAGGGAATTAACTGGACCATTTTCAGAGAAAACACCGAAGGAGGATATGCGGTAGGCTCGTCGGGCTTTAACGTAACCGATGACCTTGCGGTTGATTTTACTGTCACAACGAAGCAGGGCTCTGACAGAATAGCGCGTCTTGCGTACGACTATGCGAGAAAGAATGGGCTTGACAGGGTTTCGCTTGTAACCAAGGCAAATGTTATAAAGACAACGGACGGAAATTTCCTTGAGGACTGTCACAAGGTCGCAAAGCTTTATCCCGAGATAACAACGGACGAATGGTATGCGGATATTATGACGGCAAAGCTGATTGACAAAAAGCGCCGCCGCGATTTCAAGGTGCTTTTGCTTCCCAATCTCTACGGTGATATAATTTCCGATGAAGCCGCAGAGTTTCAGGGCGGAGTAGGCACTGCCGGATGCGCTAATATAGGCAAAAAATACGCTATGTTTGAAGCCATACACGGCTCAGCTCCGAGAATGGTCAGAGAGGGAAGAGGCGAGTATGCAGACCCATCGTCGATGCTTCGCGCCTCGGTTATGCTTCTTTCACATATAGGATATCAGGACAGGGCAGATAAGCTTGAGCGCGCTCTTGATATATGCTCGTTTGAAGAAAAAAGGCTTACCATTACTGGAAGAGCCGGCGGAGCTACCTGCAAGGAGTTTGGCGATTACGTAATGGAAACGCTCAAAAAGCTTTAATATTCACAAGGTAAAGGCTGTTTTACGCCGCGTGTTGCGCTGTTCGTATCAGCCTTTATTATTTTTATTTAAAGAAGGTATTGACATTTTCAGCTTTGCTGTGATACAATAGGAAACAAGATAGAGGTGCACTTCTCGAAGATTACCGTACCCAGTTTGGCTGCCGAGGCCGTACGGGAAAGGCGTGAGTGCCGAAGCGGGCGTTGTGGCAAACGCTTAGCTGGCAGATCGGAGAATATCCGCCCTGTTGTCGTTTTATGCAAAGTGTTTCTTTGTATGCGGAGAGCTATCATCTTAATGCGTGCTTTTGTATTCTTGCGTGAGGTGGCTTTTCGTTTTTGCCATCTCTTTTTGTTTATAATTTTTTTGTGAGGTACATATTATGAAAAAAACGGTGTTTCGCGGAGCTGCAACCGCAATTGTCACTCCTATTACGAAGGATGGGATAGATTATGAGAATTTCGGCAGGCTTATAGAATGGCAGATAGCCGAGGGAATCGATGCCATCGTAGCTGTAGGAACGACCGGTGAGGGCTCTACTCTTACGGATAAAGAGCATAAGGATGCGATAAGGTTTTGTGTTGAAAAGGTTGCCGGCAGAGTTCCTGTTATTGCAGGCACGGGCTCAAACGACACGGCTTATGCAATTGAGCTTACCCAATTTGCTTGTGAGGCGGGAGCTGACGCTGTGCTTCTTGTAACCCCATATTATAACAAAGCTACCCAAAAGGGAATGATAGAATCCTTTAAGGCGATTGCCGATGCTTCTACAAAGCCCTGTATTCTTTATAACGTGCCCAGCCGTACGGGATGCAACCTTCTTCCTGCGAGCGTTGCCGTTTTGGCAGAGCATCCTAATATCGTCGCTATAAAGGAAGCATCCGGCAATATTTCTCAGATAGCAGAGCTTGCTGCTGTTGCAGGAGATAAAATCGATATATATTCGGGTAATGACGACCAGATAGTACCCGTTCTTTCTCTTGGCGGCATAGGCGTTATCTCGGTTCTTTCGAATATAATGCCAAAGGCAACCAGTGATATGTGTAAGCTCTTCTTTGACGGTAAAATTGAAGAGTCAAGAAGGCTTCAGCTTGAACTTCTTCCTCTTGTCAACGCGCTCTTCTGTGAGGTTAACCCTATTCCGGCAAAGGCGGCTGTCGCTGCTATGGGATACTGTGAAAATTACGTCAGACTTCCCTTAACGGTTATGGAGGGGGCTAATGAAGAAAAGCTTCTTTCACTGATGAAGAAACAAAATCTTATCTGATAGGTGAATCGTATGAATATACTTCTTAACGGAATATGCGGCTATATGGGCAGAGAGGTTGTAAAGCTATGCGAAGGCGGATATCGCGGAGCGAGGCTTGTAGTAGGAGTTGACCCCAACTCCGTAGGAGGAGAGGCACCAACTGTAGCACGAAGCGTAAAGGAAATAATCTCTCTTAATAACGTTGACTGTATAGTTGATTTTTCTCATCATTCCTGCGTTGGCGACCTTCTTGATTTTGCCGTTGAAAATTCCATACCCACGGTTGTAGCCACGACAGGTCACACGCCTGAAGAGGTCGAAAAAATCCGTGAGGCGTCCGCAGAAATACCGGTATTTTTCTCAGCAAATATGTCGCTTGGCGTTGCGCTCCTTGTGGAGCTCGCTCAAAATGCGGCTGCGGCAATTCCCGAAGCGCAGATAGAAATAATAGAAAAGCATCACGACAGAAAGCTCGATGCTCCGAGCGGTACGGCGCTTATGATAGCTAACGCAATATGCGAGGTAAGACCCGATTCCTATGCAAACTGCGGAAGAAGCGGGCAGGGAAAAAGAACACCTGAGGAAATAGGAATACACGCTATACGCATGGGCAATATCGTGGGCGAGCACGAGGTCATTGTGGGAACGCAGAATCAGACGATAACCTTGAAGCACGAGGCGCACAGCCGCGCGTTGTTTGCCGAGGGAGCGCTTGCTGCTGCGGCGTTTTTAGTTAAGTGCGAGCCGGGACTATACGATATGAAGAGTCTTGTCAAGGGTGAGGTCAAAAAAGATGCACCCGTGTCGGTTTAAAACCGATTTTTTGAAAAACAATACCAACTTGGCCGCAAAGCGCGGCAGAACGGATACTATATGAAAATTGCTATTTACGGTTACGGCAATCTCGGCAGAGGAGTTGAATGCGCTACTAAGTATCACCCCGACGCAGAGCTTGTTGCAGTCTTTACCCGTCGTGCTCCGGAAAGCGTGAAAACAACGCTTGGAGTTCCGGTTTATTCCGCAGAGCGCGTGTATGAATTCGAAGGAAAAATCGACGTGCTCATTCTTTGCGGCGGAAGCGCCACCGACCTTCCCGAAATGACCCCGCAGCTTGCAAAGCATTTCAACGTTATAGACAGCTTTGATACCCACGCTAAAATCCCACAGCATTTTGTCGCGGTGGATGAGGCGGCAAGAGAGTCCGGTCACGTGGCTCTGATTTCGGCAGGCTGGGACCCCGGACTTTTCTCTATTGCAAGGCTTTACGCTTCTTCTGTTTTGCCCTTTGGCAATGATTACACCTTCTGGGGAAGAGGTATAAGCCAAGGACATTCCGACGCTATCAGAAGAATTGAGGGCGTGCTTGACGCCCGCCAGTATACCGTTCCTGTCCCGGAGGCGCTTTCCGGTGTCAGAGCAGGCAGCTCACCTGAGCTCACAACGAGGGAAAAGCATAAAAGAGAATGCTACGTCGTAGCTAAGGAAGGCGCTGACACTGCGCGCATTGAGGCAGAAATTAAAAATATGCCGAACTATTTTGCTGATTACGATACTACTGTAACATTTATTACACTAGAGGAGCTCCGTGAAAAACACGGTGGAATGCCGCACGGCGGTTCGGTTATCCGCAACGGCAAAACCGGCTTTGACGCAGAAAACACGCACACGGTCGAGTTTAGCTTAAGGCTTGATTCAAACCCTGAGTTTACTGCAAGCGTAATTGTTGCTTACGCACGCGCTGTCGCAAGACTTTGCGAACGCGGTTCTTTTGGCTGCAAAACGGTTTTTGATATTGCCCCGTGTGATATTTCTCCGCTTTCTTCCGAAGAGCTTCGAGCAAAAATGCTTTGATTCTTAACGCCCTATATATACGAGGAAAAGATGTTAATTACAAGAGAAAAACAGGAATTTATTTGTGAAAACATAACAAGGGATGAGGCAGGAGAGCTCTGCTTTGCAGGTATGTCCTTGACAGCCCTCGCCCAAAAATACGGCACGCCCCTATATCTCTACGACGAGGAGCGGGTGCGCGAAAGATGCCGCACCTATCTCAACGCTGTTGCAGAGGCGTTTGACGGCAGGGGCAGAGTTCTTTACGCTTCAAAGGCGGCTTCCTTTAAGCGCCTTTACGAGATAATGAAGGAAGAGGGAATGGGTATTGACGTCGTTTCCTCGGGGGAGATACGCACCGCTGAAGCTGCGGGATTTCCGCTTGATAAGGCCTACTTTCACTCGAACAACAAAACCGACGCCGATATAGAGTACGCTGTTGACCGCGGCATCGGCTATTTCGTTGTGGATAATGAGGAGGAGCTTTACGCGATAGAGCGTATAGCAGCCGACCGTGCAATTTTGCAGCGCGTCCTTCTCCGTCTTACGCCGGGTATTGACCCGCATACCTATGACGCCGTTGCAACGGGCAAGGTTGACTCAAAATTCGGCTCAGCGATTGAAACCGGGCAGGCAGAGGAAATCACACGCACGGCGCTTTCTCTCCCCCATATCAACCTTAAAGGCTTCCATTGCCACGTCGGCTCGCAAGTCTTTGATTCCGACGTTTACACGAGAGCCTCGGCGGTTATGCTGGATTTTGTCGCACACGTATATAGAAATCTCGGCTATATGGCTGACGAGCTGGACATAGGCGGCGGCTACGGCGTAAGATATATAGCAGAGCAACCCGAAATCGATATAGCTGCAAATATCAGAGAGGTTGCCGAATTTATGAAAAATCACGCTGAAAAGCTTGGTATCACACTCCCGGAAATCTCCTTTGAGCCGGGACGAAGCATCGTTGCAGATGCCGGACTAACGGTGTATACCGTTGGAACGGTCAAAAGAATACCCGGTTATAAAACCTACGTTTCAGTTGATGGCGGAATGACGGATAATCCCAGATTCGCCTTGTACGGCTCGCCGTATACCATCCTTACGGTTGACGCCTTTGCCGGTGAAGAAACTGAAAAGGTATCCGTTGTCGGCAGATGCTGCGAAAGCGGAGATATACTCCAAGAAAACGTAAATATGCCTACAAAAATTTCCCGCGGTGACCTTATTGCCTGTCTTACCACCGGCGCATATCACTATTCGATGGCATCAAACTATAACAGAATTCCGCGCCCCCCGGTCGTTATGCTAGCAAGCGGAAGCTCATACCTCGCAGTAAGACGGGAGAGCGTCGAGGATATAATTTCGCTTGACGTATGAAATGATTTGCAATCGTCACACTCAACCTGCTACTTTGTTTGTTCAACGGCTTAACAGGAAATATATGTAAATACACAAAATTATCCAAAATGCAACAAAATTTGAAAAATTTTTCAAGGCATCGCTTGCTTATTTATGCTAGCGATGCCTTTTTTTAGTGCAAAATCACCCAAAAGGTATTGCTTTTTATAAATATTTGTGTTATAATTGTGTATAAATTCACAATTTATTTAAGATTTTTAGCGCAACAGCGAATAAGCACCAACGGCAAACACACAGGTTGGTGTATTTTTCTGCACAGAAACCGAACC
>JAZORD010000076.1:0-26726 GCA_045656445.1 Eubacteriales bacterium | reverse complement strand
CTCCATATATCCGCAATCCAAATATATTTTTGACGGCTTATGACCCATCAATATCAGCTCGTGCGCGTACAATAGCCGCCTTTGCGTTATGTAGCTGTGAAGCGAGATTCCAAGCTCATTTTTGAAGCTGTGAATTAATCCAGAAACGGATATGTTCATTGAAGCGGCAATGGTTGCAGTGCTCAAATCACCGGCAAGATTTTGAGATATATAGTGTATTATTTTTGTTACAACGCCAACTTTCTCGGTTATGCCGCTATCCCTTTCGTCGACATGGGTATCAATCTCCACAATAAGCATCAAAAGCACCGCATATGCGTAAAAGGGATTTTTTTCACCGCCTTTATCATTCATAATGCGAATCAGCCTGTTCAGGACGAAAAGAACGCCCTCGGGCAAGCGCTCTATTACCCTAAAACCTTCCATAAGGTCGGTAAGAGGAATAATCCTCTCAAGATTTTTTGGAACGGAAATTTTGAGCCTAAGAAAATTCGTGTTACGCAATCTGACAAAATGGTAGGTTTCCCTTGGAATAATCAACAGCGAACCGTTAACAAGCTCACGCCGGCTGTTTTCGGTCAACAGCTCAGCCTCCCCTTCAATAAAATAAAGAATTTCGTGATATGTATGAATTTCACGTTCATCAAGCGCGGGCTTATCGGTCAGTTGAAAAGCAATTCCGTTATAGTTCAATTTGCGTTCAATATAGTTACTCATAGCTTAAGTATATCACATATTTGCAGTTTTTACAATATAATTTGCAGATTTTGCAATTTTTATTTCCAAAATAATATATTATAATAATGTCAATATTAAAGTGCAAAAAGGGGCATATATGAACAATCAGACGATTGCGAGCCTACGCAAACGCGGAGGCGAAATTCACAGTGATATAGTTCGTTGGCGTCGTGCGCTCCACAGCGTTCCCGAGCTTCGAATGGACACTCCGAAAACGGAAGCGTTGATACTGGAATTTTTACGGGAAATCGGGGTAACCGATATACGTTCCCACGTAGGTGGGCACGGTGTGTGCGCTGTCATTCAAGGTGAGCTGCCCGGGAAATGCTTAGCTATCCGCGCCGATTGTGACGGACTTCCAATAAAGGAAGAAACCGGACTTCACTTTGCCTCAAGGAACGACAACATGCACGCCTGCGGACACGACAGCCATACGGCTATGGCACTCGGAGCTGCAAAACTCCTTGTGGAAAACCGTCACAAACTAAAAGGCTGTGTGAAATTTATCTTTCAGCCATACGAGGAAGGGGACGGCGGAGCGAAGCTTATGATTTCCGACGGCGCTCTTGAAAATCCGAAGGTTGATGCGATTATTGCCTTACATAATCACCCCACTCCTGACAAAGATTATATTCCCGGAGATATTCTTGTGACACGAGAGCCGATTTCCGCAAATATTTACGCTTACGAGGCGACCTTCTTTGGCGAACAGTCGCACATCTGCCTCTCAAACGAAGCGAAAAACCCCGTATATATGGCGGCTCTTGCAGTATCAAACATAGCCGCTCTTGAAAAAAAGTCTGGTGCGGTGAATGCCGTTTCAATGATACACGGCGGTGTGAGAAACAATATTATTCCCGATACCTGTACTATTTCGGGCTCTATCAGAGCATTTGACAAAAAAGAGCACGACTCAATGAAGAAAGCTATAGTTGATATTATAAACGACTCCGCGAAGACCTTTGGCGGAAAGGTCGAAATAACGACTACGATAGATTTGATGGCAACCGATATAGAAGAAAATCTTTACGTGCGTTTTTGCAACAGCACGAATTCTACATACCCGGAAAGAACGTGCGTGACACTCAAAGACAGAGAGCTTATAGGCGAAGATTTTGCCCGTTTTGCAAGTCTTGTTCCTGCGGTGTATTTCAAGTTGCACACAGAGCCTCGCGGAATATCATATCCCCTGCACCATCCGAAATTTGACGTTGATGAGTCGGTTTTACATAAGGGCAGCATAGTATTTTCCGCCTTCGCGCTCTGTTGGCAGGACTAATATATTCGATTTTTCAATTTATATTTACAGAGTTAGATGGAATTTGGAAGAAGAAAAAACCGGACATGTTAAACGTATGAGTAACAGTCGTATATTGGATGCGTTTATTGAACTTGTAACTATCCCTTCCCCCCACTCTTGGAGAAAGAAAAATGGCTGATACACTGAAAAATGAATTTGATCTGGGTAGGTATAACAAAAAGTACGCTGATCTGGAAAAATACCTCGCCGAAACCCATGTGGATTTTTACACAAACCCAAGCCAGGCGTATATAAAGCCCTTTCGTATTGTCAATAATTTATATTATGTAGGCGACAAGCGTGTGTGCGCCCACATTGTAGATACAGGCGATGGGCTGATATTGTTCGATGCGGGATTTCAGCATACAATACACTTACTGGTTCAATCTATCTGGGAGGCGGGCTTTAATCCTAAGGACATAAAATATCTGATTCTATCCCATGGACATTTTGACCATTTTGGTGCTGCAAACGAATTCCGCGCGCTTTATGGATGTAAAACATTTATGAGCAGCGCCGACACAGAAATGCTTCAAAAAAATCCTCGGGCAGGACTGCTTGATATGAATCCAAACCCTTTTGCAACATTGCCGATAATTGACCATAAATTTGAAGATGGTGACATTTTGAAGCTTGGTAATACGTCTGTAAAATGCGTTTTATCACCGGGACATTCTCCGGGAACAACATCATTTTTCTTTGATGTTGCCGACAAAGCACAAACATATCGGGTGGGTTATTTTGGTGGAATCGGCTTTTTAACCTTATATAAGGATTTTTTAAAAAAATACAATCTGCCTTTAACCTTACGTGACGATTTTCTAAAAACAATAGATAAACTCAAAGGAATGAAAGTAGATATTGCACTCGGAAATCATCCTGCACAGAATTTTACCCTGGAAAAGCGCAGTAAGATGCTTGATAATCCGAATCAAAATCCATTTATAAATCCAAACGAGTGGGACGACTACCTGACAAATCTCAAAGAGCTTTATCTGATGTTTCTTGAAAAAGATATATAAAAATTTTTAGAGAGGTAAATAAATGAATTATCAAAACGGTCTTCTTTTTGACGAAAAGCTACAAAAAGAATTAAAAGAAAAATTTTATTACGCAGATTTTGACCCGGAGCACGGTGAAAGGCTGTTTTTTGAAAACTCCGGCGGTTCTCTTCGCTTGAAAAAATGCGTGGAGGCAAAGTCTGCTTTAGAGGCATTCCCCGACTGCCCGGAACGCGTGCACGACCGTTCCGTATATCTTCAGAGCGTTGTTTCACAGGGTACTAAGGATATAATGGAAATTATGTTCGGCGCTAAAAGCGGTGCTCTTATGACCGAACTGACAGCTTCACAAACCATGTTCCACATGGTAGAGATTATTATGGAAAACATCCCGGGAACTAACGCTGTCGTTTCTTCTCTTGAGCACCCCTCCGCATTTGACGCTATTGAGTTTTTCTGCAAGAAAACCGGCAAGGAAATGCGAGTTGTTCCGGCAAATCAGAAGACGGGCGGTATTGATCCTGACGAGGTAGTGAAATACGTAGACAAGGATACCTGCCTTTTAAGCATTATGTCTGCTTCCAACATTTCCGGAAATATTATGGACATTGAAACCATAGTAAAGAAAGCAAGAGAGATAAAGCCTGACCTTTACATAATATCGGACGCAGTACAGCACGCGCCCCACTGCATTATGGACGTTGAGAAGCTTGGGATTGACGGAATGAATTTCGCTCCTTATAAGTTCTTCGGCATTCGCGGATGCGGATTTGCTTACGTATCCGACAGAGTTGCAGCCCTTCCCCACCGCAAGCTTATTGCAAAGGACCAAAAAGTGTTTGCTCTTGGCACAACCGCACCGGGAAATTTTGCAGCCGCTTTGGAAATTATAAATTACGTATGCGACATCGGCAAGCATTTTATTGGTGACGCAGACCGCAAGACTCTTTATACCGAGGGCATGCGCCGCATACACCTTCACGAAAGAGCCCTGCTCTACAGAATGCTTGAGGGAACGGATGAGGTTCCCGGCTTAAGACATATTCCCGGCGTAACCGTTTACGTAGATACGGACGATATAACAAGCCGCGACCTTATTTCCGCAATAGGTATTGACGGATATGATTTTACCGAGTGCGTAAAAGAATATCAAAGACGCGGCGTGACGGTATACGAGCGAATCGTCTCCAGTATCTACTCAAAGCGTATCGTCGAGGCGCTTGGCTTGACGGGAGCAATAAGAGTTTCTCCTCTGCATTGTCACGGAACGGATGACATTGATAGGTTTCTCCGCATAACAAAAGAGCTTGCCGAAGAAAAGCACGGGGTATATGACAGTGAATAAGCTTGCATTTATGACGTTGGAAGAGGTTTCTGCTCTTATAGAAAAACGCGAAATTTCTCCCGTGGATTTAACCCGTGACTGTCTTGAAAATATAGAAAAACACAACCCCGTGTTAAACGCTTACGTTTATACCGCGACGGAGGAGTCGCTTAGGTCAGCAAAGGCGGCAGAGGAAGAAATTTCACACGGTAATTACAGAGGCAGACTTCACGGTATTCCCATTTCGTTCAAGGATTTATACTACACAAAAAATATGCCTACCACTGCCTGCTCCCAAGTATTGCTTGACTTTGTTCCGAGCTATAATGCAACTGTGGTGGATAGATTTTTAGATGCTGGTGCTATCAATCTCGGAAAGACGAATACTACCGAATTTGCATTCGGACCGACAAATGAAGAGTCTTATTTTGGTCCTGCGAGAAACCCATGGAACCCGAAGAAAATCTCCGGTGGCTCTTCCGGTGGCTCTGCCGTTGCGGTGGCAAGCGGTATGGCGTTCGTCAGTATGGGCGCGGATTCGGGAGGCTCTATCCGTATTCCCGCGGCTATGTGCGGTGTTGTTGGCTTTAAGCCAAGCATCGGACTTGTCAGCACCTACGGTATTATTCAAATGAGTCCTACTATGGACCACCTGGGACCTATATGCAGAAGCGTTGCCGACGTTGCCATTACTCTTGATACAATAACTGGTACGGATGAAAAGGACCCCTGTCCCTATGCCATAAAGGGTTCCCCCACGAATATATACAACTCGATTAAGAATAAAAAGGACCTTTCAGGAAAGGTATTCGGAATTCCGAAAACCTTCTTCTTTGACAAAACCGACTATGAAGCAGAAAGAGTCTTTTATGAGGCGATAGATAGGATAAAGGCTCTCGGAGGAGAAGTAAGAGAGGTGACCGTCCCATTCATAGATTTCATCACGGAGGGCTCAACCAACATAATGTTCAAGGAAGCGGCAGATAGCCACAGAAGGTGGTATCCCTCAAAGAAGGAATTATATCAAAAGGATATTCCACCCCGCATTGAAATAGGGCTTGCCGTAACGGAAGAGGAGTATATTACCTCAAGAAAATACCGCGAGCAAATTATTGCCGGCTGGGACACGCTTATGAAGGAGCTTGACGCCGTGCTTGTGCCTACCTGCCCTATTGAGCCATTCGACATAGGACTCGGCTCGCCCTGGAGCATCACTACTCGCGGCAGAGTCGAAGACGGCAAACCTATGGCAACCTATCACACAAGGCTTGCCAACGTAACCGGCGCGCCAGCGCTTTCGGTTCCTGCAGGACTTACAAAAAACAATCTTCCTATAGGACTTATGATTATGGGTGCAAGAGGAGATGACCTCGGTGTGCTCGAAATAGGACTGGCGTATGAACGAAGCTATAAGTATCCTATACCCCAGTTAAACCTTTAATCATATACGACCGCGAATTCAGCTTGAATTGCGATTTTTCGCGAAACAGTATCTATAATTTTAATACAAAAAGAGGGTTGCCGCTGAGTGATGTTCTTAACGGAGAAATTACACTTTGAACAAGGTGTAAGCACCGCATTTGTCCGGACAAATGCGGTATGCGCTGGGCACCAACCCCTATACAAGCAGAAAGAGCAAACACAAATCGTGTCTGCTCTTTTTCTGTTGGTTTTCAGTTTAGAAGTTATGAGGCTTGCTTTGCTCACCGTTATGAGCTTGGCAAAACCAATCATAACAGTGCGAAGCATTTTACAACTCATAACTTACCCTCAGGGTAATCATAGTTGTAGCGTGAATACTCCACGCGGAGTATTCACGCTACGCGGCAACCCTCTTTTTACTATTGACTATATTAAATTAATAATCGCTTGTAGACCACTGGAATGAAAGCAGTTCATACGCCTCCTCGTTGTCGATAGTTTCAGCGGTTGTGTACCTCTTGTAGCCTTCAAGGTCGCTTTCGCTAAGCTGCTTATATTTCAACATGGAAATCTTTCCCTTAGTATTGTATATTACAACGCCATCCTTCAAGTATATGTAAGGAGCAACATCGTTGTTAAGCGAGGAAAGTACAAAGCGAGAACGGGTAGGCTCTTCGTCGGTAATGCTTTCAACAACGTTGGGCTGTACGTCACAAATGAGGTTTTTAATTTTCGCGCCGTCTGACTTGTAGCTGCCGAAAAGTCCCTTGGAAAGAGGAATGTTAGTAGAAATGGTAACCTTGTCTATCGTCATTGCGGAAGCAAATGCGGAATATCCAACGTATTTAAGGTTTGCGCCAAGGGTAAGCTCAAAGGACTCCTCAACCTCAACGCCTGAGAATGCGTAATCTCCGATATTTTCAACAGATGCCGGAATGTTGATAGTTTTAAGCTTTGTGCCCTGGAACGCACCCTCGCCGATAACCTTAACGCCATCGGGAATTACTGCGTAATCCTGAGAACCTGTAACGGTCATTGTCTTCGTGTTGATAAAGCAGCCGGTCTTAAGCTCTAACTCAGCGCCCTCTGCAATAACAACCTCAACAGAGTTAGAGATTGTGCCATATACGGCTTTGATGGTGGAGGGGAGCTCTATCTTTTCAAGATTGGGGCATGTAGAAAGAAGCTTTAAGTTGATTTCCTCAAGGCCTTCTTCGAGAATAATCGTCTTAACCTTATTAAAGGCGGTATCGTCGTTGTAATATGCTTCAACGAGGAAAGACGTTACCTTTTTGCCGTCGTATTCTGCGGGAACCTTAACCTTGCTTGAAACTCTGTTAACAAAGCCTAATTCAAGGTCATAGTTTCCGTCTTCACGCTCATTAGTGTAGAATTTGGTAGGCGTTGCAACGATTGCCAAGACAATCGCGATTACAGCAACTGCAAAAAAGCCCAAGGTAAAATACTTTTTGATGCTCTTTTTCTTTTCCATTGTCTTTCTCCTTTTTTAATTTATTTGGTGATACACATTATTTTATCACAGACTGATGCACAAATCAAGTGGTTTGTGTTATTTTTTGTAATCTTACCTGTGCGGAAGGTCAAGGCTTGAGTACCAGCTCTTATACCCCGCACCCACGTCCTCTGCCGAGCTGACGTCGCTCGGTACTGTAATCGTGGGATTTGTGGTTTTGAAATTAACAGCGCCGTTCACACTTGAGTTGCGCGTCGGCTCGGAAAAGCTTGCCGTATATGTAACAGAAAGTCCGGAGCTTGAACTAACCGAATAGTCAACCTCTGCGTCATCAAATTTATCAGAAAGAATCTTTACGGCAAACGCCTTTGACATTCTGTAAAGGGCGTCGAGCGCATCGGATTTGCCGGTGCAGTCCAGTGTGTACTCGGTTGTGCCGTTTTTATTTTCAAGCAAGGCTCCCGTGTCGGTCAAAAGGCCGTTCAGAGTGCTTGGCGAGTCAAGAACCGCTGCTGTCGGGAATCCAAGATTTTCGCAAACGGCATTAAATGTCTGACCCGATGCCTTTGCAGTATTCGTTTGTTTAGGTACCGTCGTGTTGTTGACCCTCTGCTCATATTCGGTTTTTATGTAGGTTGTGCCACTCACAGACCACAGCTCCACCGTCTGTACGTCACTGTGAGTGTTTCCGCCATCACTATCGCGCGAGCTGATTGTAAATTTGAGGTATCTGTCTGTACCTTTTGCCTTGATTTGCATATAGTACTCAATCCTCTCGGTTCTGCTTCCCTCTTTATGCTCCTCGTTTAGCGAGTAAGAAGCCTCGAAATTCGCGTTTTCGGTCTTGGATGCGTTAATAAGAGCCGTTTTAAAATCAGACATCGTTACTGTGGCGGTTGTGTTTTCGTTACTGTTGTTCGGGTTGTTGGGGTCCGGGTCTTCCTCAGGGTTTTCGGGATTTTCGGGATTTTCTTCCGGATTCTCCGGGTTTTCAGGATTTATGGGCAAGTCCTCCTCTTCCATTTTACCAAAGGAGTTTATGCCTATTTTTAATTGTTCGTTTCCGTTTTCATCAGTTTCAATAGAAATATCCTTGCTGGCTACGTATTTTCCGTCTTCGCTGACACAGCCGTCAAAATATTCGTCGCTTATAAGCTTAATCTTTCCGCCTTTTATTTCATACGTTCCCTGCATTTTTACTTCCTCGACACCGTTATTCCAAAGAGAATACTTAACGGTATCTCCCTCAAAAACGTACGTATAGCCAAAGCCCTTTTCATCGATATTGCCATACACGCCCGTCACATCTTTGGGAATGAATAGAGAGCTGCAGGACACACAGGCAAAAGCCATCACTGCTGACAGTATTCCAAGCACTATTTTTTTGAATACAGATTTCATTATAAAATCCTCCGTTATTTGTAGTTATTTTATCACACGCACGGGGCTTTGTCAACTCTATATTTGTCGCAAAAACGGATTATGCAACAAAGACGGAAAGGGCGCCGACAACAATGCCCACGCCCTATCTTGCAACCTGATTTTTACTGCATATACTTTCTAAGCTTGTCTATTGCGCCCTTTTCAAGACGCGAGACCTGCGCTTGAGATATGCCTATCTCCTCGGCTATTTCCATTTGCGTTTTGCCTTTATAGAACCGTCTGGTTATAATTCCAAGCTCCCTCTCGTTAAGCCGCCTCAGCGCATCCTTAAGGCTGATGCTTTCCACCCAATCGTCACCGGTGTTGCCGTCTTGGGTCAGCTTGTCTATAACGTATACCGAGTCCTCGCCGTCGTTATACGCCGAGTCGTAGAGCGATACCGGCTCTACTATCGCTTCCATTGCCGCGCCGATGCTCTTTTCGCTTTCGCCGAGGCGCTCGGCTATCTCTCTTATCGTTGCTTCTCTTTGCTCGGTGCGGGATATTTCCTCCTTTACCTGAAGGGCGCGATATGCGAGATCCCTTATGGAACGGGATATTCTTACCGAATTGTTATCTCGCTGGTAGCGTCTTACCTCTCCTATTATCATTGCTACAGCGTAGGTTGAAAATTTAACGTCGAAATCAAGATTGAAATTATCTATTGATTTTATAAGTCCTATACAGCCTACCTGAAAAAGATCGTTTGCGCTGTCGTTTTTGGGATTAAATCTTTGAATGACGCTTAATACGAGCCTGAGGTTTCCTATTATAAGCTCTTCCCTTGCTGCGAGGTCTCCCGCCTTGGAAAGCTTCAAAAGCTCGCGTTTCCGTTCTTCTGACAGTGTTTTAAGCTTAGATGTATCTACTCCGCAGATTTCAACCTTGTTAATTCGCATAAATACCCCCGAGCTTGTCTTATCGGTGAATAACGGGTTTATTATCCACCCTTATGTAGTATTACCCGCGGAGCGTAAATTAAGCACCCCGTTTCGATAAATTTTGCGACTTGAAATATAACGGAATATGTGCTAAAATAGTATTACTACATTTGTTTTGGGGGACGGCGTAATGAGCTCGTTATGATATTTACGCTATGAGCCCGTAGGCCGCCTGCGGCGGCAGAATGGAGATTTTTATGCTTATTAAGGGACTTCAAAAATTAACCCTTCTTGATTACCCCGGTAAAATAGCTTGCACGGTGTTTGTTGGCGGATGCAACTTCAGGTGCCCGTTTTGCCATAACGCCTCACTCGTTATCGGAGAGAGGTTAAAGGAGAGCGCAACGCTCGCCGAGGATGATTTTTTCTCCTTCCTTAATAAAAGGCGCGGTATGCTTGAGGGGGTATGCGTAAGCGGCGGAGAGCCGACGCTTATGCCGGATATTCTTCCTTTCTTATATAATATTAAGAAAATGGGCTTTTGCGTTAAGCTTGATACAAACGGATACCGCCCCGACGTCTTAAAAAAAGCTGTCGGTGATGGGCTCGTCGATTACGTGGCTATGGATATAAAAAGCTCAAAGGAGGGGTATGAGCGGGCTGTCGGAATAGAAAATCTCGATATTTCTCCCGTTTGCGATAGCGTGGAATTTCTAATGAGCGGAGCGGTAGATTTTGAATTCAGAACAACGCTTGTCCGCGAGCTTCACTCCGAGGCTGAGATTTTGGGCATCGGCAGGTGGATTGCGGGCGCCCCAAAATATTTTTTACAAACCTTTGCCGACTCCGGCGACTTAATTTTGCCAGGTTTTAGCGGATATGACCAAAACGAAACCAAGTATTTGTTGAAACTGCTGAAAGGCACTGTTCCAAATGCACAAATAAGGGGGTAGCACTACTATATATTGTGCTATTTTTTCAAAAAAATCAATATTTTGTGTTTCTCCTGTTGACAAATCGATTCGGATGTACTATACTATATGTACTGCGAAATTCGATTTTTTACAACAGGAGGAACTTTTTTATGTATTCAGTAATGAAACGCGACGGTAAAATAATTGAGTTCGATATAAAGAAGATTTCCAAGGCTATATCTCTTGCTTTCGACGCTCAGGAAAGAGATTACAACCAGGACGTCATCGACTTTCTCGCGCTCAAGGTTACCGCAAATTTCGAGCCAAAAATCAAAAATCACATTATTTCCGTTGAGGATATTCAGGACAGCGTTGAGGCAGTTCTCAGCCAGGCAGGCTATGAGGACGTAGCCAAGGCTTACATCATCTACCGCCGTCAGCACGAGAAGATGAGGGACGTTAAATCCACTATTCTTGACTATAAGGAGATAGTAGATAATTACGTTAAGATTTCCGACTGGAGAGTTAAGGAAAACTCTACCGTTACCTACTCGGTCGGCGGACTTATTCTTTCAAACTCCGGAGCTATCACGGCTAACTACTGGCTCTCCGAGGTTTACGACGACGAGATTGCAAACGCTCACAGAAACGCGGATATCCATATTCACGACCTTTCAATGCTTACCGGTTACTGCGCGGGCTGGTCCTTAAAGCAGCTTATTCAAGAGGGCCTTGGCGGAGTTACGGGTAAGATAACCTCAGCTCCCGCAAAGCACCTTGCAACGCTCTGCAACCAGATGGTAAACTTCCTTGGTATTATGCAGAACGAGTGGGCGGGCGCTCAGGCGTTCTCCTCATTTGATACGTACCTTGCGCCCTTCGTTAAGGTTGACAACCTTTCTTACGATGCTGTTAAAAAATGCATTGAATCCTTCGTTTACGGTGTAAACACTCCGTCGCGCTGGGGTACTCAGGCTCCCTTCTCGAATATAACTCTTGACTGGACCGTTCCCAATGACCTTGCGGAGCTTAACGCCATTGTCGGTGGCAAGGAGATGCCCTTCAAGTACAAGGACTGCAAGGCCGAGATGGATATGATTAACAAGGCGTTTATCGAAACTATGATTGAGGGTGACGCTAACGGCCGCGGATTCCAGTATCCCATCCCCACTTACTCGATAACAAGGGACTTTGACTGGTCGGAAACCGAGAACAACAAGCTTCTCTTTGAGATGACCGCAAAATACGGAACTCCCTATTTCTCAAACTACATCAACTCGGATATGGAGCCGAGCGACGTTCGCTCAATGTGCTGCAGACTCCGTCTTGACCTTCGCGAGCTCAGAAAGAAGTCCGGCGGCTTCTTCGGAAGCGGCGAGAGCACCGGCTCTATCGGCGTCGTTACCATTAATATGCCGAGAATCGCTTATCTTGCGACAGACGAGTTCGATTTCTATAACCGACTTGACAAGCTCCTCGATATCTCCGCGCGTTCACTTAAGATTAAGCGCGAGGTTATTACAAAGCTGCTTGACGAGGGACTTTATCCCTATACTCAGCGTTACCTTGGCACGTTCGCTAACCACTTCTCTACTATCGGTCTTGTCGGTATGAACGAGGCGGGACTTAACGCTAAGTGGCTCAGAAAGGATATGACACAGGCTGAAACCCGCGAGTTCACAAAGAACGTTCTCAATCATATGCGCGAGCGTCTTTCCGACTATCAGGAGAAGTACGGCGACCTTTACAATCTTGAAGCAACGCCTGCTGAGTCTACCTCCTACCGTCTTGCAAAGCACGATAAGAAATTCTACCCCGACATTGTAACCGCTACAGATAAGACTAAGGGAAGCACTCCTTATTACACCAACTCCTCGCATCTTCCCGTTGGATACACCGACGATATTTTCGAGGCTCTTGATATGCAAGACGAGCTTCACACCCTTTACACCTCCGGAACGGTATTCCACGCATACCTTGGCGAGAAGCTGCCGAGCTGGAAGAGTGCTGCAAATCTTGTTCGTACCATTGCAGATAACTACAGACTCCCCTACTACTCAATCTCCCCCACTTACACAGTTTGTAAGAACCACGGATATATCGCAGGCGAGGTTTACGTTTGCCCCGAATGCGGTGAGAAGACCGAGGTTTACAGCCGTATTACCGGTTACTACCGCCCCGTTCAGAACTGGAACGACGGTAAGACACAGGAATACAAGGAGAGAAAGGTTTACTCTCAGGAAAAGCTGACCGGCAAGACCTACATCGACCGCACCGCTCCCGTAACCGACGAGCCGGCGGCAGAGGTTTGCGCGTGTGATGAGGCAAAGGCAATCCTTTTTGCAACACCAACCTGCCCCAACTGCAAGGCAGCGGCTATGTTCCTTGACAAAGCGGGCATTGCTTATGAGAAGCTGATGGCTAACGACAACCCGGACCTCGTTGCAAGGTATGAAATCAAGCAAGCGCCCACGCTTGTTATAGCTTCGGGCGGCAAGTTTGAAAAGTACGCTAATCTTTCAAACATTAAGGCATTCACCGAGGGGATTAAAAAATAATGTATGACATCATAGTTGTAGGCTCAGGGCCTGCAGGTCTTACCGCCGCGCTTTATGCGCGGCGGGCTGAGAAGAGCGTTCTCGTTATAGAGAAAAACGGATTTGGCGGACAGATAACTCATTCACCGAGAGTTGAAAATTATCCCGGCTTCGTTGAGGTCAGCGGAAGCGAGCTCGGTGAAAAGCTTCTTGAGCAGGTTATTACTCAGGGGGCTGACATTGAGCTTGATACGGTTACTTCGGTCACAGGTGAGCCCGGCAATTATACCGTTATGTGCGAGGGCGCAAGCTACGTTTCTAAAAGCGTTATTATTGCGGCGGGCTCTAAGCACAGAACGCTCGGACTGCCTAACGAAGAACTCTACACGGGTGAGGGCGTTTCCTATTGCGCGGTTTGTGACGGCGCTTTCTATAAGGGAAAGTCGGTTGCAATAATCGGCGGAGGAAACACCGCTCTTCAAGAGGCCCAGCTTCTTTCAGACGGATGCGAGAAGGTTTACGTTATACAAAACCTTGCGTATTTTACGGGTGAGAAAAATCTTGCTACACGGCTTTACAAGCGTGGGAACATTGAGGTTATGTTCTCAACTGTAGTTACGGATATTATCGGTGAGGGCACGTTCCGCGGAATCAGGATTAAAAATACCGAAACCGGTAAGGAAAGCGAGCTTTTCGTTGACGGCATTTTCGTTGCAATAGGTCAAAAACCCGAAAACGAGCCCTTTAAAAGCGTTACAAGCATAAACGACTGGGGCTATATTGAAGCCGGAGAGGACTGCTTGCCAAAGGGCGCGCCCGAGGGAATTTTCGTGGCAGGTGACTGCCGCACGAAAACCATCCGTCAGGTGACGACAGCGACAGCAGACGGCGCAGTTGCAGCACTTGCAGCTTGCAGATTTATAGATTCTTTGTAATAAAAAGATGCTATATAGATTCTCCAATTCCGGATTTCTACATAGCATCTTCTTTTATCTTCTCTTATTTATTGTAAATTTCATTTTCATCTATCGGAATTTCACCGTTTTCTTTTTCGTATTCCTCTACGCAGCTTTGAGCTAAGAACTCAAGCTGAGCGTTGAGCGAGCGCTTATTTTTCTTTGCGACCTGAGAAATTTTATAAAGCAATTCGGGCTCAAATCTTATACCGGTCTGTATTTTACTCGTAGCCATAATAACACCTCGAAAACATTATGATAACATTATAATGAATTTTCTCTTGACTTTATACAAACAAAGTGTTATCATATTTGTGGTATTAAATAATTTTGGCGGTATAAAATGAATGCGATTGGAAAAGAACCACACAGTCACGGAAGAGTTATTTCGACAAATGAAATGCGGTATGATGCGCTTACAACACGTATAACAACCCCAAAATATAAAAGAAATGAGGACATAATTTAATGGAAATCAAGATTTGCAGACAAATTGATGAGCTTGGCAGGTTAGTAATTCCTGCCGATCTGCGCAATCAGTACGGATTAAAACCGGGCGACAAAGTATGTTTTACCGCACTCGACGACGGTATTCTTATTCATTCTGAGAATTACATTTACAATGACGATAACAAGAAAGATTGAAAAAATCCGGTTTGTTCAGGTGCATTAGTCTGCCTAATTCGACTAAAAAAGATGCTATACATGCCTTTCTGCTAAGGAATTGCTCTGTATAGCATCTTTATTTTTATATTGGTTTGCCGTCCTTGTCAAAAAGCGGAAGCGGCTCAAGGTAGATTATATCCTTGCGGTCAATGGCATCACCCTCGGCGAGTATTGCCATCTTTCCCACAATTTCACCGCCGGACTGCGTTACAAGACTTTCAAGCGAGGCTAGTGAGCCGCCCGTTGAGATAACGTCGTCTACGATAAGCACGCGCTTGCCCTTCATAAATTCGGCGTCATCACCGTTTATGTAGAGCGTTTGCGCGGTGGCGGTGGTTATCGACTGGGTTTCGCATTTTACAACGTCACGCATATAAAGCTTGACGGATTTGCGAGCCAAGACGTAACGGTTCTTGCCGGAGATGCGGCACATTGCGTGAATAAGGGGAATTCCCTTAGATTCCGCGGTTATCATTACGTCGTGAGGGGGAGCTTTTTTATATAGCTCCTCAGCGCATCTTTCAGTCAGCTCAACGTCACCGAAAAGGATAAAAGCCGCAATATTAAGCGTGTCTGATATGGGGCAAAGCGGCAAATCGCGCTCAACGCCCGCAACATTAATTTTATATACCATAGCAAAATCCTTTCATTGCAGATACTTATTCTTGTTATATAAACAGTATACTACAAATAAAAGAATTTTGCAAGTATTTTAACTTATTTTAGGCATAAAAGTCATGCTTTCCTATGCTGAAAAGATAGGTGCGGTTATTTGGTATCCAGCTTGACGTGGAAGCTCTCGGATATAAGAAGAAAAGCGCGCCTTGATTTACATTAAAGCCCTCAAGGCATATTTTCGCGGCGACAACGGCGCTGGACACAGGCGCATTATATATGCTTCCGTCAAGTATCGGACTGAACTGCACGCCGTACTTTCTATCGAAAATTACGCCCCATATAGTGTTTGGATATAGAGAAGATTTGACACGGTTCATAACTACCGAGCCTACCGCTATCTGTCCCAGGAGCGATTCTCCGCGGCTCTCGGCGCTTATTATACGGGATAGCCAATATACAGCATCGGCATCGTAATATATGCTTCCGTGAGTTAGGGGTTTTACGCTACCCGATAAAATAAAATCCCCCGTCGCTGCGCTCTGATAATAGGAATATCCGAGCGCCTTTGCAATAAGGTTTAGCGGCGCGTACATTCTTCCGTTTGTCATTATGACCGACGGAGACATTGAAAACAGTGTCCTTCCGTTTGCGTAAATTACGTTTGAGCCGTCTATAACGTCCATTTCAAAGCCTTGGCCTTTTATGTTAAGAGTTCTTGTCCCGCTTTTATATGTAACCGTCATACCAGTTGTCTCGTCAATGAAGCTCCTGAGTGCTACGTACGGCGTGCCGTTTATCATTCGCACGTCCGAAGCAAGCTTTTTTCCGTTAAGACGCGCTACCGCTGCGGAGTATGCCCAGATGCTTTTGTTGTAGATTTTCGATACAGATAGCTCGTACCGTTCAAATGCAATCGGCGCGCTTCGTTCCCCTGCGCCGAGCGCAGCAGCGCTTACCTGCGGTATTGCATCAGCGCTTGCCGCCGCCGTGAAGGAGCAGAGCGAGAATACCGACGCTGCAGCCAAAGCGATTGCAGCTGATTTAATTGTTCTTTTCATATTTCCCTTCCTTTCTGAAATTATACATCAATTATCCCATAAAACGAGTTATAAATCAATGCAAAATATGTGGAAGAGGTGGAAGGGATTTACTAAGTAAAAAGCTCGGCCTCTTTCGAAGCCGAGCCGAGAATTTAAAATTAGTGAGCGATGCACTTTTCGGAATCCTTATCGAAGATGTGGATTCTCGAGGGATCGATTGCAACAGTGATTTCGTCGCCCGCCTGAGCGCGAGAACGTGAAGAAACTCTTGCAATAATGTTCTTGCCGTTGGTTGCATCTTCCATTCCCTCAAAGCCGAGGTAAAGGTAGATTTCAGCACCCATAAGCTCGGTTACGTCAACGCTAACCTTCATAGTGGTGTCTGCGAGGGTCTGAAGGTACATAGGCTCGTCGTGAATAGCCTCGGGACGAATACCGAAGATAACGTCCTGGTCAATATACTCCTTAAGAGCAGGGTTGTTTGCCTTGTCTGCAGGGAGCTTAATTTCGGTTGTGCCGAAGGTAGCGAAGAGGTCGTTACCGTGCTTTACAAGCTTACCGTTGATAAAGTTCATCTGAGGTGTGCCTATGAAGCCTGCAACGAAGAGGTTGCAGGGACTATCGTAAAGGTTCTGGGGGGTATCAACCTGCTGAATAAGACCGTCACGCATAACGACGATACGGCTAGCCATGGTCATAGCCTCGACCTGGTCGTGAGTAACGTAGATAAAGGTGGTTTCAACCTTCTTGTGAAGCTTGGTGAGCTCGGTTCTCATGCTTGCACGAAGCTTAGCGTCAAGGTTGGAAAGCGGCTCGTCAAGAAGGAATACCTTGGGGTTACGAACGATTGCGCGACCGAGCGCAACTCTCTGCTTCTGACCACCGGAAAGAGCCTTGGGACGACGCTCAAGAAGGTGGCTGATGTCAAGGATTCTCGCAGCCTCTTCAACGCGTCTTTTGATTTCTTCCTTCGGAACCTTACGAAGCTTAAGACCGAAAGCCATATTATCAAATACGGTCATATGGGGATAAAGAGCGTAGTTCTGGAAAACCATCGCTATATCTCTGTCCTTAGGAGCGACGTCGTTTACGTATCTGTCGCCTATGTAAAGCTCACCCTCGGAAATTTCCTCAAGTCCTGCTATCATACGAAGAGTAGTGGACTTACCGCAGCCCGAAGGACCAACGAAGATAAGGAACTCCTTATCCTTGATTTCAAGGTTGAAGTCGGATACGGCTACAACACCGCCGGGGTATTTCTTGTAAATGTGTCTGAGTGAAAGACCTGACATTTTGTTTCTCCTTAAAAATTATATTTATTGACGACAATATTGTACCACAATTAAGCCAGTTGCGAAACAGGCATTTTAACTATTTTGAAAAGAGCTTTTTGTGAGTAATGCACAACAAAATGCTAAAAAAATCTACGGATTGACTATTGTCTATAAGCGTTTTCTAATTTATTAGAATTTTATCATTTCTGCGTCAGCATCTGCCTTATTTGTTTTCGACATAGCAAAAAACTGCGGGGCTTTCCGTAAGGAGAGTCGCCCCGAAAGATTAGTTTGCAGCCTTTACGATTGCCGCGAATTTGTCGGTTTTAAGAGATGCGCCGCCGATAAGACCGCCGTCAACGTTTGCTTTCGCAAGAAGCTCCTTAGCGTTAGCGTCGTTCATAGAGCCGCCGTACTGAATAGTGATTTCCTCCGCAGCAGCCGCGCCGTAAAGCTCGGCAACCGTATCGCGTATAACTCCGCAGGTTTCATCAGCCTGTTCGGGCGTTGCGGTAAGTCCCGTGCCGATAGCCCATACGGGCTCGTAAGCGATTATAACATTTTTGAGCTGCTCCTCCGAAACACCTGCGAGGTCAAGCTTTGTTTGCATAGAAACGACCTCGTTTGTGATGCCCGCGAGTCTTTCGTCCTTAACCTCGCCAAGACAAAGGATAACCTTAAGTCCTGCGGCAAGAGCTGCCTTTGCGCGAAGGTTTACGGTTGTGTCTGTTTCACCGAAATACTGACGGCGCTCGGAGTGACCGATAACGACGTACTCGGTTCCTATTTCGCAAAGCATTTTTGCGCTAACCTCACCGGTATAAGCCCCGCTCTCTGCGAAGTGCACGTTTTCAGCGCCGATACGGATATTAGTGCCACGAGCCGCTTCAACAGCAGTTGCTATATCAACGTAAGGAACGCAAAGCACGATATCGCACGCATCAAGCCCCTTTACCATAGGAGCAAGCTCGGTTATGAACGCCTTTGTTTCGGATGGCGTCATATTCATTTTCCAGTTTCCCGCTATTACAGTTCTTCTCATTTTCGTCCTTTTATTTTTTGGGGGTGTCGCTTTCGTGACACCCCTGATTTTATTTTAATTACTGTCAAATGATTGACAATTTGATTTTTGATGCCCAGAATAAGAGAATTTTTGAGTTAGAAGCGTCGAGCGGTCCCCGAAGCCGCAAAAAATCTACGTCGAGTGAGGACAGCCGGCGGTTATAACCAAAATTATTTATTCATAAGGCAGGATACGCCGGGAAGGTCCTTGCCCTCAAGGAATTCAAGCGACGCGCCACCGCCCGTAGAAATATGGGTAATCTTCGGAGCAAATCCAAGCTGCTCGCAAGCTGCAGCTGAGTCACCTCCGCCGACTATCGTTATTGCGGAGCTGTCTGCAAGAGCCTCTGCTACCGCAACGGTTCCCCTTGCGAGAGTAGGGTTTTCAAATACGCCCATAGGTCCGTTCCATACCACCGTCTTTGCGGAAAGTACAGCGTCTTGGAAAAGCTTTGCGGTCTTAGGTCCGATGTCAAGGCCCTGCATATCAGCTGGAATCTTGTCTGCGTCAACGTAATCAACGTCGATGGGAGCATCGATGGGATTCGGGAAATCCTTTGCTATTGCGGTGTCGACAGGGAGCAGAAGGTTTACTCCGTTCTTCTCTGCCTTTGCCATCATTTCACGGCAATAGTCAAGCTTGGTTTCATCAAGAAGTGAGTTTCCGACGCAGTAACCCTTTGCAGCAGCGAAGGTATAAGCCATACCGCCTCCGATAATAAGAGTGTCAACCTTAGTAAGAAGGTTATCTATAACGTTGGGCTTATCTGCAACCTTTGCGCCGCCGAGAATAGCTACGAATGGGCGCTCTGGGTTAGAAAGAGCCTTGCCCATTACCGAAATTTCCTTCTCGATAAGATAACCGCAAACTGCGGGGATATAATCAGCAACGCCTGCGGTTGATGCGTGAGCTCTGTGAGCTGCGCCGAATGCGTCGTTTACGAATACGTCAGCGTAGGAAGCAAGCTCCTTTGCGAAATCCGCGCCGTTCTTTTCCTCGCGAGCATCGAATCTCGTGTTCTCAAGAAGAACAGCCTCGCCGGGCTTCATAGCAGCAACCTTAGCCTTTGCATCCTCTCCAATGATGTCCTCTGCGAAGGTAACCTTCTCTGCGCCGAGAAGCTCGTTTATTCTTGCAGCAACGGGCTTAAGGGTGAGCTTCTTCTTGTCAGAGGTGACTGCCTTCTTAAGATATTCAGCCTTTGCTGCCTCTCTTTCCGCTTCAGGAAGAGCCTCAACAGCCTTCTTTTCCTTTTTAGTAAGACCAAATCCTTCGGTGAAGATATTATGGGGTTTGCCCATATGAGAGCAAAGAATAACCTTCGCGCCCTTTTCCATAAGGTACTTAACGGTGGGAAGAGCCTCAACGATTCTCTTATCGGACGTGATAACTCCGTCCTTCATAGGAACGTTGAAATCGCAGCGCACCAGCACGGTTTTGCCAGCTACTTCAATATCTTCAATGTTTTTCTTGTTATAGGTTGCCATTTTTATCTCCTTTGCGGTTAAATAATTTACTTTATATATGTTACCACAAACCTTATAATTAGTCAATAAGAATTGTTAAATTTTTGTCATCCCGGTCGTTTTAATTTGTAAATACTTGACATTTGTTCAATAATGTTTTATAATTGTTTAAAACCACAAATTTACTTCAGAGGATATATAACGATGAGAGTTAACGAGGACGCAAGAGTCAAAAAAACTAAAGCGCGGCTTCTTCTTAGCTTTCGGGCGCTTCTTGCCGAAAAAAGCTTTGAGGACATAACAATAAACGAAATTTGCGAGCTGTCAAATATAAGGCGCGCGACATTTTATAAGCACTTTTCGGATAAATATGCCTTTTTAAAGTATTTTGTCGGTTCATTGCGCCATCAGTTTGACGCAAGGCTTGAAAAGAGGACGAGAACGGAGAGCCCTTCGGCTTACTACGTTGAATATCTGCGCGCTCTGATAGATTTTATCTCAGAAAACGAGAGAATGGTAGAAAATGCACTTGAAAGCAGTGTCCTGCCCGCTCTTATTGATGTTATAAAGGAAAAGAACTACGAGGATACCTGCGAGAAGCTCCGCGAAACCACGAGAAGCGGTCTGCGACTCTCCGCATCGATAGAGGTGACCGCTGCTATGATGACCGGCGCTGTGGCAGAGGCTATAATCCGCTGGTGGAGAGGCGGTAAAAGGATGCCCAAAGAAGCGCTGATACAAGAAACATCAGCCCTGATACTTAAGATAAGCAGCCATGGCTAATATGGGAATTTTTTACATTGTTATAGCAATAGTCTTGGGCGCGGCATTGCTCTTCTTCCTGTTTACGCTCGTCTGCTTTCTCCTGGTTTTTTATTCCCCGAAAAGAAAGACGCTCGCCCCGGACGAATACGACGTGCCCAAGGGTAAGATATACGAGCCCTTCCGAGAGGATATTATAGAGTGGACAAAGGAGATGCGCTCTCTTCCACACGAGAATTTATCGATAAGCTCGCACGACGGACTGACGCTCCACGCAAGGTATTACGAGTATAAAAAGGGCGCACCTGTTGAAATCCTTTTCCACGGGTACAGAGGAAGCTCGGAAAGAGACCTTTGCGGCGGCGTTCACAGATGCTATCATCTTGGAAGAAACGCGCTCATCGTAGACCAAAGAGCTGCCGGTGAGAGCGAGGGGCATATAATCACCTTTGGAATCAGAGAGCGGCTTGACTGCAAACGGTGGGTTGAATACGCCGTAGAAAAGTTCGGCGAGGACGTCCAAATAATCGTGACGGGCATTTCCATGGGCGCGGCTACTGTTATGATGGCACTTGCTGAGAAACTACCGAGACAGGTTGTCAGCGCGCTTGCCGATTGCGGATATACAGCTCCGAAAGATATCATTAAAAAGGTTCTTCGCGATATACATCTGCCGCCGTCGGTTTTCTATCCCATAATAAAGCTTGGCGCAAAAATTTTCGGAAGATTTGACCTTGAAGAAACCTCGTCGGTTGACGGAGTTAAAAATTGCAAAATTGCTATAATATTTGTGCACGGGGAAGATGATGACTTCGTTCCATGCGATATGAGCCGCGCGCTTTACGACGCCTGCCGCGCTCCTAAAAAAAGGCTTTACACGGTAAAGGGCGCGGGTCACGGGCTTGCATTTCCTGTCGACAAAGAGGGATATTATAAAGCTCTTTTGGATTTTGAAGCAGAATATAATAGTCAGCAGTCAAAAATCTAAATTCAAGTTGAAATTTAAGGGCGCAAATTAACCTCATCTGCGCCACCGTGTTAAATTTACGGACGGCAAACAAAAAAGGCTTAGCCTTACGCACATTGCGGCGCAGGGCTAAGCCTTTTTTATAGAAAATTTATTTGTTTGAGTCTATATGGGGCAGGTATGCTTTAAGATAATCAATACCGGAAAACAAGGTCGTAAACGCCATAACTGCCATTGAGACGTAGGAGAGTATGTGATTTTCACAGAAGAACGGAATTGCAGGCTCAAGAATAATTACAACCGTTCCTATCATCTGGGATACGGTTTTAATTTTACCAAGCATACTAGCCGCGACTACGATGCCGCTTTTGCCTGCGACGACGAGTCTGAGGCTGGTTACGCCAAGCTCGCGGAGAAGGATTATGAGAACAACCCAAACGAAAACGAGTGCGAGGGTGGTGTTGCCAAGCAAAAGCATCCACACGAGTATTGCAATCATTGATGAAAGCACCATGAATTTATCGGCAAGGGGGTCGATAAATTTTCCAAAATCCGTGACAAGATGATACTTTCTTGCAATCTTTCCGTCAAGCATATCGGTAAGACCTGTGAGTATATAAACGACAGCGGGAACTATAAATCCCCATACCGCAATATTACGCATAAAAAGCAGAGATGCAACGAACGCCGGAACGAGAAGCACTCGAATAAGCGATAGCGTATTGGGTAAATTCATTGATGATTTTTTCATTTTAGAGCCTTCCTTTTATTAATTAATCTTAGTTCCAACGAGGTCGTAGTCAAGAGCTTCTGTAATTTTAACCTCTACGAAATCTCCTGCCATAACCTTATCCCTTGAGGTAAAATACACCCTGCCGTCCACGTCGGGCGCGTCGGCATAAGAGCGTCCGTAATAAACCTCGGCAACCGTGTCAAATCCCTCGCAAAGAACGGTATACGTATTGCCTGTTTTTTCAGCGTTTAGCTCCTCGGTTACTGTGAGCTGTGTTTGCATAAGTATATCGTATCTGTCCTGCGCTGTCTGTCCATCAACCTTACCGTCAAGCTCTGCCGCCGCTGTGCCCTCCTCCTCCGAATAGGTGAAAGCGCCAAAGCGGTCGAATTTTGCCGTCTTTATAAACTCACAAAGCTCCGTAAAGTCCTCATCCGTCTCACCGGGGAAGCCAACCATTGCGGTGGTGCGCAAAACTATCCCGGGAACCTCCCTGCGAAGCTTTTCAACGGTTTGCTTGATAAGAGCCTTACCGCCGTGTCTATTCATACGGGTGAGAATCCTGTCCGATATGTGCTGGACAGGAATATCCATATATTTTACGAGCCTCGGGTTATCACGAAGCTCATCTATAAGCTCGTCCGTTATCTTGTCGGGATAGCAATAAAGAAGCCTTATCCACGGTATATCGGTTGCCTTGCATATCTCACGGACGAGCTTTGCAAGACTGTACTCACCGTAAATGTCAAGACCGTAGCGCGAGGTGTCCTGAGCTATGAGGTTAAGCTCCTTTACGCCAAGCGCCTCAAGGTCGCGCGCCTCGGCTACTATATCCTCAATCGTTCTGCTTCTGAAGCGTCCGCGGATGAGGGGTATTGCACAATACGTGCACTTGTTATCGCACCCCTCGGCAATTTTTAGGTATGCCGTGTGCTCCGGTGTCGTGAGTATTCGTTCACCGCCAAGCTGCGAGGTGTTTTTATCCTTAAGGGAGATATATTTTTCGCCCCGCATTACAGCACGGCAGGCGTCGACAATATCCAAGATGCTTCCAACGCCAACCAGGGCGTCTATTTCAGGCAGCTCCCGCATTACCTCTTCCCCGTAACGCTCAACGAGGCACCCCGTGGCGATTATATGACGGCACTTGCCCCACTCGCGAAGCTTTGCAACGTCGAGAATATTGTCTATTGATTCCTGCTTTGCGCTTTCTATAAAGCCGCAGGTGTTTACTATTATAATTTCCGCCTCGGTTTCGTCGGGAGTAATCTCAAAGCCCGCATCGTGAAGCCTTCGCAGCATCACCTCGGTATCAACGAGGTTTTTCGAGCATCCGAGGGAGATAAAGCCAACTTTCGTCATTTTTCTTCCTGTTTATTTCAAAAAATTTCTGAACCTATGCCTGAGTCTTTCAAAATAAAATCTTATAAGCACGGTTATAAATAGGTCGTATGCGATAAAGCCTACGTTCATTACTATATATACGCCCGCCTTAAGCCATAGCTTATCCACCACAAAAAACGGTATGCCGAAGATAAGCTCGGTTGCGAATATGAAAACCCATATTACAGCATTTATAAACAAAAGCTTTATAACAAGCCATATTCCCCTCGGCAGCTTTTCGATATACGCCTTAAGAATAGGATATATACCAAATATAAGAAGATAGAGCATCCATATCATTTTTCCGGGCATAATCAAGAAGCTGGCAAGCGAGGTGCAAATCCAGACAAGCCAGGTATAAGGCGAGCCTATTTCAATATACACGAACGCCACAAGCAAGGATGCAAGCGCACAAACGGACAGGTCAAGCACCTCGATAAATCCTCCGAGGACCATAAAGACCGTTCCGAGCGCCACCACCATCGCGCTGAGGGTGATTTTTTTGGTTTGCCTCATATACAGGAAATAAAGTCACCGCCAAGACATTCGCAAAGGCAGTCCATGCAAAGAAGGTTTGCGCAGCAGTTGCAGGCGTCGTCACTTGAGGAGCGCGGTCTTTGTCCTGCGCTTCCGTAATAGTTATTGTAAGTGTTACCGTAGTTGTTTGCGGTATTGTTGAACATTTCCTTAGCTTTCTGGTACTCCATATTTGACGGGTCCATATTGCAGGCAATTTCAAGCTCTCGCATAGCGTCGTTTACGCGATTGCGGCTCATAAGAGTTACGCTGAGAAGGTAATGCCATTCAGCAGTTCTTTCGCTATCGAGCACGGAAAAGAGCATACGCTCCGCGTCTCCAAAGCGTCGGTCGTTTATCTTTCTTCTAATATCGGCATAAATGCCGGTGCTGTCACCAGAGTAGTAATTATTATTGTTCTTGCCCTTTGAGGATTTTCCGGAACGAATTCTTTGAATTTCCTCGTATGCAGCGTTTATCTCCTGCATTTTTTCGCTGGCAAGCTCCTTGAGAGGATTATCGTCCGTGTAGTTATCGGGATGATATTTTCTCGCAAGCTCGCGGTATGCGGCTCTGACCTCGTCGTCAGACGCCTTTTTGGAAACGCCGAGAATTGAATATGGGTCTTTCAATTTATGACCCTCCTTTGTTTATTTTTTATTTTCGGAATTTTCTTTATCGAGAAACGCTATTCTTTTGATAAGACCAAGATATATTATGTTTTTAATAATGTTTTCTATCGTGTACCTGGTACCGAAAGGCATAAGGTCTACTGCCGCCTCCATTCCGCGACATTCGAGCAGCAGAGCGCACTTTATTGACTGGCGGTTCTCATGGGTAAGAGGCTCGCCGCCGTAAAGAAGAACGTAAGGATTATATTTACCTGATGCTCTGTCCTCCTCGTAATCCTCTGCGGCATCTGCAGCGTATATGAATCTGCCAAGTCTATAACCGAATTCGCGCGGCACGATGGCTTCCTTTTCTGAAAGTCCGTGGCAGAATACCTCCCCAAGCAACTCTCCGAAAAGATGCGCCGGCTCGTCAACACTTGGTGCTTTTGCCTTCTCAAGCTTGGTTATTTCAGAAAGCTTTTCCGCTATGATAACCGAAACGTCTTCTATTTTTGCACGCTTCGCTCCTGACGCCGCTATCGGTCTTGCGACAGAAACGAGCATACGCCTTCCCAGCCGCTCGTCTGCTATGTCATCAAGGAGCTTATGATAGGTTAGAACAGCAAACGCGCGCGCTGTGTACTCCACGGCTGAGTTTTCGGTGAGCATACAGCGCTTTTTCAAGGGGTGCGCTATGCACCTGCCTTTTTTTGCCGATATATCCGAGTCTGGAATATAAAGCATTCTGACAAGAGCAAGAAGCACGCTGTCATAGCTCAACGTAACGTTAGATAAGGCACCCGTGTGCTTTTTCATTGCCCTGCACACGCCGCAATAGGTAGCTCTGTAAAATTCGTGGTCCTTTACGAGAAGCTCCGAGATTACGGGCTTTACATATCCGAACATATTATTTGTCGGATTTTCCCATTCCCTTACGGGTGAGGGAAATTCTGTGCTTTACTACGTCAACGTCCTTTATTCTGACCTCGATTACGTCACCGGTTTTGAAGAGCTCCGAGGGGTGCTTTATATATCTGTCACTCATCTCGGATATATGAAGAAGACCGTCGTGATGAACTCCGATATCAACAAAGCATCCAAAATCAACGACATTTCTTACCGTTCCGCAAAGCTGCATATCCGGCTTTAAGTCGTTTATATCAAGGACATCGGTTGAGAGGATGGGAGCGGGTGCGTCGTCACGAATATCGCGTCCGGGCTTTTCAAGCTCACCTATTATATCAAGAAGGGTGGGCTCACCGCAGCCAAGCTCATTTGCAAGCTTTGCTGTGCCGTACTGCTGCGCTTTGAAGCGAAGAAGGACGAGGTTATTGTTTCGGACGTCGTCGGTCGTGAAGCCAAACCTCTTAAGAAGGTCGTCTGCGATAGCGTAGGATTCGGGATGAACTCCCGTCGAGTCAAAGACCTCTGCTGCGCCGGGAATGCG
Source organism: Eubacteriales bacterium (assembly GCA_045656445.1). Taxonomy (GTDB): domain Bacteria; phylum Bacillota; class Clostridia; order Oscillospirales; family CAG-272; genus UBA1740. Next base: position 211 of record JAZORD010000076.1, on the reverse strand, counting down.
AAGGAAGCCTGCGCACTGAGTAAATGCCTTTTCACCAATCTTCGGAACCTTAAGTATCTGCTTTCTTGCCTTAAATTCACCGTTTGCCTCTCTGTACGCTACGATGTTCTTTGCGGCTGTGAGATTGATACCGGACACGTAGGAAAGAAGAGAATAGGATGCGGTGTTAATGTCTACTCCGACACCGTTTACGCAGTCCTCTACAACGCCG
>JAZORD010000075.1:0-2957 GCA_045656445.1 Eubacteriales bacterium | reverse complement strand
GTAACATTTCTCTTTCGCTCCTCTGCGGTCCGACTTATCCCGACCCCGAGTGCGATATGGGTAAGCACGAATTCAAGTATGCTCTGCTTCCTCACGCCTCTTCCCTTGCGAAGTCCGACGTACTTAAAGAAGCATTTTTCTTCAATAATCCCGTTGTCGCTCTTAAAGCTAACGGCGGAGACGGCACCGCGCCTGCGTCCTTCAGCACTGTTTCGACCGAAAACGAGCGTCTCGTTATCGATACCGTTAAGCCCGCCGAGGACGGAAACGGTACGGTCATCCGTATGTACGAGGGCAGAAAGAACAGAGGTGTCGAGACTCTCACACTCGGCATTAAGGCAGAAAAGGCTTACCTATGCGATATGCTCGAAAATGAGCTTGAAGAGATCACTATCATTGATAACGCAGTCACGATCCCCTTTAAGCCCTTTGAGATAATAACAATAAAAATTAAGTAAAGCAGATCGGAGCTGTCTCAAATGCGAAAAAAACGCATTTGAGGCGGCTCTTTTTCTATGGGCGGGAACGAGTTTGATGTCATAAACAAAAGAGCCTCGAAAATGAGGCAAAAGTGAGTATGAGAAAAAAGAGGATCGGAATAATCCACATTTTAACATTGATATTTCGCTGTACAAGTATTGTGCTAAGATGCTTTTAATGGAAACAAATCCAGTCCAAGTCGCCCTTTTTTCCTTCGGTTGCAAAGTTTTTCGATATTAAAAGCAAAAGCTAGCAGGAAAAACTGTGTCTCGATGTTCTTCTTTCCCCGCGTAAGAAAACGCCTGAATCCGTAATCCTCTTTAAGAACACCAAACACACCTTCGACCTGAATAGATCTGTTCATGCGTAAAAGTGCACCTTCGTCACTCGTCAATGCTTCAAGCACCTTGGGGCGATGTTCGTTTAACACCTGATTGACTCTGACCGTTCTGTAGCCCGCTTGCGATTTATGGCATTTTTCTCTATGCGGGCATCTTCCGCATTTGTCATTGCTGTAGTACCTTGTAGATACTGTATAACCGTTCTCGGTAGTCTTTGTGCTCTCTCTTTTGAATTTCAGTTTTCTGCCGTCAGGACATGTGTATTCATCCTTGCCGGCATTGTATTTCATATTTTCAACAGCATAAGGATTTGTTTTGTAGGTTTTCTTTTTGCTTATCTCGTAATTCGTTGGCTTGATAAAGCAGCTTTGTCCGTTTTCCTCAAGATAGAGATAATTCTCACTGCTCTCATATCCCGCATCAGCTATGATCTGCTCGAATTTCCTTTTCGTATGGCTTTTTATTCTGTTAAGAAACGGAATTAAAGTACCTACATCGCTCCTGTTAGAAAACGAACCGATTCCGACTACATATTCACTTTCCACACCAATCTGAATGTTATATCCCGGCTTGAGCTGACCGTTCCTCATATAGTCTTCCTTCATGTGCATAAACGTAGCATCAACGTCCGTTTTGGAATAACTGTTTCTGTTGCCGCACTTACCAAGATGCGAGTAGTACTCGTTTCTTTTGCTGATATACGATTCTATATTTTCAATATCTCTTTGCAGCTGCGTTTTGTGCTTGCCTTTGCCGGATACAAACGAAAGCTCTATCCACCCGGCACGTCTCAGGAGACTTTCGTAGCAATCTTCAATTGTTATGAATTCGCTAAAGCCGTATCTTTCGGATATAACCGGAAGGAGAGCCTCGATTTTTTGATTAAGCTTTTTGAGCTTCTTTTCAACAGCTTTTTTCCATACGAACGTATATTTGTTAGCATACGCCTCTATTTTTGTTCCGTCCACGAATAGATTCTTGAACTTGATCTCTCCCATTTCATACAGCTTTTCTACAAACTGATAGAAAAGACCTTCCATAACATCGGACAATCTCTCATCTTGAAATCTTGAGATCGTAGCGTGACTTGGAGCAGGTTCTCCGTTGAGAAGCCACATGAAACGGATATCTGTTCTGCACGCTTTGGCTATATCTCTGCCTGAATACAAATGCTCCATATATCCAAACACGAGTAACTCAAACATTGTTATGGGATTTACTTTTCGCCATGCACGTACGTATGTATTGAACAACTCTGTATAATCCAAACTTTCGCATATTTCGGCTACGGTGAACACAAAATCTCCTTCGGGAATGTTTGCTGTGAAGTCGAACGGAATTACTACTTGATTTTTGTTTCTCATTGCTGTATAATATCCTTGCTTTGTCGTTGGTTTTTTGTGGTAATTAAATTATACAACAAAGCAAGCGGTTGTTCAATGCCTTTCGGCATCGATCAACCGCTTTTTCTTCTTTTTTAGGCTGTCTTAATGAGACAGCCCCTTTACATTTTTTGGTTGCATAAGAAAAAGCGGCTGAAGTCAATACTTTGTATATAACCTTTTTCGGAGGATGAAATGTACAACAAAGTAGAGATCTGCGGGGTGAACACCTCGAAGCTTAAAACCTTGACCGATGATGAAAAGCGAGAGCTTTTAATAAAACTCAAGAACGGCGACAAGGAAGCTAGGCGAGAGCTGATAGACGGCAATCTGCGGCTTGTACTGAGCATAATTCAGCGTTTTACGAACAGAAAAGAGAATCCCGACGATCTTTTTCAGGTCGGATGTGTAGGACTTATCAAGGCTGTTGACAACTTCAATACCGATCTTGACGTCCGTTTTTCCACCTATGCCGTGCCGATGAATATACATAAGAGAAAAAGCTCCCGAGTGATCGGGAGCTTTTGACTTTTTGGACTTATTCAGCCTTTGTTTCCTCAGCTTGAGCCTCGATAGGCTCTTCCTTCTTAGCCTTTTTCTTTGCAAAGAGGGATACCGCAACCATACCGGCGATATCGATAACAGCCTCAACGATAAGCGATACGCCCGCGAAGAACCAAAGGATCTTAAGAGCAAGAGCGCCTGTGAGAATTACGATCGCGCAAGCAACGGTTACAACTGCGGAAATAAGAGA
>JAZORD010000074.1:0-33017 GCA_045656445.1 Eubacteriales bacterium | reverse complement strand
CGGCTATTTCCTCAAGAACGGCAACTCGCCGCGCTCCTGCGCATAGTGATTCCGGTGAGGCAAGGGGCTTACGCCTCATAGCGCACAGCGCGCCTCGGGTAAGCTCAAAGCCCGTTAATTTTGCAAGGGTTTCTCGGTCTGCGGTGAAAACAGGAATACCTGGAAACATCCTTTCGCAACTTTCGAGTATCCCTCTCACTCCGGCGTTTAAAAGCCGCTGGTCAGTTAAAAGTGACACGGGTATGTATCCCGATTTCAATGCGACCTCAATGACCGTAGGACTCTCTGCGATAAATATTCCTTTTTGCGGTTCAAGCTTGTTGCGTAGTTGAGCTCCCGTTAATCTTACGAATACGTCGAGTCGCGGGTCAAGAAAATCGTCTATTTTTGTGATGTTAAGCATTCGTTTGCCTTTCTGCTTTAGAAAAGCGGCGCTTGATGCGCCGCTTTTCTTATAGGTTTATTTGTTCCGCCATAGCGTAAAGACGGTTAATATCGTCCCTGCGCTCCTTTATGAGTGCCTTCATATCTTCGATTTCGGCTTCGCTGAAGCCGACGAGCTCCTCGTCCTTAACTATAACTTCTTTGTTGAATTTATCCGCGGTCAACGCAAATGCAATGTCGGTTGCAACTATGTCACCGTAGCGCTCGCATATGACGATATTGGATTTGCCGAGCAAAAGCTGTTCAACAGCAACGTATCCCATACGAGAAGCTAGGACTCTGTCGCGCAGAGTAGGATTTCCTCCTCTTACTACGTGAGCAAGCCTTGCAAATTTGGTTTCAACTCTCGTTTTTTCCTGAATTAGCGACGCAAGGCGCGGAGCATAATCCGTGCCGACGCCCTCTGACACAATTACTATGAAATTGCGCTTGCCTATCTGACGCGACCTTCTTATTTTTTCGCAAATATCGGCAGCATCGATTGAAACCTCGGGAATTACTACCGAGGTAGCGCCGGTGGCGATTGCGGTGTTGAGAGCTATATCGCCCGCGCCCCTGCCCATAACCTCAACAACGTTACATCTTGCGTGCGATTCGCAGGTGTCGCGCAGCTTGTCAACAAGGTCTATGACGGTGTTCATAGCCGTATCGTATCCGATTGAATTATCAGTCGAGGGAATATCGTTATCGATGGTTCCGGGAATTCCAATGCAGGGAAGTCCAAATTCGGTAAGCGCTCTTGCGCCGCGAAACGTTCCGTCACCGCCGATGGTAACGAGCCCGTCAATTTCGAGCTTTTTACAGGTGGCAACTGCCTTAGCCTTGCCTTCATCTGTGAGCATTTCCGGGCAACGGTCGGAATAAAGCATAGTTCCGCCCTTGTTCATTATATTTGAAACGTCCCTTAATTTCAGTGGGATGATATCCCCGTCCATGAGGCCTGAATATCCGCGACGGATACCCATAACCTCAACGCCGTGAGAGAGAGCGGCTCTCGTAACGGCTCGTACAGCCGCGTTCATTCCGGGCGCGTCGCCTCCTGATGTAAGTACGCCGATTTTTCTGAAAACCTTCATTGCTTAATATATGTCCTTTCGGGAAATAACGATTAATGTTACAATAATCAATATAATTATACAATATATTTTCACGATTTACAATGACTAAATTCAAAAAAACTAAAAAATATTCTTTTTTTCTGTCGGGGCACAAAAATCAATTGACAAAGGAGATATTTTATGATACAATATCGTAAAAACTTGGGTTATCACGAAAGAAGGTGTGTCTATGTACATTGCTATCATAGCAGATGACAATAAGAAAGAGCTTATGGCTCAGTTTTGTATTGCCTATTGCGGAATTCTCGCTCGCCACCATCTTTGCGCGACGCACATAACGGGTAAATACATATCCGACGCAACGGGGCTTGAAATTGAAACCTTTCTTGCGGGCAGCTCAGGCGGTACGGACCAGATAGCTTCGCGAGTGTCATATAACGAGATTGACTTGGTCTTTTATTTCAGAAGCACAGACCCGTCTGACACGGTTTACGAAGGTGAGCAGAATCTTCTGCGTCTTTGCGACGTTCATAACGTTCCGCTTGCCACAAATATTGCTACGGCAGAGGCGCTTGTAACCGCTCTTGACGGAGGAATGCTAAACTGGAGAGAGCTTGTTAATCCTCACAGCGAATATAACAAAAAGAAAAGACAGAGATAAATTTCGGGGACGGCTGCAGGCTTATATTGCGGCCGCCCCGTTTGCTAATTGAATATAACGTGACGGAGGCGCTTGTGGCGATAATAAAGGAAAAAAGAATTAAAATCAGCTCTGTTATTGAAAACCTGACCGCTGATGGTTTTGTTGACGGCGAAACAGAGAAAACCGAAATAAACTCTGAAGGATTCCTGAAAATTTCAGACGGTAAATTTGAGATATCCTACATAGAGATGACCGAGGGTGGAAGGGTTATATCGGACATAGTAATCAAAGACGCGGCGGTTAGTGTAAAACGCCGCGGAGCAGTAGAGAGCGATATGCACTTTGAGGCAGGAGTTTGTCACAAATCGCTTTATACGGTCGCTCCGTATTCCTTTGACACCGAGGTCGCGACGCGGAAAATAAGAAATAAAATGACACGGGATGGCGGCAAGGTGGACATTTTCTATAATATGAGAATAGGCGGTGCCGACAAATCGGTAAAAATGACTATAGAAGCGTTTTGAGGTTAAGATGGATATAGCAGAATTTAAAGCAAATTTAAAAAGCGGAAATCTTAAAGGCTGGTACGTTTTTTGCGGCGAAGAGGATTATCTGAAAAAACATTATATGAAAGAGCTTCGCGCAGCTGCTTCAGGTGACGATGCCTTCGCACTTTTTAATTACGTTTCGTTTGACGGCTCTAATATAGATTTCGGCTCACTTGCTGAGGCAATAAAATCCCCGCCTATGATGAGCGAGTATAAGCTTATCGAGTGGAAATTTGCTCCTATTGATGATTTGAAGGAGAGTGAGCTTTGCGCGCTTGAAGCTCTCTTTTCGCTGAAGGAGGAGTACCCATATGCCATTTTTGCGATTATGACAACGGCAGACCGATTTGACGTGGGAACTTTAAAAAGACCCTCGCGCAAAGCAACAAGACTCGCTGCGGCATTTGATATTCTGAATTTTTCCAAATCAACTGATTCCCAGCTTCATTTCTGGCTGAAAAAGCATTTTGATGCAGAGGGAGTGAGAGCAGATGCTCCGGCACTTAATACTCTTATTTTTCGTTCAGGGCACTCTATGGAGGTGCTTAACAACGAGGTTCTGAAGCTTTGCGCCTACGCAAAGGCAAACGGGCTCTGTGCGGTAACGCCAAAAGAGGTCGAGGAGGTTGCCGCGCCTACGGTGGAGAGCGACGCCTTCGCTCTTTCAAATGCCGTGCTTGATAAGAATGTGGTGGGCGCTTTTGTTGCGCTTAGTGATTTGAAGCAGAGGAGGGTAGACCCGCAGATTATAATTTCTATGCTGGAAAGAACATATTCGGAGCTTTCCTCGGTTGCGCTTCTTCTTGAGGAGGGGTGCGGGGCTGCCGTCATAGAGACAACTCTAAAATTCCACCCATTTAAAGCCAAGCTTTATATAAACGCGGTGAGAAAGGTCGGAGCGAAAAGGCTTGCTGCCACGCTCACAGAGCTATGCCGAATTGATGCCTCCTCAAAATCAGGCGGAATATCGGGTTACGACGCAATAGAGATGTTCATAACCCAAAATCTTTGATTATATTTGAAGATTTTATTTGCTTTACCCAAAAACATCAAAATTGATGCTTGACACAAGGCATACCTTATGTTACAATATAGATTAAATAAAATACAGAATAAAAAAAGAGAGGACTGTGAAAATGGCTACTTATTTTAGCGAACCCTCACACACATTCAGTGAATATCTTTTGATTCCGGGTTATACCGACGAGCGTTGCATTCCCGCAAACGTTTCGCTTAAAACACCCCTTATTAAATATAGAAAGGGAGAAGAGGATTGTCCTCTTATGCTTAATATCCCTATGGTGTCTGCTATTATGCAGTCCGTATCTGACGATAGAATGGCTATCGCGCTTGCTAAGGAAGGCGGAGTTTCTTTCATATACGGAAACCAGTCTATTGAGGACGAGGCGGCAATGGTCGCAAGAGTAAAGGGTTACAAGGCGGGATTCGTTGTAAGTGACTCTAACCTTACCCCCGAAGACACTCTTGCCGACGTGCTCCTTTTGGTAGAGAAAAACGGTCATTCCACTATGGCTGTAACCGACGACGGAACTGCTACGGGCAAGCTTCTCGGTATCGTTACGGGACGTGATTACAGAGTTTCCCGTATGAGCACCGACGAGAAGGTCAAGAGCTTTATGACACCTTTTGATAAGCTTGTAACAGCCCCTGAGGGAACAACTCTTAAGGAGGCTAACGATATCATTTGGGATAACAAGCTTAATTCGCTTCCAATAATAGATAAGAACGGCAACCTTAAGTATTTCGTATTCCGTAAGGACTATTCTCAGCATAAGGAAAACCCACAGGAGCTTCTTGACAAGAACAAGAGCTACGTTGTGGGCGCAGGCATTAACACGCGTGACTATGCCGAGAGAGTTCCCGCGCTCGTTGAAGCTGGCGCTGATATACTTTGCATCGATTCCTCCGAGGGATATACCGTCTGGCAGAAGAAAACTATTGATTTCATCCGTGAAAAATACGGTGACAGAGTCAAGGTTGGTGCCGGTAATATTGTTGACAGAGAGGGATTCAGATTTCTTGCCGAGGCGGGAGCTGACTTTATAAAAATCGGTATCGGCGGAGGCTCAATATGCATAACCCGTGAAACGAAGGGTATCGGACGCGGACAGGCAAGCGCTGTTATTGAGGTCGCGGCAGCCCGTGACGAGTACTATAAGGAAACCGGAATATATATTCCCATCTGCTCGGACGGCGGTATCGTTCACGACTATCATATGACCCTTGCGCTTGCGATGGGCGCAGACTTTATGATGCTCGGAAGATATTTTGCAAGATTTGATGAAAGCCCCACGCCTAAAACTATGGTCAACGGTCAGTACGTTAAGGAGTACTGGGGCGAGGGCTCTAACAGAGCGAGAAACTGGCAGAGATACGACCTTGGAGGAAAGACTAAGCTTTCGTTTGAGGAGGGTGTTGACTCCTACGTAACCTACGCCGGCTCGCTTCACGATAACGTTGAAAAATCTCTTTACAAGGTTAAGTCCACGATGTGCAACTGCGGAGCTATAACAATAGAGGAGCTTCAGGAGAAGGCAAAGATAACTCTCGTTTCGGCTACGAGTATAGTCGAGGGAGGTTATCACGACGTTATGCTTAGGGGAACTACACCTGTAAAATAATCTGTAGCAAAGGGAGGCTGAAAAAGCCTCCCATAAATAACTAAAGGACAAAAAATATGGGTCTTTACATACCAAAGGGTTACCGCTCGGTGCCCGACGTTTACAGAACACAAAAGGCGATAGCCTTTATAAAGGAAACATTTCAGTCCCGTCTCGCCGCATCGCTTAATCTCAAGCGGGTAAGCGCTCCGCTTTTCGTTGCGGAGTCATCGGGACTTAACGATAATCTTAACGGTTATGAGCGTCCTGTTACCTTTGATATTCCTGCGGTAGGGGAGTGCGCGCAGGTTGTTCATTCGCTTGCAAAGTGGAAGCGGCTTGCTCTTAAGGAATATCACTTTTACGTGGGAAACGGTCTTTATACCGATATGAATGCTATAAGGCGCGACGAGGAGCTTGATAACATTCATTCCATATACGTTGACCAGTGGGACTGGGAGAAGGTGATAACCCGTGAAGAGAGAACACTCGATTATTTAAAGGAGATAGCTCAAAAAATCGTGGACGTGATATGCGATACGAGTGAGCTTTTAAAGGTGGATTTTCCGGAGTTTGCCGTAGAGCTTAAGCGCAATTTGTTCGCCGTAACCTCCTCCGAGCTTGAGAATATGTATCCGAACCTCACACCTAAGGAGAGGGAAAACGAGATAGCAAAAGAACATGGCACGGTGCTTATAATGCAGATAGGCGGTAAGCTAAAAAGCGGAGAGCCACACGACGGCAGAGCTCCGGACTACGACGATTGGGAGCTTAACGGCGATATACTGTTCTATAACAGCATACTTGACAGAGCCTTTGAAATATCCTCAATGGGTATAAGAGTTGACGAAAAATCTCTTGACAGACAGCTTGCTGAGCGCGGATGTGACGACAGAAGAGAGCTTCCATTCCATAAAATGCTTCTTGCAGGTGAGCTGCCGCTTACAGTTGGCGGCGGAATAGGTCAGTCGAGGCTTTGTATGCTTATGATGGGCTGCGCTCATATCGGCGAGGTTCAGTCGAGCATATGGGACAAGGACACCGTTGAAGGCTGCCGGGCTGCCGGTATCAGATTGCTTTAATAAAAAATTAAACGCCAAGACTCACAAAACGAGCCTTGGCGTCTTTTTTTCTTGTTTTTGTTATTCTTCACCCTTGATTTCGCCGTCAAAGCGTCCGATTCCGACAAGGTCGTCAACCTGAAGAGAGAAAAGAATTGCTCCCCCATCGGTTTTCAGCCCCGCAGCATCGCGTATAGCTTCCATTATTTTGAGCTTATATTCCTTTGAGGTTAGGAAGAAGATGCTGTCGGTGTCGGTAGGAACAGAAGCTCCCATACCTTGCTCCACCTTTGCGTTGTCAACGCTTCTTGTATGGAAAACGGTTGCGCCGGTCGCGCCTGCAGAACGCGCCGCATCTATCGCAATATCCGAGTATTTTTCATTAACGACTGCTATTACTAATTCGTACATAGTTTTTTTCTCCTTTTTTGACACGGGTGATTTTGCGCCGCGCCCCTCGGCCTTATCGGGCGTTGAAAGTATCGGTTCTTCTACGATGTTTGAAATTCCCGAAAGCGGCATGGTAAAGGCTATTCCTCTACCGAGCAAATACAGCTTAAGCGCCGTTCCGACAGCGTTAAGAAGAGAGTGTTCAAGGTATCCGGGTATAAGCGAAAAGGTAACTCTCTTGTCTACTTCGTCAAACCCAAAATAGCTTCTGTGGTGCGAACGCGCCGTTCCGTGTCCTATTCCGGAAAAATGCATTGCAGTGCAGTATTTATTGATTGTTTCGGTGAGCTTTTCCTGGTCTTCCTTATTTATAATACTGACAAGAACCTTAACTCTTTTGTCATCCTGCTTTTTTCTCATTTTTCGCAGCTCCTCTCAACGTTATATTCAACGAAGGTTTCGTTCTTAGACGTGAAGCTACGCATACGTCGCTTCGATTTTATGTTATAGAGAAGTCCGAATATCTGTATCGCAATTATGGGTGCCATAGCAACGAAGGCAACGCAACCGAATGCGTCGGTCATAACGTCGCCGCCGAGCTGTGTGCAGGCACCGATGGCAAGGGGAAGAACGAAGCCGCTCATCATCGTACCACTCGCAACTCCACCCGAGTCAAAGGCGATACCGACGAAGATTTTCGGAACAAAGAAGCAAAGCACAAGGGCTATAATATAACCCGGAATGAGTATATACATTATGGAAATTCCGGTGATTATTCTGAAGCTTGAAAGACCGAGAGCCGCTGCAACACCGATGGAGAGGCCGAGACCCGTGGTTTTGCCTGTTATTGCGCCTGCGCTCATTTCCTCTACTAGCCTGTTAAGCACGTATACTGATGGCTCTGCCTTTACTATGAAGAAGCCGAGAAGCATACCTATCGGTATAAGAAGATAACCGCCGCCGATTTTCGCAAGAGATTTTCCTATTTCTATACCGGTGGGCATAAAGCCTACGTTTGCTCCGGTCAAGAAAATACCGAGTCCGACGAGGACGTACATAACGCCGACGGCTATTCGGATAAGCTGTGTTTTTGAGAAGGCTCTGGTTGTAATCTGGAAAATAACCGTAAATACGACTATGGGAAGCAGGGCCATTGCAACTTCCTCAATATAATGCGCCAGGTTTTCTGCAAAAATCACGACGGCGTCACGCGTTGTTTCGATTATAGGCACGTTGAGGTCCGGTGCTCCGCCTTCAAGATCGTTGGTTAACAGGCCGAGCACAAGCACAGCGATAATAGGACCGATGCTGCAAAGTGCGGTAATGCCGAAGGAGTCGTCTCTGCCTCCGTTGGCTCTTGAGGATGAAACGCCTGCACCGATAGACATAATAAATGGAACGGTCATCGGACCTGTAGTAACGCCTCCCGAGTCGAAAGCCAGGGGTCTGAAGTTTGCAGGAAGAAAGAAGGAGATAACGAACGCCGTTATGTAGAACGCTACAAGTATAATGTTGAGATTTATTCCAAAAACGATACGCAAAAGAGCTATCATAAGGAATACCCCAACGCCTATCGAAACGGTTATAATGAGTGTGAAATTTTCAACTCCGTTAACCTGAGTCGCCAGGATTTGAAGGTCTGGCTCGGAAATTGTAACTATTATACCGATAATGAAGCTGACAAAGGCTATGAGCCATATCTTTCCGGACGATGCCAATGAAGAACCGATTTTTACTCCAAGCGGCTGCATCGACATTTCTGCACCAACGTTGAAAAGGCTCATTCCAAATACGAGAAAGACTATTCCGATGAGGAAGAGAAACATATGCTCCGCAGCAAGCGGAGTTATTGTTATCGAAAGAGCCACAACAATCAATGCTATCGGTAAAATTGATTTGAGTGATTCTAAAATTTTACTTTTTATTGCGTTCATAGTGCTTCCTTAAGCTAATTTTGTGGTTATAGTTCTGTGTATTCAGCAAACGTCATGTAAAAGATACGCGGACCGTCGGTTGACTCTTGAACAGTAAACTGCGGCTCGTATTTTACGGTAAAAGCATCTCCTACAGAAAGAGCAACCTCTTTAAAGGTTCGTTGTTCACAGAAAATATCATTCTCGCGGTACATATCCGTAGTGATGTGAGCGGGTGTAACTCCGCCCTCACCGGCAATATCGTAAACCTTGACGCAATGAAGCTCAAGCGTTACAAGAATTCTGTCGGGAAAATTTTCATACGGCTCTGCCGTTATGGTGTACGAGGTGATTACGGATATAGAGCTTATCTGTCCGGTATCTCTGTCAACGTATTTTATCGCCTTTCCTACGTCCGGGAAGCCGAAAATCAGCTTTGCCTCGTCGGGTGTGGGGCTGGAATAGCTTCCAACGGTAAGATGCACGTAATCTGACGCGCCGGTACTGCTTATTGCAATAATCACGCAGGTTCCGCTTCTCTTTGCCGTGATTTTTCCGTCAATACAGCTTGCTACGCTCTCGTCCGACGAGAGCCATTTTACAGTGCTGCCTTCTCCTGATGCAGTTGCGGTCAGGGAAAGCTCTTGACCCTCGGTAAGATTTAATTTTTTATAATCTCTAGCCGTGTCCTGCACGCCGTTTTCTTCAAGGTCTATTGAAATGCTAGGCGCATCGGGGTCTACAACCTCAACGACGCAGCTGCGCGATTCGTTATTCAGATGCGCCGTAATGGTGCACACCCCGTAGCTTATTGGCTTTATTGCACCGTTTGTGCAGGTGGCTATTTTTTCATTTGAGCTTTTCCATATCACCTTTGGTGAAATGTCCGCGCCGGTCTCGGAAATAGCAGTAAGAATTCTTACGGTGTCGAGAGAATAGAAAGTCAAAAGCGATTCCGAAAGCGTCAGCTTGGGGTTAGGATTGGGTACATTAACGGTGCAGGCGGCGGAAACGTTATCGCAGGAGGCGCGTATTACGCAAACTCCGTATCCAACTGCGGTTATCAATCCATCCTCACAGGTGGCAATACCCTCGTCGGAGCTTGACCAAACGAGGTCCGGCAGGTCAGTGGCATCGGAGCGCACCGTAGCGGTTATCCTGCGGGTTTCCCCGATTTCAAGAAGCTCAACGCTTTTTTCGGACAGAATAATTGCGGTGTTATTATTATTCTTATCAGAGCAGGAAGCGAGAGAAAGAATCGCAGAGAAGATTATAATTACAGATATAATACGCAAAAACTTTTTCAAATGTACCCCTCCTTTTAGAAATAAACATAAATATACATTCTAATTTTACCACAATTAATATGCTTTGACAAGGGGAAAAGTAAAATATTTTTATTATAGCGTATTGCCAATATCCTCAAGTTATGGTATACTTCATTTATAAGCATCGGGAGGGGTGGAGATATAATCATGACCGTAATAGTTTGTCTGTCCGACGGCGGCGGTATGACCTTCAACAAAAGGCGTCAGTCGCGTGACAGGGCAGTTATAGAAAACATAGAGGGACTTGTTGCCGATGAAGCTTTTTTTATATCGGAATTCTCTCTTGAGCTCTTTTCCGAAAGCAGCCTTAGCGTTATAGCTGTTTCTAACCCGCTTTCATCAGCCACATTAAAGGATTTTGTTTTTCTTGAGGACAGGGGCGTCGGTGAATACAGAGGGAAGGTGGAGAGACTTGTAATTTACAGGTGGAACAGAAAATATCCCACAGATTTAAGATTTGATATCGACCCAGCGACAGAAGGAATGAAGCTTTCTGAGATTATTGAGTTTTCAGGAAAATCACACGAAAAGATAACAAGGGAGATTTGGGTATGATTAAAAGGGGAAAATCGCTGCTTATATGTCTTTTAACGCTGCTCTCGCTTATATTTACCGGATGCACCTACCTTGAGGATATTTCGGGGATTTTTGGAGGGCAAAGTACCGAGCCGCCTTCGGTTTCGCTTGATTCTATTCCGGAGTTTGACGGCAAAACGCCCTATGTGATTATAAACGATAATATTCCGAATTTTGACGGCGTGTCAACCGAGGGAACATACGAGTCGTTTGGGGAGCTTGATTCGCTTGGCAGATGCACAGTGGCGATTGCCTGCATAGGAGTTGACCTTATGCCCACCGAGGAAAGAGAATCGATAAGCCATATAAAGCCATCCGGATGGCAAAGCGTGAAATATGATACGGTTGACGGAAAATATCTGTATAACCGCTGCCACCTTATAGGCTTTCAGCTTACAGGAGAAAACGACAACGAAGAGAATCTGATTACCGGCACAAGATATATGAACGTTGAAGGGATGCTCCCTTTTGAAAATATGGTTGCCGATTACGTAAAGGAAACGGAAAATCGGGTTCTTTACAGAGTAACGCCTATATACGATGGAAATAGTCTTGTGGCTTGCGGTGTTCTTATGGAAGCAAAGTCGCTTGAGGACGACGGAATTTGCTTCTGCGTCTACGTTTACAACGCTCAGCCGGGAATAGTGATAGATTACAGTACAGGACACAGCCGCCTATCCGGTGAACCGCCGGAAAACAGCAGCGAGAGCGAAGTAAAGGAGCCGTCAGAGCAGGGGAAATACATTTTGAATACCTCGTCGAAAAAGTTTCATAGCGAGGATTGTAGCGGCGCTTCATCAATTTCCGAGTCCAACAAAAAGGACTATACCGGGACACGACAATCTCTAATCGACGACGGATACTCTCCATGTGGAATTTGTAAACCTTAATTTACATAAAGAAAACAAAAAACCGAAAGAACCATTTATTTCAAGGCTCTTCCGGTTTTTTGTTTATAGGTATCCGCGCATATCTACGGCAAGATTGTGTTCAACGTCGATTAGGCGTTTCGCTATATCCTTTGAACGCTCGTCCGCCGCTTTGTATTCGTTAAGGTATTTGCTAAGCGATTTTACGCCCATATTGCATCCGTCGGTGATTAGGTCTGCAACCGTTTTGTCGGATTCGTTGACTGCGATTTTCATAGCGGTTTTCATCTTCGACATTCCCTTTGCCATGGGATTTGGATTTTTACCCTCGTCCTGATATTTATCAAGCTCCTCCTGTATCTCTGTGTCAATTTTTTCGTGCTCGCGCTTGCAATCCGAAAGCGTTTTCTGAAGCTGTGACGAGTGGGTGTATTTGAGGACGTCGTCAATAGATTTAACGCCCATTTTAACCCCGGCATCACATTCGCGCAAAAGTCTTATGGTATCCTGCTCAATCATAATAATCCTCCTAGATTTGATTTGTGGATTTATGATTATTATGCCAAAACTTTCGCTTTATATTAAATCAAAATTTTCTTTTTCCAAAACAGATTCAAGCTCTTCCATTTTTTCTCTCGTCGGAGTGGGAAGATTTTCAAAGGGAAATTTAATACCCATATTGTCGTATTTTGCCTTACAAATTTTTTTGAACGGCAAAAGCTCTGTCTTATCTACGCACGCGTGAGCCTTTACAACGGATTTAAGCCTTTGTATATTTTCCTCGGTGTCGTTGAGGGTTGGAATTATCACCTGACGTACCGTTGTTTTTATTCCCTCTTTGTCAAGATAGTTAAGAAAATCCAAAACGGAGGAAAGCTTGCATCCGGCGTATTTTATATAATCCTCATCATTTGTGTATTTTATATCCAGAAGCACGCGGTCAGTAACGGCCAGCAGCCTTTTCACGCTGGCGCTAAGAATACATCCCGATGTATCAAGGCAGGTGTTAATACCGTTTTCGTGACAGAGCTCAAACACCCGTGTCGCAAATTCCGCCTGCAACAGCGGCTCGCCTCCGGATAGAGTGATGCCTCCGCGCTCGCCAAAATATTCGCGATAGCGAAGAGCCGTGTCAACCAGATTTTCTGCAGTATATATGCTTCCGTTTTCCGTATCTCTTGTGTCGGGATTGTGACAGCATCCGCACCTAAGAGGACAGCCCTGCAGAAAGGCAACGAAACGCACCCCCGGTCCGTCAAGCGTGCCGAGGGTCTGTATCGAATGAATTTTTCCCGTTACATTTACGTTTGTCATAGGCTTTCGTGGAAGGTTCTTGAGATGACCTCTCTTTGCTGCTCGCGGGAAAGCTTATTGAAATTCACGGCATATCCCGAAACTCTGATGGTGAGGTTGGGGTATTCCTCCGGATTTTCGTAAGCCTTCATAAGTGTTTCTCGATTAATTACGTTCACATTTATATGGTGAGCTTTTTTGGCAAAGTATCCGTCAAGTATAGAAACGAGGTTGTCTACCTTGTCTTCTTCGCTTCTTCCGAGTGCTTCGGGCGTTATAGAGAAGGTGTTGGAAATTCCGTCACGGCAGTCATCGTAGCTTATTTTAGCTACGGAATTGAGAGAGGCAAGCGCACCGTTTTCCTCGCGATTGTGCATCGGGTTTGCGCCGGGCGCAAAGGGAGCTGACGCTTTTCTTCCATCCGGGGTTGCACCGGTATTCTTTCCGTACATAACGTTTGAGGTAATGGTAAGCACGGAGAGAGTGTGTATAGCGTTGCGGTAGGTTGGAGTCTTGCGAAGCTCGGTTATTACTCTGTGAGTAAGATCCCGCGCTATGAGGTCAACTCTGTCGTCATCGTTGCCATATTTGGGGAAGTTGCCTACCGTGTCAAATTCTGTTATAAATCCGTCCTCATTCTTTATCGGACGCACGCTTGCGTATTTAATTGCGCTCAGCGAATCCGCTACGACGGAAAGTCCTGCTATTCCGAACGCCATAAAGCGTTCGACATCGGTATCGTGAAGCGCCATTTGTATTTTCTCATAGGCGTATTTATCGTGCATATAATGGATAACGTTCATGGTATTGACGTAAAGGTGGCTGAGCCATTTGATGTAAACGTCAAATCTTTCCATAACCTCATCAAAATCCAGTTTTTTGGAGTCAAGAGGAGGCATTTTCGGTCCTATGCGCATTCCGCTGGTGGCGTCGTAACCGCCGTTTATTGCTATTAAAAGCAGCTTCGCGAGGTTGCAACGCGCACCGAAAAATTGCATCTGCTTTCCTATTTTCATTGCCGATACGCAGCAGGCAATTGCATAATCGTCACCGTAAATCGGGCGCATTACGTCGTCGTTTTCATACTGTATCGAATCGGTGTCGCAGGAGAGCTTGGCGCAGAATTTTTTAAATTCCGAAGGCAAAGCGGCTGACCAGAGAACAGTCAGATTCGGCTCGGGAGACGGACCGAGCGTGTAAAGCGTGTTCAGCATACGGTATGCGTTTTTGGTAACAAGAGTTCTTCCATCCTCGCCCATACCGCCGACAGCCTCTGTAATCCACATTGGGTCGCCGCCGAAAAGCTCGTTATATTCGGGCGTGCGCAGGTGGCGCGCAATACGAAGCTTTATAACGAAATCGTCCATAAGCTCCTGGGCGCTCTGTTCTGTGAGCTTGCCCTCTTTTATGTCGCGTTCGATATATATATCAAAAAATCCCGAAACTCTGCCAAGCGACATAGCCGCACCGTTTTGCTCTTTTATAGCTCCGAGGTAGGCAAAGTAGGTCCACTGGATAGCCTCTTTTGCATCCTTTGCGGGCGCGCTTATATCAAAGCCGTACATAGCTGCCATTTCCTTAAGATAACCGAGGAAGGCAATTTGTCTGAAAAGCTCCTCATTGAGTCTAATCATCTCAGCGTCAAAATTTTCATTGCTGAGGGCGGCTCTGTCACGCTTCTTTTCCTCTATGAGTCTGTCCACACCGTAAAGAGCAACTCTTCTGTAATCTCCTATAATTCTTCCACGTCCGTATGCGTCGGGAAGACCGGTTATAACGTGGCACTTGCGCGCAGCCCTCATCTCGTCGGTATAGGTGCGGAAAACGCCGTCGTTATGAGTTGTGCGGAAGCGGAATTCCTCCTCAACCTTTCGGCTGAGCTTGTAGCCGTAAGCCTCGCACGCCTGACGAACCATTCTCATTCCGCCAAAGGGATTGACTCCGCGCTTCAGGGGACGGTTGGTCTGCATACCTACGATTATCTCGTTTTCCTTATCTATATAACCCGGCAGATAGCTTGTGAGAGACGATACCGTATCTGTATCAATATCAAGAACGCCGCCGAATTGACGCTCAAGAGTGAAGAGCGCCTCGACCTTTTTCATAAGAGCCTTCGTTCTTGGGGTAGCGGAGGAGAGAAATTCAGCTCCGCCATTGTATTCGGTGTAATTTTTTTGAATGAAATCACGCACGTTAATTTCGTTTTGCCAAGTGCCTTCCTTAAATCCGCGCCAATTTTCGTGTGTCATAAAATCTCCTTTTCGCCGTGAGGTTTTGAGATGCCCTAGAAAAAACAAAAAGGGCAACTCAGCTTTCTAAAAAACTGATTTGCCCAGACGGTCGGCTATTAAACCTTTACATTCCCTTGCGGTTATCCGCAAATCCGTCAGTTATGTAAAAGCTGTAACATAATTATATATGAAATTTTCCGTTTTGTCAATCAAAAAAACGAATTTTCCAAAAATTTTCACCGCAGCATCGAAATAATTGAAAATTTTTAAAATCTTGCTGTTTTGTTGAAAAATCAATGGAATTTTTTGGCTTAATGTATTATAATTATTACAAGATGCGTGGAAATACCGGTCTGCATTGCCTGAAAAAAGAAATTTTGCGCCCTTCTTTAAATATATTCCTTCGTGCCTTCTTGATAGCAGACAGACTCGGAGCTCGTATATTAAATAAAGAAAAAACAAAAAATACGGAATAGAGAGGACTTATAATATGGGAAGAAAAATTGATTCTACAGCTCTTTTTAAAATTGGATACGGTCTTTACGTTGTAACAACAAACGACGGAAATAAAGATAACGGACTTATAGTAAATACAGTTGCTCAGCTTACGAGTAATCCAATAAGAGTCGCTGTGACTGTAAATAAGTCAAATTATTCTCACAACGTTATAAGGGAAAGCGGGATTATGAACGTGAACGTCTTATCCACTGAGGCGCCGTTTAAGGTTTTTGAGCATTTTGGATTCAAAAGCGGAAAGGATACCGATAAATTTAAAGACTGCGCTCCGAACCGCTCCTCAAACGGACTTGCCGTTTTGCCGAAATATATAAATTCTTATATGTCCCTTGCCGTTGAGAGCTATCTCGATTTTGGAACGCACGGGATGTTCGTATGCTCGGTAACCGAGGCTGAGATAATATCAGACGGTGAAACCATGAGCTATTCTTATTATCACAAAAACGTCAAGCCAAAAGCCAAAACCGAGAGCAAAAAGGGGTATATATGCAAAATATGCGGATATATACACGACGAGGCTGTTCTTCCGGCGGATTTTATCTGTCCTATTTGCAAGCACGGAGCAGAGGATTTTGAAGAAATTAAGTAGAAAGTTCAATTTTGTTGAAAATTCAATATATTTAATATTGGCTTTGGTGTATAATAGAGAAAAGAACGGAGTAAATAATGAAAATCGCATTTTTTGACACGAAGCCGTACGACGTTGAAGCATTTGATAAATTCGTTGCGGACGGAGATATAGAAATTAAGTATTTTGAAACCAAGCTTAACGAAGACACCGCAGGGCTTGCCGAAGGCTTTGACGGAGTTTGCGTATTCGTTAACGACACGGTGAACGCACCGGTTATCGATAAGCTATGTGAGCTTGGGGTCAGGGTGGTTGCGCTAAGATGCGCGGGCTTTAATAACGTTGATATGAAGCACGCTTTCGAAAAAATTCACGTGGTTCGCGTTCCCGCGTACTCTCCGTATGCGGTAGCCGAGCATACGATGGCTCTATTGCTTACCTCTATACGCCGTATTCACAAGGCGTATATTAGAACGAAGGATTTCAATTTCAGCCTTTCGGGCATGACGGGATTTGACCTTTACGGAAAAACCGTGGGTGTGATAGGAACAGGGCGAATTGGGAGGGCTTTTACGGATATTTGCCGAGGATTTGGAATGAGGGTTCTGGCGTACGACAAATTTAAGACGCCGGGATTTGATAACGGAGATACGGTAAAATACGTAACGCTTGACGAGCTTTTCGGGCAAAGCGACATAATATCGCTGCATTGCCCGCTGAACGAAGAAACCTATCATATAATAAATGCAGACACGCTTGAAAAATGCAAGCGCGGGGTGGTAATACTCAACACCTCAAGGGGTGCGCTCGTTGATGCGGAGGCGTTGCTTTCCGCAATAAAATCTCGAAAGGTGGGGGCCGCTTGTCTTGACGTTTACGAGGAAGAATCCGAGATGTTCTTCCGTGACTTTTCGGGACACATTCTTGAGGATGACACTCTGGCGCGTCTTATTTCGATGCCCAACGTTATCGTCACCTCTCACCAGGCGTTTCTTACAGAAGAGGCGCTTTCAAATATCGCAGAAACTACCGTCAAAAATATTAGGTCAATGCTGACAGATGGAAGATGCCCAAATGAATTGTGCTATTGCGGAGGCGACACGGTGGACTGCAAGGACGGAAAATGCTTTTAAATAAAAAATTTAAAAACAGGGAGAAAAACTATGTTAAACAAAAAGGTACACGAGCTTCTTAATCAGCAGATTAACAAGGAATTTTATTCAGCTTATCTCTATCTTGATTTTTCAAATTACTTCAAGGCGCAGGGGCTTGACGGCTTTGCTAACTGGTATATGATTCAGGCGCAGGAGGAAAGAGATCACGCGATGCTTTTTTATACCTACCTCCAAAACGAGAATATGCCCGTAACGCTTGAAGCAATAGACAAGCCGGACAAAATGTTCGAGGACCACAAGTCCGTTCTTCTCGCCGGACTTGAACACGAAAAATATGTAACCTCGCTAATAAACGATATATACGGCGCGGCGTATGATGTAAGAGATTTCAGAACTATGCAATTCCTCGACTGGTTCGTTAAGGAGCAGGGCGAAGAGGAAACCAACGCAAACGACCTCATATCCAAAATGGAGCTTTTCGGCGCAGACCCAAAGAGTCTTTATATGCTCAATCAGGAGCTTGCCGCAAGAGTATATACCGCACCATCTCTGGTCCTTTGATAAAATACTTTGAAAGTTATGGCGCAATGTCCGCGCTCGGTACGTTAGAATGAAGCTTGTATTACTTACCGCTCTTGGTGTCGGCGGAGCAACCGTTGTCGGCGCAATTATAGGATTTATTTTCAAAAAAACCTCGCATAAGTTTTCGGATATCGTTTTGTCCTTTGCGGCAGGCGTTATGCTTTCTGCCGCAGTCCTTGGATTGATATTGCCATCGGTGGAGTACGGTGGAAAGTTCGGTCTTATAATAACGGTGGCGGGCGTTTTCGCAGGCGCTGTTTGTCTGAATTTTATTGATAAGCTGGTGCCGCATCTTCATAAGCTTGCAGGGGTAGACACAGAGTCGCATAATAACTCAAATTTAAGCAAGGTTTTGCTTTTCGTAACGGCTATCGCTATACATAATTTGCCGGAGGGCATTGCCGCAGGAGTCGGATTCGGATCGGGGGATACTGCGCAGGCTATAATAATAGCACTCGGTATAGCGCTCCAAAATATACCTGAGGGTATGGTTATAATCGGTCCTATGCTCGCTGCGGGAGTAAAACCAAGGCGCACTTTTTTACTTGCGATGCTAACAGGGCTTATTGAGGTGGTCGGAACGCTTATAGGATATTTTGCCGTTACTGTCGCGTCCGCTATACTTCCTTTCGCTCTTGCTTTTGCAGGAGGAACTATGCTTTATGTTATCAGTGACGAAATGATACCGGAAACGCATTCCCACGGACATGAAAGAGGGGCGACGTATGCTCTTCTTGCGGGATTCTGTCTTATGCTTGTGACCGACGTGTTGCTTGGATAGGCGGATATCAAAAAAGTACAGGGTCAGAGAGCTGCTTCATTTACAAATAAAAACGAGCGGAGACATTGTGAACACAGTGCCTCCGCTTTGTCATATAAAGTTTAATCAATCCTCATCGGGTATAGCTTCGATTTCAGTTTGCAGTTCTTCGTCATAAGAGAGAAGCGGCGCGATGTCCTTATGTCGTATCTTGCGGTCAACATAGTTTTTCGTAATCTTGAACACAAGCGGAAACAGGGATATAACACCGATAAGGTTGGGTATCATCATAAGACCGTTGAATGTATCCGAAATATCCCAAGCAAGACCGCCTTCCATAATAGCACCCGAAACGATCATCGCTACGAAAATGACCTTGTATACCTTGACTCCTCTTGCGCCAAAGAGATATTCAACCGCCTTTGCGCCGTACTGAGACCATCCGATAACGGTCGTAAAGGCAAAGAACAGTATGGCGATAGCCACAAACCAGGTACCGGGAGCTCCAAAGACCTTTCCAAACGCCGCCGAAACGAGAGTGTCACCGTTAATTCCTTCAGCAGGCGCGCCTGTCGCAAGATCAATATATCCGGTTGAAAGAACTACAATAGCGGTGAGTGTACAGATAACGAAGGTATCAAAGAACACCTCGAATACACCCCACATGCCCTGTTTAACGGGTTCTTTTACGTCGGCGGACGTATGGACAAGAACCGACGAGCCAAGACCGGCCTCGTTTGAGAATACGCCGCGCTTAAATCCCTGCGTCATTGTTACCTTAATAAGCATTCCAAGACCGCCGCCAACGAATGCCGCGGGCGTGAAGGCAAATTTGAATATAGCGGCTATCATCGCTCCTACTGTGCCTATGTTCATAAAGAAAATAACGAGACATCCAAGTCCGTAGGTTATTGCCATAAAGGGAACGACTATTTCCGCTACGCTGGCGATGCGCTGAATTCCGCCGAGGATTATGAGCGCGCCGATTACAAGAAGAACAACCCCAATAATAAGATGAATAATATTTATATCCGTGCCGGGTATCGTGCCCAGAGATGCCTTGGAGAAAAACGCGGCGTCCATATTCAAAACTATCTTGTTTACCTGCGCCATATTTCCGATACCGAAGGAAGCAAGTATCGCGAAGCACGCAAATAATACTGCCAAAACGTTTGACACGGGGGACAGCCACTTCTTTCCGTAGCGCTTTCCAAGACCGTCCCTGAGGTAATACATAGGGCCGCCGGACCACTCGCCGTATTTGTTGCGGCGGCGGTAATAGATACCTAAAACGTTTTCCGAGAACTTCGTCATCATTCCGAAAAATGCAGCAACCCACATCCAGAACACAGCTCCGGGACCGCCGATTACGATAGCGGTAGCAACGCCGGCGATATTACCGGTTCCCACCGTAGCCGCAAGAGCTGCGCACAGTGCTTGAAATTGCGATATCGTTTTTTTGTCGCCGGTTTTTGCAGATTTGTCGGATTTTTTCAAAGTGCTTCCTATGGTCTTTTTCCACCAATGACCAATGTGAGTCACCTGAAATACCTTTGTTCCAACGGTAAGTATAATTCCTGCACCAATCAGCAGAATGAGTCCAGGCAACCCCCAAACTGCTCCGTTGATAGCGTTGTTTACCGATTTCACTATTTCGAGAAACTTATTCATATTATCCTCCTGAAGATATAAGAATGCATTAAAAATAAAAGACGGAACGCATAAAAATGCGTTCCGTCAAAAGAAAAAAGCTATGCAAAAGTTAAAAACTTTCTTTGTCCTTTTACCTGAGAGATTGCGTTTTTACGCTTGCACCTTCGGTCTCCGCTCGCTGCGGACGTCTCCAAAGCTCTGTCAGCACACAGTCCTCATCCTTACGGACACCTGAGAGCGTTACTCCTTCGGCGGCAATACAGCCATTTCCTGCATACGTCATACAGAAATATTCAGTTAGGCAAGAGGATAAGTGCCTGAAACACAGAAAACCTCTCTTGCTCATCGCATATTTTATCACAAAATTTCATAAAGGTCAAGATGTTTAATGAAATTTTTGCAAGATTTGACTTTTATTTGTTTTTGCCGTTTGAACTGTGGGTAAATTGTTTCAAGCATGTTGGCGGTAATATAATCTGCGCTCTGTTTGTCGAGCGCTTCTTAAGATTCTTCGCCTTGCCGCTTACAAGTGAGCTTGTCGCGCTCTTGTCGAGAATGTGTACCGGATTCCTTGCGCTTCACGCTTTGGAAACCCTGTGAAAATCGCGAGTGGCGCATTCAAAAGAAGAAACAGGGTATCCCAACCGAGATACCCTGTTTTTTGGAGGCGCCACCCAGATTTGAACTGGGGGATAAGGGTTTTGCAGACCCGTGCCTTACCACTTGGCTATGGCGCCGTCTTTTCAATGCTTTATCATTATAGCAAAGCAATTTGAGTTTGTCAAGAGGATTTGGATTAATTCATAAAAAAGTTTGCCAGTAAAAGTTTTGATAAACCGCTGGTATGTTAATTCCGTAAGCCGTCACTATATTATACTATCAGTCTAAATAATCGGTGAATTTTGTAAGTTTCATCTTCATTCGGATTCATAACCGGTGCTTTCTTTGTTTTTGTATTTATGGTCTATCGCTCAATCCAAGAATGTAATCCACGGAAACCTTATGAAATTGTGAAAGCTTAATTAGAATATCTGTGGGTATATCTCTTTGCCCCAGTTCATAATTGCAGTAAACCTGTTGTGAACAGTTGAGCACCTTTGCCATTTCTTTTTGTGTTAGGTCTCTATCCTCACGCAAGTCCCGTATTCTTCTGTATACCATAACAACTCCATTTTCAACAGATTGCAAAAAAATTATACCAAACCGCAAAATGCGGTATTGACTTTTACTGCAAATTGCGGTATAATATCTTTATTAATTTGGCTTTGCAAAAATTTTTATGCTATGATTGGAGAGAAAGGAAAGTGAAAAATTCAGAAAAAGGTGCTTGGGGCGGAGCTTTGGCAGGCTTGATTGCAGGAGCAAAACTTGGGTCCGGAATAGGAATTGCAGCGGGTCCGCTCGGTGCTATTGCAGGTACTATTCCGTGCGCAGTAATCGGTATGATTGTTGGAGGTTTAACGGGTGATAAAATAGGTTCAAAAATAGACACCCCAAATGATAAAAATGAAAAAGACTAATAATTTGATTTTGCGTATTATTGCTGTGATATTGATAATTAATCTACTCGTTTGTACATTGTACAGCTGTTCAAATGATGCATCCAACGAGGTTAAAGCGTTCATTGACAAACACAGTTACACTATGCATCAGCCTCCGTCCGGATGGGGAGGTGAAGGATATAAGAATATTTCGATTTCCGATATGAAAACTATTGGCATTGGATATTTTGATGACTGCTTTTGTCTACACTCTGCAATTCAAGAAGGGACTTATGTTGCAAACTCGAGATGGTTTGAATACGCTGTATATTGTGAAAT
Organism: Eubacteriales bacterium; assembly: GCA_045656445.1. Taxonomy (GTDB): domain Bacteria; phylum Bacillota; class Clostridia; order Oscillospirales; family CAG-272; genus UBA1740. The sequence continues at coordinate 11,028 of JAZORD010000074.1, read as the reverse complement.
AATGTTTGAATGGAATGAGTTTGGAGGAGAGGATTTCTTTGCAAGAGTAATATTTGAAAATAATCAAAATCCCGATCATACAGTCGGTTATGCAGAAGTATCCAATTGGTCAATTACAACACGTAAGCCGCGTTTTACGGAAGTTGAAGTTCTCGATAATTCAACCGAGTTTGACGATAATGAAATTGAAAACATCGCGTCTTTAGTTGCATGCAATTTGGTTTGGGACGTAAATGAATATTTAGATTTATTTTCTCTTCCAACGCTTTATTAATACGATGACAAATTTTCTCTGTTTCCGTAGTTTTTATGATAGGACGCTTTAGTGCAAAATGGCGAAAATATAATTACAATCATAAAAACCTTCTCAATTATTGACGATAAAAATTAAATAATTGCCGGTGCCTCTCAGCGTGATTTTACGGTTAGCGCCACAATTAAAGCTTTTTGCTAATAACGCAAAAACCTTCTCGAGTAAATTCGGGAAGGTTTTCATTTTGTTATGCTTTACAAACTGCACTTTTTATGCTAAAATGATTTCGTATTGTTTGGGGAGTTTTATTAAATGAGTACGAAAAGTTTATGTAAGGATTTTACGCATGGAAATTTAACAAAGCATCTTTTACTTTTCTCCTTGCCGTTTATGGTGTCAAATGCCATGCAGGTGCTATACAGCACCATTGATATGATTATAGTTGGGCATTACGTAGGCACGCCCGGCTTGTCCGCTGTTTCGCAAAGCAGCCAGATAACGAATTTTGCCACGATGGTTTGTCTCGGCTTCTCAAATGCAGGTCAGGTCCTCATTGCTCAGGCACTCGGCGCTAAAAAGCGAGATGAAATGAGCAACATTATGGGAACCCTTTTTGGATATGTTCTCGCCGCCTCTCTTCTGTTTTCGGTGGGAATCATCGCCGCTCGGGTGTGGATACTTGACGCAATGAATATTCCCGCAGAGTCATATGATATGGCGATGGATTACCTGGTTATATGTACGGCGGGGCTGATTTTCACCGCTGGGTATAACATGGTTTCTGCAGTTTTGCGCGGGATGGGTGATGCGAAAAGTCCATTCATATTTATCTGTATCGCCTCGGCGACTAACCTCGTTCTCGATATTCTTTTCGTCGGCGTTTTTGGGTGGGGTGTTGCCGGCGCCGCTTGGGCGACTATTATAGGACAAGGAGTCTCGTTCTTATTTTCGATTTTTTATCTTTATTACCACAAAGCAGCATTTGGCTTCGATTTTAAGCCTGAGCGCTTTATTCCGAATAAGCGTTACGTAGGAATGATAACCAGCCTCGGATTGCCGATGGCAATACAGTCTGGCTTTATATGTCTGTCTATACTTTTCGTAAACTCGCTTATAAACGACGTTGGAGTCGTTGCCTCTGCCACATTCGGTGTAGGAATGAGGATAGACGATATAATTAACAAGATTTCTCAAGGCATTCAGTATGCCGCCATGCCCATGATAAGTCAGAATATAGGCGCGGGAGACCCAAAAAGAGCAAAGCAGGTTGTATATCGCGCGTGGTTTCTTTCGCTTGCGTTTACCGCAATTTGTATGATTCTTTACCTGGTTTTAGGAAAGCAGCTCTTTATGATTTTTTCGGATGACCCGCTTGTCCATGAAATGTCATCAACGTTTATAAAGGCAATACTGTGGATGTTCCCGGCGTTTGCTTTTATGCGAGGCACAGGCGCGTTTGTTCAGGGAATAGGAAATGCAAAGCTTGGAATGGTGCTGTCAGTTCTTGACGGAGTAGTTCTTAGAATAGGACTCAGCTGGTTTTTCGGCATATTTCTTGATATGGGCTTTTACGGATTTGTTCTTGGATACGGGCTTGCACCGTACGGATATGCGATACCGAGTCTCATTTACTTTTTAAGCGGAATATGGAAAAAGAAACGAGCCTTAGCTGAAAAAATCTGATTTGGAGACGAAATGGAAACGAAACTTTATATTATAACAAAAATCGAAGGTGAATACGCATATATTCAAGAAGCTGAAAGCGGTGAGGAGCTTTTTATAGCAATGGCTCTTCTTCCACTCGATGCGGATATCGGCTCGCGTCTGAAATATGAAAATATGGAGTTTTCATTAATTTAACATAACAAAAGGCAGAAGACATAAGCGTCTCCTGCCTTTAATTTATGCGTGCGCCTTCTCGCGAGGCTTTTCGCAATGATTATTATTTTCCAAATCCATCTGTCCAAGCTCGTTGCAGCGGTCGCAAAGTCTTTTTGCAATATCCTCTCTTGTCGCACCGTCACAGAAAAGCTCGGAAAGCATCATTGGACGGTCTACTATGTAGCGTTTTTCGTTCTTTCTGAAATAAGCGACGGTTATGGGCATATCCTTGCCCTTTCTGAGAAGGATGCTTCCAAGCATAGTGAAGCCTTGGTGAAAGCCTTCAAGAACGTCAAGATAACCCTTGTCAGAAATTTCAGGGAAAATTATAACGCTCTTTCCGTCCTCGAGCGTTTGTATGCTCTCGGTTATTGTGTGCTTAAACTGTATATCCTTGTGTGTGGAGATGAGGTTTATTCCTCTATAGAACATATATGTAAGAGGAGATGCTATAAGACAGAAAAGCCTTGCTAAATGAAGGTTCCAGTGCTTTTTTTCGTGATAAAAAACTCTCGTCTGATACTTATAGAGCTTTATAAGCCCCGAATTCATCTCGTAAGCGCCCCAGAATCTGAACGGAAGATTTCCGTAAAGCTCCCAAGCAAGAGGAGCGGCAGTCCCCACATGGTTTGAAAGTATAATGGTCGGCTCGTGTATCCTTTCGCCAAGATATACGAACTCGGTAGGTTTTATAAAAAGGCGCATAATCTTCTTGATAAATCGAAACCACGGTTTGCGAATATCCTTATATCCATTGTTTTTAGACATAAATTACCCCCTATTGCGTGTTTTTTACTCACGCATTATACCACGTAAAAATAAACGCAATCTTAACTGAACTGAATTTATACAAAGGAAAATTTTTCGGATTCAAATTACAGGTTTGCGCTATCATCGGTTTCAATTAAGGAGTTTTTTACGGCATCTCTTGCGCTGGTTTTGCCCTCCGGCTTGATGTCACCGGCTTTGGTAAGCGCAATTTTTGTGAGCAGAGGACCTACAAGCTCGTAAACGAGAACGGCGAACAGAGTTATATTAGCGACAATGTGGCCCTCGCTGCCAAGTGTTGCAGCCTTTATTGCCATACCAAGCGCAACTCCTGCCTGAGGTAAAAGAGTAATACCGAGATATTTTACTATGTTATCGTTGCATCTAACCGACTTTGCGCTTATAAATGCGCCGACGTATTTACCGGCAGAGCGCGAAATTATGTAAACTATACCTATAATAACGATTGCGAGGTCGCCGAACACCGAAAGCTCAAGCTCGGCGCCGCTGAGCACGAAGAAAAGCACGAAAAGCGGCGCAGTCCATCTGTCAACTCTGTCCATAAGCTCCTCGGAGAAGTCGCAGATGTTGCAGAACACAGCTCCCAGCATCATGCAGACGAGAAGCGAAGAGAAGGCGACGTGAACGCCTGCTATCTCAAACTCAACCATAGAGAGTGCAACGGTGAGAAGAACGAAGGTAACTGACATTGCAAGTCTTTTTGAGCGCGAGTGGAAAAATCTTTCGCAGAATGTGAAAAGAAGACCCATAATGAGTCCGAGAGATATGGAAAGCACTACCTCAAGAATCGGCTCAAGAATTATAGAAAGAACGCTTACAGCACCGGACGAGAGCGCCTTTGCAATACCAAAGGATATCGCGAAAACCACAAGACCCACAGCATCGTCAAGAGCTACAACGGGTAGAAGTATATCTGTAAGAGGTCCTTTGGCTTTATATTGACGAACGACCATAAGGGTTGCCGCAGGGGCGGTTGCCGTTGCTACAGCACCAAGCACGATAGCTGACGAAAGCGAAAACTTATCGGGGATTATAAAGTGAAGTCCGATAAGCGCCGCATCAACCACAAGGGTAGTTGCGAGGGCCTGAAAAACGCCTATTACCGTGGCTTGCTTTCCTATTTTCTTAAGCTGTGACAGGCGGAACTCGTTTCCTATTGAAAACGCTATAAATCCGAGCGCCACATCGCAAAGAATGGAATATGACTCTACGTCCTCAAGGCTAACAAATCCAAGTCCCGGAACGCCGAGCTTGCCGAGAACGTAAGGACCAACGAGTATTCCCGCAACCAGATATGCCGTTACTGCGGGGAGATTAAGAAGCTTTGCCACTCTTGAGAGCATAAGGCCCGCAAGAAGTGATACTGACAAACTTAAAAGTGCTTGCATTTTATAAATCCTCTGAGTAAAAATTAATAAATATTAACGAGGCTGTTTTATCCTTGCGGTAAAACAACCTCGCGGTTCTGCTATAATTGAACACGTGCGGTAGCAATTATACTACTGCAAATTCGATTTGTCAACAGTTTTTTAAAAATTATCTGCCAAAAGCAATATCCTTTATAACCTCGCCGGCGATTATAAGTCCAGCCACCGAGGGAACAAAGGAAACGCTTCCGGGAGAATGCCTTCCCGCAGCGCATTCTGCGACTGCCCTTACAGGCTCTTCCCTTGAGTAAAGCACCTTGAGTTTTTTTATACCTCTTTTGCGAAGCTCGCCTCTCATCACGCGGGCGAGAGGGCAGACTGAGGTTTTGTAAATATCGGCTACCTCAAACGCCGTGGGGTCAAGCTTGTTGCCCGTTCCCATTGAGGAAATAATTCTAACGCCCAGAGCCGTAGCCCTCGTTATAAGCTCAAGCTTGGAGCTCACCGAATCAATAGCGTCTATGATATAATCGTAGCGAGAAAGGTCAAATGCGCCGGCGGATTCGGGGGAATAGAAGCTTTGGATTCCAAGCGCCTGGCATTCGGGATTGATGTCGCGTACACGCTCAACAACAACCTCGGTCTTTGCCCTGCCGACAGTAGAGTTGAGCGCCACTATCTGACGGTTTAAATTTGACACGGATACCACGTCACAGTCGATAACGTCAATTTTTCCAACACCGCATCTGGCGAGGGCCTCAACAGCGTGACCGCCGACTCCGCCAACACCGAAGACGGCTATATGAGAGTTCTTGAGGCGTGACATTCCGTCAGCACCGAGCAAAAGCTCGCTTCGAGAAAATTTTTCTTTCATAATGTAAACCTTTATTTACCAAATCCTTGTTTAACAGTTGACTCGGCAAGCTTAATCTCCCTTTGGTCTTGCCGATTTCATATCTATAATATCACAATGGTGGAGTATTGTCAACAAACCTATTGATTTATAGAAAAAACGGGTGTATAATATTATCGTATTAATCTTGATTTGATGGAGTTTGCTTATGCTTTCGAGAATCTACTCCTCGGGAATTTTTGGAATAGAAGGCTTTGAGGTTGCCGTAGAGTGCAGCGCTTGGGACAGAGTGCCCCGATTTGACCTCGTGGGTTTGCCCGACGCCGCAGTTAAAGAATCGAAAAACAGAGTGCAGTCTGCTTGCGAAAACAGCGGATTTAAATTTCCTGCGCTTGATATAATGATAAATCTCGCTCCCGCTGACGTTAAGAAGGAGGGCTCGGTTTTCGACCTTGCCATACTCTCTGCTATATTGCAAAGCGACGGAGTCATACCGCATTCCTATGATTTTTCGGATAAATGCCTTATCGGTGAGCTTTCGCTTTCCGGTGAGGTTCGAGCCGTTGGAGGAGTTTTGCCTATGACGGTATCGGCAAGAGATTCGGGAAAGCGTGAAATATTCGTTCCTTACGATAATGCGGGCGAGGCTGCGGTTGTTGACGGAATAACCGTATACGGAGTTAAAACCTTCCGCCAGCTCGTAAATCATATAATGGGCGTAGAGCTTATAATTCCCGAATATTACGATAAGGCAAGCTTCGGGGCAAGAGGCGCTTACGCGGGTCTTGATTTTTCCGAGGTTCGCGGTCAGTATAAAGCAAAGCGCGCTCTTGAGGTTGCGGCCGCCGGCGGTCACAATATACTTATGATAGGTCCTCCCGGCGCGGGTAAATCGATGCTCGCAAAAAGGCTTCCGTCAATACTTCCCGACATGAGCTTTTCAGAGGCGGTTGAAACCACAAAGATACATTCGGTTATGGGAACTCTGAAAAGCAATCTTGTAACCGAGCGCCCGTTTCGCGCTCCGCATCACACGGTAAGCCGTATCGGTATGGTAGGCGGCGGAGCTAATCCCAAGCCCGGTGAGATATCTATGGCGCATAACGGCGTTCTGTTTCTTGACGAGCTTCCGGAGTTTCCGAAATCTGTCAGCGAGTCCTTGAGGCAGCCGCTTGAAGACGGAATAGTTACGGTTACGCGCGCTGCCGGCAGAGTAGTCTACCCCTCGTCATTTATGCTGGTTTGCGCTATGAACCCTTGTAAGTGCGGATATTTCGGCGATCCCAATAAGCAATGCACCTGTACCGCCGCTGCGACTAAAAAATATCTTGACAGAGTAAGCGGACCGCTTCTCGATAGAATAGATATCGAGGTAGAGCTTCCGTCGGTTTCCTACGACGAGATATCAGGACGCGCAGCTCCGGGGGAGCCTTCTGAGAAAATTCGAGAAAGAGTAAATGCAGCAAGAGAGTTTGCCGACGAGCGACTTAAGTCGGGAGGAGATAAAACCGGCATTCTCAATTCCAGAATGACTGTAAATATGCTTCACAGATATTGCAAGCCAAACGCTGAGGCGTCGGAGCTTATGCGCCAGGCTTTTGACAGCCTTGGACTTTCCGCAAGAGGTCACGACAGGGTGCTAAGGGTTGCAAGAACCATAGCCGACCTTGACTTGTCGGAGGTTATAGGTCCCGAGCATATTGCGGAGGCTATCGCTTACCGTTCGCTCGACAGAAAGTACTGGAAAAGATAAAATAAAAATTTCTATTGACAAAACTCAAAGTTGAGAGTATAATCATTACATAAACCTAAGAGAAAGAGTAGTAGCTTGGCAGAAACGGTCAAAAGAGAGCCGCAGACGGTGTGATTGCGGTGCCCGTGTCGTGTGAATGGACTTTCGAGGGCGAACCGAAGGCTTTTTGCTGTGTAGGCTTCGACGGGCGGCAACCGTTATTTTGCACAATGTATGAGAGTACGTAAGAAGGCCGACGCCTTGAATACGGGTGGCACCGCGATATATTCGCCCCGGACGCAAAAATGCTTTTGCGTCCGGGGTTTTTTGATTAAATTCCTGAAAAAAGTCGTTCTAAAAAGGAGAACAATTAAAATGAAATTCAGACGATGGCGACGCGAAAAACGTTAAAAACGCAAACAAAAGTAGTCAAATACCATTCAAAATACTAAAAGAGGAAAATTACGATGAATCAATACAGAGAATTTGAGAACTATTTTAAAGAGCTTCCGACAAAGGACGGATACTTTGGAGAATACGGGGGAGCATATCTGCCGCCCGAGCTTGAGCCTGCATTTCGCGAGGCTGACGATGCCTACGAGGCAATATGCCATTCAGCCCAGTTTATAAACGAGCTCCGCAGAATAAGAAAGGAATTTCAAGGCAGGCCCACACCAGTTTATCACTGTGAGCGTTTGTCAAGACTTTTCGGCAACTGCCAGATTTACCTTAAGCGTGAGGATTTAAACCACACCGGCGCTCACAAGCTCAATCACTGTATGGGCGAGGGACTTTTGGCTAAATATATGGGCAAAAAGAAGCTTATTGCGGAAACCGGCGCAGGTCAGCACGGTGTTGCGCTTGCAACTGCGGCTGCTTATTTTGGACTCGAGTGTGATATATATATGGGCGAGGTGGATATTGCAAAGCAGCATCCCAACGTCATAAGAATGAAGATGCTCGGCGCTAACGTAATTCCGGTAACCGCAGGATTGAAAACTCTGAAGGAGGCGGTTGACGCAGCGTTTGACGCCTATCTAAAGGAATACGATTCGGCTATTTACTGCATAGGCTCTGCTCTCGGTCCTCATCCCTTTCCCAAGATGGTCAGGGATTTTCAGGCTGTTATAGGATTTGAGGCAAGAGAGCAGTTTAAGGAGATGACGGGTATGCTTCCAGACGCTATATGCGCCTGCGTCGGCGGAGGCTCCAACTCTATCGGAATGTTTACGCCGTTCCTTGCAGACCCCGTAGAAATTTACGGCATTGAGCCGCTTGGCAGGGGAAATGCAATAGGTGACCACGCTGCCACTATGAAGTACGGTAGCAAGGGAAGGCTCCACGGATTTGACAGTTATCTTCTCCAGGATGAAAACGGCGAGGCTCTGCCCGTTTATTCCATAGCCAGCGGTCTTGATTATCCCGGTGTCGGTCCTGAGCACGCATATCTTCGCGATAAGGGCAGGGTTCATTACGAGGTCGTGAGCGACGAGGAGGCAATGGAGGCATTCTTCTACCTTTCTCGTTACGAGGGAATAATCCCTGCGATTGAAAGCTCTCACGCCGTTGCTTACGCTATGAAGTACGCAAAGGAAAATAAGTTCGGCTCAATACTCGTTTCTCTTTCGGGCAGAGGCGATAAGGATATCGACTTCGTCTACGAAAAGTACGGCTGCGGAGAAAAATTCTTCAAGTAAAAGTTTTTTCGGTTTCCCTTGATTTTGGGCATTAAAAGTGAACAGAAAAATAAAGCCTCTCGGTTTTTCGCGAACCGAGAGGTGTTTTTTGTGTAAAATGGAGAAAAATATGGTCAAAATAGATAAAATCAAGAAAACAAGTTGCAAACTGCAAGCATTAGTGATATAATAATTGCATTAGAAATATTTGATTCTTTATATTAAGGAGAAAACGATGAAAAAATTAAAGAAAATCTTTATCGTTCTTGCTTTACTCGCCTTGACAGTGTCGTCCGTAGCGGTTATAGCTTTAGCGGACGAAGCATATACAGGCTCTATCGAGGAAGCGGAAGCAATGCTTGGCGAGGTAGACAGCCAGTCGACCATCGCTGAAAAAATCGAAAAGCTTGAAGCGATATACGCTTTGTGCAACACTTTGCATATTAATTACGTTCACATCTCGGAGAATAATCTCGGCTCGGCTCAAGGTTATGCTGATTTTGAAAGAAACCTACATAATAAGAGCCTTGAGGTACTCAAAGGTATGCTTGACGAGCTTAACTCGTTAGACGATCAGTCGACCATCGCTGAAAAATCTCAAGAGCTTAAGAAAGTATACGCTTTGTGCAACACATTGAGTACCAGCTACGCTCCCGTATCGGAGAGCAATATTAGCTCGGCTCAGGGTTACGCTGAGTTTGAAAGCGACCTTCATAATAAGAGTCTTGAGGTACTCAAGGGTATGCTTGGCGAGGTAAAGAGCCAGTTGACCAATGCTGAAAAATTCGACAAGCTTAAAGCAATATACGCTCTGTGCAATACTTTGTATAGTGATTACGCTCCCGTATCGGAGAGCAATATTAACTCGGCTCAGGGTTACGCTGAGTTTGAAAGCGGCCTGCATAATAAGAGCCTTGAGGTACTCAAGGGTATGCTTGGCGAGGTAAATGACCAGTCGATCATCGCCGACAAATCTGCAAAGCTTGAGGAAACATACGTTTGGTGTAATAATTTGAGTACTAGTTACGCTCCCGTATCGGAGAGCAATATTAGCTCGGCTCAGGGTTACGCTGAGTTTGAAAGCGACCTGCATAATAACAGCCTTGAGGTACTCAAGGGTATGCTTAACCAGGTAGATGACAAGCTTACCATCGCCCAGAAATCCGCAAAGCTTGTCGAGGTGTACAATTACATTTCGGAGAATAATCTCAGTCTTGCTCCGGGCTACGATGAGTTTGAGAAGAAGATGCATAGTAAGAGTCTTGAGATACTCATTGGTATGACGGATGGCATATTTAAAAATGCCGATAGCACGTACTACGAATACATAATTGCTCTTCAAGCCGTAAGCGAGTTAGACAAATATCCGGAAATCACCTATTCGCCTGTGAATAACGGTATTTACACAGGTGAGCTCGCGGTTGCAGAGGCAAAGCTCGGTACCATTAGTGATAACACTTCCTATGAAGCTATTCTTGCTACGATGGCGGAAGTATACTCCTATATGGTGGCAAATCCTATTAATCCTATGACAGACGGATACCCCGAGTTTATCGCAAAGTATAACGAGTGCGCAGAGAAGTTTGCAGTAAGATTTGAGGAAGCGGTGGATGCAGCGATTTATCTTGATGATAAAATCGAGATTATGCTAGCAGTAAGAACTACTCTTGCCGGCGGCACGCCTATTTCGGCAAAGCTTGTGGACGCCTTCAACAGAGTGCGCGACGAGATTATTGAAGAGTATGTCGACGAAAAGGTTGCTATTGAGAATATAGATACTCTCGAAGCCATTCCTACGGTAGATTTGGTTACCGATCTTACCGAATTTGAAGGACTCCTTGCAACACTTGAAAGCAGCGCAAGCGACTTTGCTAATGCCGCAAGGGCTGCGGCTGAGTACCTTGCCGCAAATAATATTGACCCGGCGGCAGAGGGATATACAGAAGCTATTTCGAAATATAACGCGGAAATTGACGCGTATTCCGCGGAACAAGTAAATGCCCTTGTAAGCTGCACGACAAGAATCGGGAAGATAGATATTATCACAGCTTGGTATAACGATTTGAAGGACGTCCCCTTCTCCGAAAACGCGGTAAAAGCGTACAACGATGCTCGCGAAGAATTAATTGCTTTTCTCCAGAGCTTTATAGACACGGTAAAGGGCTACAAAAACAAAATGCCCGTTTACGTAGCTCCCGTTGAAAAGGACGCTACGGCAACCGTTGAATCGCTTAATTACGCTCTTTCGGACGTACAGGGTGCGTATAATAAATACGTTGCTGCATCACAGGAAAACAAGGCTTCGGCTCTCGAAGAGATGAAATCCGGTATGGGAGCTATGTATAGGTACCTTACCGCAGCGGTGATAGATACGGAAGCTCCCGGATATTCGGAGTTTGCGGCGCAGTATGCTACTTTAAAGTCAAATTTCGTTACCGCGATGCTTGAATCCGCTGATGAGGAAACGGATTTTGATG
>JAZORD010000073.1:0-19194 GCA_045656445.1 Eubacteriales bacterium | reverse complement strand
TATAGAAAGTTATAGAGCAGGTTGTTATCAAAAAACATCTGTGTCGTTAAAAAATCGCACCCCGCATCCACCTTTTCTTTGAGCCTTTTAATATCGTCACGCTGGTCATGGCTTTCGGGATGCACCTCGGGATAGCAAGCGCCGCCAATGCAAAAATCCGAATTGGCTTCCTTAAGCTCGCGCACAAGGTCAATTGCGTGCTTATAGTCCCACGCGCTTCGGTCGGCATCCTTCATTGAGTCGGGGATGTCACCTCTTAACGCCATAACGTTCTGAATGCCGCATTCCTTGATTTCAGAAATCTTCTTTTTGACCGTTCCCCTCGTTGACGAAACGCAGGTAAGATGCGCAAGCGTCGGCACTCCGTGAAGCGCTTTTATATTTTTTGCAATATCAAGCGTAAAGCGGCTTGTGCCACCCCCGGCCCCGTAGGTAACGCTCATAAACGACGGGGTGAGCTTCGCTATTTCCTCAGTCGCAAGTTTTATGCTTTCAAAAGCCATCTCGGTTTTCGGCGGAAACACCTCAAACGAGAGGGACGGCGAGTCGTTTTTTAATATGTCGGATATTTTCATAGACTATACCCTTTCTTAGCTTTGCTTTTATTATATCACCCGAAAAACACAAAATCAATAGAATGTTCTCAAAATATTGAAAATGCTGTTTTGACAGTAATATTAAATAGCTTTAACCCACTATGAAAAAGAACGACACAGCGGATATCCGCTGTGGCGTAAAAGTTTCTTTTTGAACTTAGTCTTTAAGAGCTGCCTAAGACATGCGCCCTCGGGTGTAGTTCTGAGCGAACTCACGTTCGGCGCACGTGCATTTTCGAGGAAAATGCCTATGCTTAGTCTTTAAGGGCAGCCTGTGCGGCTGCGAGTCTTGCAATCGGTACTCTGAAGGGAGAGCAGGATACGTAGTCAAGGCCGATCTTGTGGCAGAACTCAACGGATGTGGGGTCGCCGCCGTGCTCACCGCAGATACCAACGTGAAGGTTGGGATTTACAGGTTTGCCGATGGATACTGCCATATTCATAAGCTTGCCAACACCTGTGGTGTCAAGCTTTGCGAAGGGATCGTTCTCGAAGATCTTTGCATCGTAGTACGCATTAAGGAACTTGCCGGCGTCATCACGGGAGAAGCCGTAGGTCATCTGAGTAAGGTCGTTAGTACCGAAGCAGAAGAAGTCTGCATTTGCTGCGATATCGTCAGCGGTGAGACAAGCTCTGGGGATCTCGATCATAGTACCAACCTCGTACTTGAGCTCTACGCCGGCAGCTGCGATCTCTGCGTTAGCAGTGTCAACAACTACCTTCTTAACGTACTTAAGCTCCTTAACGTCGCCAACGAGGGGTATCATAATTTCGGGAACTACGTTCCAGTCAGCGTGTGCCTTCTTGGTGTTGATAGCCGCGCGGATAACTGCCTTGGTCTGCATTGCTGCGATTTCAGGGTAGGTTACTGCAAGACGGCATCCACGGTGACCCATCATGGGGTTGAACTCGTGAAGAGATGCGATTATAGTCTTGATGTCCTCAACACTCTTGCCCTGAGCCTTAGCGAGAGTTGCTATGTCCTCCTCAGTGGTAGGAACGAACTCGTGAAGCGGGGGGTCAAGGAATCTGATACATACGGGGTTGCCCTCGAGTGCTTCGTAGAGCTTCTCGAAGTCTGCCTGCTGGTAGGGAAGAATCTTTGCGAGTGCAACTTCTCTCTCCTCAGCAGTGTCGGAGCAGATCATCTCACGGAATGCCGCGATTCTGTCTGCCTCAAAGAACATGTGCTCGGTACGGCAAAGACCGATACCCTCAGCGCCAAGCTCTCTTGCCTTCTTTGCATCAGCGGGAGTATCAGCGTTGGTTCTTACCTTAAGGGTTCTGAACTCGTCTGCCCAGCCCATGATGGTGCCGAAGTTGCCGGAAATCTCTGCATCAACGGTAGGAATGATACCGTCGTAGATGTTACCTGTAGAGCCGTCGATGGAAATGTAGTCGCCCTCAACGTAGGTCTTGCCTGCGAGAGTAAACTTCTTGTTCTCCTCGTCCATTGCGATATCGCCGCAACCGGAAACGCAGCACTTACCCATTCCGCGCGCAACAACTGCTGCGTGAGAGGTCATACCGCCGCGAACAGTAAGGATACCCTGAGCTGCCTTCATACCGGTGATATCCTCGGGAGAGGTCTCAAGACGAACGAGAACTACCTTCTTGCCTGCATTCTTCCAAGCCTCAGCATCCTCAGCAGAGAATACTACTTGTCCGCAAGCTGCGCCGGGAGATGCGCCAAGACCGCGTCCCATGGGAGTAGCAGCCTTAAGTGCCTTAGCGTCAAACTGGGGGTGAAGAAGAGTATCAAGGTTACGGGGGTCGATCATAAGAACAGCTTCTTCCTTGGTCTTGTGGCCCTCTGCAACGAGGTCAACTGCGATCTGAAGAGCTGCGGGAGCGGTTCTCTTACCGTTTCTGGTCTGGAGCATATAGAGCTTCTCATTCTCAATGGTGAACTCCATATCCTGCATATCGTGGTAGTGGTTTTCAAGAATCTGGCAAACCTCTACGAACTGCTTGTATGCTGCGGGGAACTTGTTAGCCATCTCAGCGATGGGCATGGGAGTACGGACACCTGCAACAACGTCCTCGCCCTGAGCGTTCGTAAGGAACTCACCCATAAGCTTCTTCTCACCGGTTGCGGGGTCACGGGTAAATGCAACGCCTGTACCGCAATTGTCACCCATGTTACCAAATGCCATGGCCTGTACGTTTACCGCAGTACCCCAAGAGTAGGGAATATCGTTGTCACGTCTGTAAACGTTTGCTCTGGGGTTGTCCCAAGAACGGAAAACTGCCTTAACAGCGCCGATGAGCTGCTCCTTGGGGTCAGAGGGGAAGTCGGTACCTATCTTAGCCTTGTACTCAGCCTTGAACTGATTAGCAAGCTCCTTGAGGTCGTCCGCGGTAAGCTCAACGTCAAGCTTAACGCCCTTTTCTTCCTTCATCTTGTCTATAAGCTCTTCAAAGTACTTCTTACCAACCTCCATAACGACGTCGGAGTACATCTGAATGAATCTTCTGTAGCAGTCGTAAGCCCAACGAGCATTGCCGGACTTCTTAGCCATAACCTCAACAACATCTTCGTTAAGACCGAGGTTGAGTATGGTATCCATCATACCGGGCATCGATGCGCGCGCGCCGGAACGAACCGAAACGAGAAGGGGGTTTTCAAGGTCACCGAACTTTTTGCCGGTAACAGCCTCCATCTTAGTGATGTATTCCATGATTTCAGCCATTATGTCAGCGTTGATCTGACGGCCGTCCTCATAGTACTGTGTGCAGGCTTCGGTAGAAATAGTGAAGCCCTGGGGAACGGGAAGACCGATATTGGTCATCTCAGCGAGGTTAGCTCCCTTACCGCCAAGGATTTCACGCATGGTTGCGTTACCCTCGGAGAAGAGATAGCAATACTTCTTGCTCATTTGTTTTCCTCCAAATATAAAAATTATTTTTTGACAATATTTTGACGAAGTGGTATTTTTGCGCAACAAAAAAGCGCCAATCGCACATCGTACCCGACATTATATCACAAAAATAACTTTATTTCCATACTTTTATTAGAAAAACGTTCTTTCGCGGTTATTATTTACAGTTTGTTCATATTTTGGAGCTGTAAAATAAATTTACGTTCCGTCACTTGTAAAAGGCCGAATTTTGTGTTAGAATAATTAAGGATAAGATCTAAATCTACACAGGAGGGGAAAATGATAATCAAATACGGCTCCTTGGCGCACGTGCTGTCGGTTTTGCTTGCGCTCGCTTTGTGCGCGGCTCTATTTTTCCTTCTTCGCGGGAAATCACGGAAAATACAGGTGGGCGTCATATATTCAATAATGGCTCTTAATATATTTCAGCATCTTTTTAAGTCTATTATTTACCCGCAGTACTCAGGGCTTGGCTTCACCTCGCTCAGCACAGCCTACAATATGTGCGCAACGCTGATTTTAATATCTCCCTTGGCGATGTTCCTCAATTTTAAGCCGCTTAAAAATTTTGTCTTTTATATCGGTTCGGTTGCTGGCGCTGTAGTTCTCTTCGTTCCTTATTGGAGCATCGGAAGGCCGGTTGCCGACCCCGAATTTTTGCGCTCCTTCATCTGCCACACAATGCTTTTTATAAGCTCGATTCTTCCTCTCCTTCTCGGACTTCACAGACCCTCATACAAATGCGCATTCTCGCTCGGCGCGGGATTTCTTGCGGTTATACTGGTTATAATTATCAACGACGCTCTGTGTATCATTCTCGGAATATATCCCGGTGTCGAGGGGATGACGGTTGCGGATGCTCTTTACAGAATTAGCCCCGTGTGGTCCTTTGGTGCGCCTGAGGAATTTTCGTGGGTGCTTCGTGTGGTGGACGTATTCTCGCCGGACGCCTTTACGGGAAATGGCGGAAAAACGCCTCTTGTGCCTGTGCTCTGGTATGCCATACCACTGTACCTTGGAATAACGCTCATT
Organism: Eubacteriales bacterium; assembly: GCA_045656445.1. Classification (GTDB taxonomy): domain Bacteria; phylum Bacillota; class Clostridia; order Oscillospirales; family CAG-272; genus UBA1740. The sequence goes on along the minus strand of JAZORD010000073.1, from coordinate 14,684 downwards.
GCGTTGCCAATATGCATTGCCGCCGACTATAAGCGCTTTAGGGCAGACGCACGCAAAATTTTCACAAAAAAATAATATTACAGCCTATCCTTTTTGAATAAATTACTGAATTTTTGAAAAAATAACCGAAATTTTGAAAAAATATCAAAAAAACAGTATACAAATTCACAAATTTGTGCTAAAATAACCTTGTTATAAATTTGCCGCTGTTGCGGCGCTAAGGAGATAAAACAAATGAAGAAAATCTACGAAGGAAAAACAAAGGACGTATATTCTCTTGAAAACGGAAACGTTTTGCTTAAGTTCAAGGACGATTGCACCGGCAAGGACGGAGTTTTCGATCCCGGTGAAAACACCGTAGGACTTACCATTGAGGGTATAGGCAAGGCAAATCTCGAGACCTCGGTATACTATTTTGAGCTTCTCAAGAAGGCGGGCGTTAAGACTCACTATGTCAGCGCAAACGTTGAGGAAGCAACTATGGAGGTTCTTCCCGGAAAGGTATTCGGTCACGGACTTGAGGTTATCTGCCGTCTTGTTGCTACCGGCAGCTTTATCCGCAGATACGGCGAGTACATAGCCGACGGAACAGTGCTTGAGGGCGGCTACGTAGAGTGTACCTTCAAAAATGATGAAAAGGGCGACCCGCTTGTAACCGGTGAGGGTCTTGCGGCTCTTGGCGTTATGTCACCCGAAATGTTCGAGAGCATGAAGGAGCAGACGCTTAAGATAACAAAGGTTGTTGCTGATGACCTCAAAACTATCGGTCTTGACCTTTGGGACATCAAGTTTGAGTTTGGCTACAACAACGGCGAGGTAATACTTATCGACGAAATCGCATCGGGCAATATGCGCGTTTACAAGGACGGCAAAATTGTAGAGCCCGTTGAGCTCACAAAGCTTATCCTTAACAGATAAATTAAAAAATAAAGAAGAGGTAAGTACGGCAGCTCGCTGTATTTGCCTTTTTTTTAACATCATTATATCATGAAAAAGGAATCATGTAAGTATAGCCCCCTCACAAAAAAAGAAGAGAAACCCCGGCTTTTTTGGGCTATTTTCAACAAAACTCTTTTGCGCTCTTTATTTTTTATTAGCATTTGTATTCTTATTAGAATTTTCATTCTTATTAGTATTTGTATTGGCAGGTTTTTATATTTTTAAGGTTTTGCTTGCAAAAAATTCGAATTTGATGTATAATCTTTTATAGCTTGTCATAGGCAGAAGGGAGACAAAAAATGAGGACGCTTATAAAAAACGCAAAAGTAGTAACTGCAGAAGCTGTGCTTCTTGGCGCATCTCTCGTATACGAGGGGGAAACCATAACCTACGTGGGCCACGAGCCGGGAGAGGCAGACGAGACAATAGATGCGGGCGGTGCGTATCTTGTGCCGGGATTTGTTGATATACATTGCCATGGGTGCCTTGGCCTTGGCTTTAACGGTGCGAGCCTTGACGACGTAAAAACCATAGCCGATTACCATCTTTCACGCGGAACTACAACGATGCTGGCAACCACCTCAACCTCTGATATGGGGGAAGTGGAGGACGCTATGCGCTTTATCGAGGAGCACATAAAGACGGAGGATAAAACTCCGATTTCTGGTATCTTTATGGAGGGCCCCTGGCTCAGCCCTGCACAGTGCGGAGCGCAGGATACGGTGTATATGCTCACCCCAGACCCAAATCAGCTTCGCGAGCTGAAGCAAAGGTATCCGTCTATCATTCGAATCGGCGCATCACCGGAGCTTGAGCACGGCGCCGAATTCGGAAGAGTGGGCAGGGAAATGGGACTCATCATGTCGGTGACCCATTCCGATGCCGATTTCAAAGAAACCGAGACCGCACTTAAAAACGGATATAATCTTATGACCCACCTCTATTCCGGAATGAAAGGCACGGAGCGCAAAAATGCCTACAGAATAGCGGGTGCCGTTGAAGCTGCACTCTATCTTGACGATATGTACGTTGAGATAATTGCCGACGGAAAGCATCTTCCCCACGAGCTCCTAAAATACATATACAAATTCAAGGGTGCGGACAAAATTTGTCTTATAACCGATGCAATAAGAGCCGCGGGCTTGCCAAACGGCTCAACCACGACGGGTGTCAGCAAAATAAGCAACGCGCTCGTCATAGTTGAGGACGACGTTGGAAAAATGGCAGACCGCAAGGCATTTGCCGGCTCAACAGCAACGACGGACCGCCTTTATCGCACAATGGCACACGCTATAGGACGTGATATGGTGGCGCTTTCTAAAATGGCTTCTCTTACCCCCGCACGTCTTATGGGATTTTCGGACAGAGGTGAGCTTGCCATCGGCAAGCGCGCTGACATAGTAATGCTTGATGACAACTTAAATTTACAAAAAGTTATATTAAAAGGCGAACCCGTGTAAAAACGCGCCCCTCAGAGCTTGAGTCCGAGCTCTAAGGGGCGCGTTGCTTTATGAACATTCTGAAAAGCAGATTTTACGCTTGGTAGGTTATGTGTAAAACGGTCAACTCCAGACCTTTCTTCTTTCCGCAAGAAAAGAGTCCAAAGTTTCTATCGAATATTTTTCGGTGGTATTATGTGAATTTGAAAGATCCGAAAGGAGTTCAATGTATTCATATCCGCGCTCGCGCTCCTCTTCGCTCCAACCGGAAAACTTAATCGCATGTCTGAAAAGGTAGTCGATTGCCTCGTCATACAGACGTTGATAATCGAAATTTTGAAGAAGCTCCCTGTGTTCTCTCAATGCGTTGAAAATGTGTCTTATGTAGTAATAATTGCTACCTAAATGAGTCACTGTGTCCGCGGTGTGTTCTATCGGTATACTAGTTGCTTTTTTCATTGCTATGACCTCAAATTTTTGACTGATTTTGAGCATCTGTTTATTTTTGTATGCCGTGTCTGCCAAAAATAAAAAGTGCGCCCCAATCGGAGCGCACCGAAAAACGCACCTCCAATTGTTGCTACACAAATCTTCACCACTAGCCAGAGCACGCAGAAAAGGGAGTATGCATTTTTACCAAAGATAAAAATGCCCACTCTGGACTAAAGGTATTCGATTTGCGTAGCGGAAACAGTATATCACATTTAGGGTAAAATGTCAACAAATTTTCTAAAATATGACTTATTTAGATAGGAATAAAAAGGGTTAAATTGCCGCCGCTTTGACAATTTAACCATCGCTGAGAGTTTTGCAAGTGGGAAACCCACCTTGCGAGAATTAGTACAATCAACGAGGAATTTCGCCTTTGGCGAATATACCTGCGCTCGCCACCTGTGAGCAAGCACCCAGATGCTCTCGCTTGGTATGCGAACCTGATTCTGCTTCGCTTTGCTCGCAGAGCAGGTCAAACGGCAACAGGAATCAGCCTCGCCTTGCGAGGTTTCCCACAGTGAAACGGCAAGGCTGGGATTCGAACCCGATTCCGCTGCGCCGTTGGCTTGCGGAGCAGGTCGATTCTGGCGAGTACAAAAAATCCCCTGCCCAAAAGGGCAGAGGACTTTTTGGCACCCGCAACAGGAATCGAACCTGTAACTAACCCTTAGGAGGGGTTTATTATATCCATTTAACTATGCAGGCGCATATTAAGTTGTGTTGCTCCGCAACAGGAATTTGCTGTGCGGGGTTAATTTGTTCTGAACGTTCGCTGAAAACGACGTGATACTGATTGCTCCGCACGACGCAAGATACCGCGAAAGCCAAGTGCCTCAATCAAGCCTTGTGCCTGCGGTATGCGAACTTGTAACTAACCCTTAGGAGGGGTTTATTATATCCATTTAACTATGCAGGCGTATATTAAGTTGTTTTTGCTTGTTCGCATTTAACTATGCAGGCGTGTTATTTAATTTTATTAACGAGCATTTAACTATGAGAGGGTGATGTTTAACGAGTAATAGTCTAACATATTATTTTCTAAAAGTCAATGAATTTTTGGAAAGTTTATCTCTGTGTGCGGGTTTTTTTGGCTCGGAATATTGCGCTTCCTCTTTACTTTGTTAAAAAACTACAAAAAAACAAATTAAAGTCTTTAAAATTTATTTTTTACCTTTAACATTAATACTTGACTTTTAACTATGTTATATGTTAAAATATATGTCGGTAAGGGTTTTTGTAACTGACGGGAAGCGAATTGACGCATGGGAGCAAAAATCATAAAATGCCGACCGTCTGGGCAGTCTACCTTTATTTATGGGGTAAGACCGCCTTTTTTGCTTTTTAAATACATTTTTGAATGGAGATAAATATGAAAAAAGTTGCTATTCTAATGGGAAGCGACAGCGACCTTCCCATAGTTGAAAAGGGAATCGCGGTTCTTCGCGATTACGGTATTCCCCACGAGGTTCACGTGTATTCGGCGCACAGAACCCCGGCTGAAACGGCAGAGTTCGTTTCCGCTGCCTACGACAACGGATTTGGAGTTATAATTGCGGCTGCCGGCATGGCGGCGCATCTTGCGGGCGCTGTTGCAGCAAACACGGTTTTGCCGGTTATCGGAATTCCGATTTCATGCAAAAATACAGGCGGAGTTGACGCGCTTTGGGCGACTGTTCAGATGCCATCGGGTATTCCCGTCGCAACCGTTGCTATCGACGGCGCGGCAAATGCCGCTCATCTTGCTGCCGAGATTCTTGCGATTGAGGATTCCTCGCTTCGAGAAAAGCTTCTTCTTGCCCGTGCGGCAGGACGTGAGAAGGTGCTCGGGAAGAACCGTGAGATTGAGGAGCGCTTCAACGCATAACAGCAAACTTTTTTGGAGGATATATGGGAGTATTCGGAATTATAGGTGACGAGAGGACAAACGTGGCGTCAAGCGTCTATTACGGTCTTTTCGCACTTCAGCATAGAGGTCAGGAAAGCTGCGGTATAGTCGTAAACGACGACGGCGTATTTACAATGCGCAAGGACTCCGGACTTGTAAACGACGTTTTCACAAGCGAGCGCCTTTCTGCCCTCGGTCTTGGAAACATGGCGATAGGACACGTTCGTTACGGAACGCTTGGAACAAAGGCGCGCGAGAACGCCGAGCCTATCGTAGTAAATCATATGAAGGGCAGACTTGCGATAGCAACTGCCGGCAGACTCGTAAACGCGCTTGAATTAAAGCGCGAGCTTGAGATGGAGGGGATGATATTTCACACCTCGAGCGACGCTGAGATAGTTTCCTATCTGATAACGAGAGAGCGCATAAAATCAAAATCAATTGAAGAAGCTGTGACTCGCGCTATGGAAAAGCTTGACGGCGGTCTCACTCTTCTTATAATGTCGCCGCGTAAGATAATTGCGGCAAGGGACAAGCACGGCTTCCATCCCGTGTGCTATGGCAAGCGTGAAAACAGCCAGTACGTTATAGCGTCAGAAACCTGCGCGCTTGATACTGTCGGAGCATCCTTTATCCGCGAGCTTATGCCTGGTGAGATAATTGTGTTTTCAGACGAGGGGGCAAGGTCGATAACGGAGCATTGCGATAAAAAGCCCGAAACGCTTTGCGTATTCGAGTACGTTTACACATCACGTCCGGACTCGGTTATTGCCGGATGCTCGGTTCACGAGGCAAGAAAGCGCGCCGGAGCTTTGCTTGCGTTGGCTCATCCCGTTGAAGCTGACGTGGTGGTAGGTGTTCCGGATTCCGGGCTTGACGCCGCGATAGGCTACGCGGAGCAGTCGGGGATACCCTACGGAATAGGACTCATTAAAAATAAGTATATAGGCAGAACCTTCATCGCTCCGGGTCAGGACGTTCGTGAGGATAAGGTTAAGATAAAGTTAAACCCCGTGCCCGCTACCATAAAGGACAAAAGAGTAGTGCTCGTTGACGACTCGATAGTTCGCGGAACTACCTGCGCTAAGCTAGTCAAGCTTTTAAAGAACGCAGGTGCAAAAGAGGTGCATCTTCGCTCCTCAGCGCCCCCGTTCCTTAATCCCTGCTACTACGGCACCGACGTTGATTCAAAGGAATCTCTTATAGCGTCAAACTATACGATAGACGAGATTGTGAAAATAACCGGAGCGGACACTCTCGGATACTTGAGGCTTGAGGACGTGTTCAAGCTTGCTGAGAGCGGCACATGCAGCGGCTATTGCACCGCCTGCTTTGACGGTAAATATCCAACGGATATACCGACTCTGAAGCCGGACAGTAAATACGACCGCAAAATCTCGGAAAACAGCCAAAAGCAAAAATAATTCTACTTTGTTAATAAAATTTGAGGGGTATAAACAATGAAAAATTCGAAATCAGAAAGCTACGCAAAGGCAGGCGTAGATATTACAGCCGGTTACAAGGCGGTAGAGCTTATGAAGGCGCACATAGCGCGCACTCGCAACGAGGGCTGTCTTGACGACGTCGGCGGATTTGGAGGCTGCTTCGGACTTCCTACCGGAATGGAAGAGCCGGTGCTTGTTTCCGGAACTGACGGATGCGGAACTAAGGTTAAGCTTGCAATACTTATGGACAAGCACGACACAATAGGAATTGACGCTGTTGCTATGTGCGTAAACGACATTATATGCGTTGGCGCAAAGCCGCTTTTCTTCCTTGATTACATTGCTTGCGGAAAAAATTATCCCGAAAAGATAGCCGAGATAGTGTCGGGAGTTGCGGAGGGCTGCGTTCAATCGGGCGCTGCGCTTATCGGCGGTGAAACCGCAGAGCATCCCGGTCTTATGCCCGTAGAGGATTACGACCTTGCAGGCTTTGCTGTCGGTATCGTAGATAAAAAGAAGATAATTGACAACAAAAAAATGAAGGAGGGCGACGTTATAATAGCTCTTGCTTCAACAGGTATCCATTCAAACGGATTTTCGCTTTGCCGTAAGGTTTTTGATATTGATAATAACAACCCCGAGCTTTACATACCCCGCGAGGAGCTCTCGGGCAGAACAATCGGTGAGGCGCTTCTCACCCCTACGAGAATTTACGTTAAGTCGGTGCTTGCTCTTATCGAAAAGGTTGACGTAAAGGGTATTTCCCATATTACCGGCGGCGGATTCTACGAGAACATTCCGCGTTCCATTCCCGAAGGACTTTCGGCTAAGATAACTAAGTCAGCGGTTAAGATTCTTCCTATATTCGACCTTATCGCAAAATTCGGCGATATTCCCGAGCGCGATATGTTTAACACCTACAATATGGGGGTCGGAATGAGCATAGTTGTTCCAAAAGAGCAGGTTGATACGGCTCTTGACTTGCTCAAGGCAAACGGAGAGGACGCTTACGTTATCGGTGAGATAATCAAGGGTGACGACGGCGTGGTGTTTGCGTAATATGAGTATGAAGAAAATAGCAGTTCTTGTATCGGGTGGCGGCACAAATTTGCAGGCGCTTATCGATGCAGAGCGCCGCGGCATGTTCGGGAAGAGCAAAATAACCCTCGTCGTTGCCTCAAAGCCCGGAGCTTACGCTCTTGAGCGCGCGAAAAATAACGGCATTGAGGGAAGAGTCCTTGCCCGCCGCGATTATGACAGCATCTCGGCGTATTCACGCGCCCTTGCAGACACGCTTTTGGCTGAGGGCATCGACCTTGTCGTGCTCGCAGGATTTTTGACGATTATCGACGAGCAGATGTACGAGGCGTTCCCGAACAGAATAATAAACGTTCACCCCGCGCTTATTCCGTCGTTTTGCGGAAAGGGCTACTACGGTCTTTTCGTTCACGAGGCAGCGCTTGCAAAGGGTGTCAAGGTTTCGGGCGCAACCGTTCACATTGTTACTCCCGAGTGCGACGCAGGTCCTATAATTTTGCAAAGGGCGGTATCGGTTATGGAGGATGACACACCCGAAACGCTCCAGAAGAGAATTATGGAGGAGGCGGAGTGGATTATACTTCCCGAGGCGGTAAAGCTTTTCTGCGAGGACAGAATTAAAGTGGAAAACAACAAAGTCTATATAAGCTGATTTAAGGAGAGATAAGAATGAAAATTTCAACCATTAAAGATGAGCTGAATTCACTAGCCTACCATGGCAGAGGAATTATAATAGGAAAGAGCGCCGACGGCAAAAAGGCTGTCACAGCCTACTTCATTATGGGCAGAAGCGAGAATAGCCGCAACCGCGTTTTCGTAGCTGAGGGCGACGCAATGCGCACAAGGGCCTTCGACGAGTCGAAAATGACCGACCCGCACCTTATAATTTACTATCCCGTTAGAGTGCTTGGAAATAAAACCATTGTTACAAACGGTGACCAGACCGACACGATATACGAGCTTATGGATAAGCAGATGACCTTTGAGCAGGCGCTCAGAACGAGAGAGTTTGAGGACGATAAGCCGAACTTTACCCCCCGCATTTCCGGTATCATTCACCGCGAGTGTGACGGTATGAATTTTGCTATGTCGATTCTTAAGAGCGCTGAGGGCGACGACTCATCCTGCGAAAGATTTACCTACGCGTATTCAAATCCCATCGCGGGCAGAGCAAAGTTTATTCACACCTATAACTGTGACGGTAATCCGCTTCCCTCGTTTGAGGGGGAGCCAAAAACCCTCGTGCTTCCCGACGTTGATATAGACGAGCTCACAGACCTTATATGGACAAACCTTAACGAAGACAATAAAGTATCGCTTTTCGTAAGATACATAGATATTGAAACCGGTGCAACCGAGACCAGAATAGTAAATAAAAACTCTTGAGAGGTAAATAAAAGATGAAGGAATTCGAACTTAAATACGGCTGTAACCCCAACCAAAAGCCTGCGAAAATTTTTATGTCAGACGGAAGAGAGCTTCCCATCGAAATACTTTCGGGCAGACCCGGATACATAAATTTCCTTGACGCATTCAATTCCTGGCAGCTCGTAAAGGAGATAAAGGCGGCAACAGGACTTGCTGCGGCAACCTCCTTTAAGCACGTAAGCCCCACCTCTGCCGCTGTCGGTCTTAAGCTTTCGGACAAGCTTAAGCGCGCGTGCTTTGTTGATGATATTGAAGGGCTTGACGAGTCCCCCCTCGCCTGCGCTTATGCAAGAGCAAGAGGAACCGACAGAATGTCCTCCTTTGGCGACTGGATTGCGCTCTCCGACGTGTGTGATGTAACCACAGCGCTTCTCATAAAGCGTGAAATTTCAGATGGCGTAATAGCTCCCGGTTATACCGAAGCGGCTCTTGAAGTGCTGAAGAGCAAGAGAAAGGGTATGTATAACATCGTAAAAATCGACCCGGATTACGTACCTATGCCCACCGAGCACAAGGACGTTTTCGGCATAACGTTCGAGCAGGGAAGAAATAATTTTGAAATAAACGAAGCGCTTCTTGAAAATATAGTTACCGAAAACAAAAATCTTACCGAGGACGCAAAGCGCGACCTTATAATTGCGCTTATAACCCTTAAATACACTCAGTCGAACTCGGTATGCTTTGCATATCAGGGGCAGGCAATAGGCGTTGGAGCAGGTCAGCAATCGAGAATTCATTGCACCCGCCTTGCAGGAACCAAGGCTGACACCTGGCATCTCCGCCAGTACGACAAGGTGCTTAACCTTCCTTTCCTTCCAACTCTTTCCCGTCCCGACAGAGATAACGTTATCGACGGATATATAAACAAGAACGAAGAGGATGTGTGTGCTGAGGGAATTTGGCAAAAGTATTTCACCACCCGTCCTGAGCCGCTTACCGCTGAGGAAGCGCGCGCATACCTTGACACGATAAACGGTGTTTCTCTTGGCTCTGATGCGTTTTTCCCCTTTGGAGATAACATTGAAAGAGCGAAGCGCAGCGGTGTTTCCTACATAGCAGAGCCCGGCGGCTCTATACGTGACGACCTTGTTATCGAGGCTTGCAATAAGTACGGCATAGCAATGGCGTTCACCGGAATGAGACTTTTCCATCATTAATCCTCGGAGGAATAAGATGAAATTAATGGTAGTAGGCGGTGGCGGAAGAGAGCACGCCATCATTAAAAAGCTTAAGGAAAACAAAAATATAACCGAAATTTTTGCCCTCCCCGGAAACGGCGGTATGGCAAAGGATGCAACCCTTGTACCGATAGGAGCGAAGGATATCGATGCGATAGTTGATTTTGCAAAGGAAAACAAAATTGACTATGCCGTCGTTGCTCCGGACGACCCTCTTGTGCTTGGCTGTGTTGACGCACTTGAGGCTGTGGGAGTCCCCTGCTTCGGACCTCGCGCGTCTGCGGCGATAATTGAGGGAAGTAAGGTCTTTTCAAAAAACCTTATGAAAAAATACAATATCCCCACGGCAACGTACGAGGTGTTTGACGATGCCGATGCGGCTCTTGAATACGTAAAGAGCTGCCCCATTCCCACAGTTATTAAGGCTGACGGTCTTGCTCTCGGTAAGGGTGTTATAATCGCAACCGACAGAAAGATGGCAACCGATGCCGTTCTTTCCATAATGAAAGAGGGTAAGTTCGGCGCAAGCGGAAACAAAATTGTCGTTGAGGAATTTCTCACGGGTCCCGAGGTTTCCGTACTTGCATTCACTGACGGTAAATGCGTAAAGCCTATGGTTTCCTCAATGGACCACAAAAGAGCGCTTGATAACGACGAGGGGCTCAACACGGGCGGTATGGGAACGGTAGCGCCTAACCCCTATTACACCGATGCTATCGCGAAGGAATGTATGGAAAAGATATTTCTTCCCACTGTCGACGCTATGAACAGAGAGGGAAGAACCTTCAAGGGATGCCTTTATTTCGGACTTATGCTTACGCAAAACGGACCGAAGGTCATTGAGTATAACTGCCGCTTCGGCGACCCCGAAACGCAGGTTGTTCTTCCGCTTCTTGAAAGCGACCTCTATACCGTAATGAGAGCTGTCACCGACGGCGCGCTTTCTGACTGCGAGGTTAAGTTTAAGGACGGGGGCGCATGCTGCGTAATTATGGCATCAAAGGGTTATCCTGAAAAGTATGAAAGCGGTTTTGAGATTAAAATAGATGATGAGGTGTTTGACTCTGTATACGTCGCGGGAGCAAAGCTCGAGGACGGCAAGCTTCTAACCGCAGGCGGAAGAGTTCTTGGCGTTACCGCCGTTGAGGACACTCTCGGAGGGGCAATTGCTTCGGCTTACAAAAAGGTAGAGCACGTAAGCTTTGCATCTCAGTATTACCGCAAAGACATAGGCGCTCGCGCAATGAAAGCAAAGTGAGGACAAAAATATGGTATATCGCATTTACGTAGAAAAAAAGAGTGGGCTTGACAACGAGGCGCAAGCACTCAAAAATGAAATATCAACCTTTCTTGGTATAAAGAGCGTTGAGCGCGTGAGAATACTCAACCGCTACGATGCGGAAAACATCACCGAGGAGCTCTTTAACTATGCCGTAGGAACGGTATTTTCAGAGCCTCAGCTTGATGACGTTTACACCGAGGTTGAAAATGACGGAGCTAAGGTTTTTGCAACCGAGTATCTTCCGGGTCAGTTTGACCAGAGAGCAGATTCCGCGGCTCAGTGTATACAGCTTATATCCCAAGGCGACAAGCCGAGCGTTGCAAGCGCTAAGGTTTATATGCTATACGGAAAAATCTCTGCGGATGAGCTTGAGAGAATAAAGAAGCACGTTATTAACCCCGTTGAAGCAAGAGAGGCAAGCCTTGAGAAAAAGGATACTATAAAAATTGAGTATACTATTCCGCAGAGTGTAAAAACGCTTGAGGGATTTATCAAGCTTGACGAAGCGGGACTTGCAAAATTCGTATCGGATATGGGACTTGCAATGGACCTTGACGATATAAAATTCTGTCAAGGATACTTCAAAAAGGAGGACCGCGACCCCACTATCACCGAAATCAAGATGATAGACACATATTGGTCCGACCACTGCCGTCATACCACCTTCTTAACGACGGTTGACAGCGTTAAGTTTGAGGATGAGCTTCTTGAGGCTGCATACAAGGATTACCTTTCCGCAAGAGAATACCTTGGAAGAACCAAGCCCCAGAATCTTATGGACATAGGCACAATAGCTGCAAAATGCTTAAAGAAGCTAGGTAAGCTTGATAAGCTTGACGAGTCCGAGGAAATCAACGCCTGCACGGTTAAGGTTGAGGTGGAGATTGACGGGGTAAAAGAGCCTTGGCTTCTCCTGTTCAAAAACGAAACCCACAACCATCCGACAGAGATAGAGCCCTTCGGCGGTGCCGCAACCTGTATCGGCGGCGCAATCCGCGACCCACTGTCCGGGCGCTCCTACGTTTACGGTGCAATGCGTCTTACCGGCGCAGCTGACCCATTAAAGCCTATTGAAAAAACTCTTGCCGGTAAGCTTCCTCAGCGTAAAATCGTAACCACAGCGGCGGCGGGATATTCCTCTTACGGAAACCAGATAGGTCTTGCTACTGGTATAGTTGACGAAATATATCACGACGGATATGCGGCAAAGCATATGGAGGTTGGCGCTGTTATCGCGGCAGCTCCGGAGGAGAACGTTCGACGCGAGGTTCCCGAGGACGGCGACCTTGTCGTGCTTCTTGGCGGAAGAACCGGCCGCGACGGATGCGGCGGCGCAACAGGCTCGTCTAAATCCCACAACCTCAAATCGCTTGAAAGCTGCGGAGCTGAGGTTCAGAAGGGTAATGCTCCCGAGGAAAGAAAGATTCAGCGTCTTTTCAGAAACCCCACGGTTTCAAGAATGATAAAGCGCTGTAACGACTTTGGCGCAGGCGGTGTTTCTGTTGCTATCGGTGAGCTTGCAGACGGTCTTGACGGAACCGAGCTTGCAATAAGCGAATCTCAGGAGCGTATGGCGTGCGTTATCGAGGCTGAAAATAAGGATGCCTTCCTTGCACTTGCAAACGAGGAAAACCTTGAAGCTACCGTTGTTGCAAGAGTAAAGGCAGAGCCTAGGCTTACTATGACCTGGAACGGCAAAACTATCGTTGATATAAGCCGTGAATTCCTTAACTCAAACGGCGCTGAAAAGCATATAGATATTAAGACTCCCAAAATTGAAAATTACGAGAAGGAGCTTCCGGCTTGCTTCGTTTGCGGAATGAAGGGAGTTGCAACCGACCTTAACACCTGCTCCAAGCGCGGACTTTCCGAGCGCTTTGACAGCACTATCGGCGCAGGCACGGTTCTTATGCCATTTGGCGGCAAGTACCAGCGTACGCCTATTCAGGCAATGGTGCAGAAGCTGTCTGTTGAGAAAAAGCACACCGACCTCGCTTCGTTTATGTCATGGGGATATAACCCCAACATATCAGAGAAAAGCCCCTATCACGGAGCTTATCTTGCGGTAATTGAGTCGGCATCGAAGCTGGTTGCTACGGGCGCTGAATTTTCCGACGTATATCTTACCTTCCAGGAATATTTTGAGAAGCCTATGAAAGAGCCGGCAAGATGGGGCAAGCCTATGGCGGCGCTTCTTGGAGCTTTTAAGGCTCAGATGGACCTTGGAATTGCCGCTATCGGCGGCAAGGACTCTATGAGCGGCTCATTTGAGAAGCTCGACGTTCCCCCGACTCTTATCTCCTTTGCCGTAACGACCGACAAGGTTGACTCGGTAATTTCCCCTGAATTTAAAAAGTGCGGCTCAAAGGTAGTTATTCTTAAACCCGAATACGATAAAAACGGCCTGCCTGTTGCAAGCTCGCTCCTTAGGCTTTATTCCGACGTAACGGCTCTTATGAGAGAGGGTAAGGTTCTCTCTGCCTACACTCCCACAATCGGCGGTGCGGCTGAGGCGGTTATGAAGATGGCAATGGGTAACGGATTCGGATTTGATTTCAACCGGAATCTCACCATCTCCGATATATTCGGATATAGCTACGGCTCGTTTATACTTGAACTCACCGATTCCTCATCTATAGGAACATATCTTGGTACAATTACCGATAAGGATGCATTTACCTACGGTGATATGACGGTTTCCGTATCTGATATCAATGCGGAATATGAAAACAAGCTTGAATCTGTTTACTCCTGCAACATTAAGACACGCGAGGATAAGCCCGAAACGGTTTCCTACTCTGTGACAGAGAGACGCGCGCCCGCAGTAAAGGCTGCGACACCTAAGGTTCTTATACCCGTATTTCCGGGAACAAACTGTGAGTACGATTCGGCTAAGGCAGTCCGCGACGCAGGCGCTGAGCCGGAAATATTCGTCATAAACAACCTCACGGCAGACGGTGTTAAGAGAAGCGCTGAGCTCTTCGCAAAGAAGATATCGACCTCTCAGGCAATATTCGTTCCCGGCGGATTTTCAGGCGGTGACGAGCCGGACGGCTCAGGTAAGTTTATAACCGCATTCTTCCGCGGAGCAGAGGTTAAGGCGGCTGTCGGTGACCTTCTTGATGCGCGTGACGGTCTTATGTGCGGTATATGCAACGGCTTCCAGGCTCTTATAAAGCTCGGTCTTCTTCCTTTCGGCAAGATAATCGATACCGACGAGTCCTGCCCGACCCTTACCTTTAATAACATTGCGCGCCACCAGTCGAAGATAGTAAGAACCCGTGTCGCTTCAAATATGTCGCCTTGGCTCGCTGAGTGCAACGTTGGCGACGTTTATAACGTTCCAATTTCTCACGGTGAAGGAAAGTTCCTTGCTACCGACGAGATGATAAAGAAGCTTGTCGAGGGCGGTCAGGTTGCAACGCAGTACGTTGACCTTGACGGACTTGCTACCTACGATATCGACTACAACCCCAACGGCTCGGCTCTCGCGATAGAGGGTATAACCTCTCCCGATGGACGAGTATTCGGTAAGATGGGTCACTCCGAGAGAATCGG
>JAZORD010000072.1:0-38845 GCA_045656445.1 Eubacteriales bacterium | reverse complement strand
GCACGGTCCTATCACTCCTTACCTTCCTTCTACTATGCTTCAGACCAAGAAGACCCAGGTTTATATTTCCGAAGAGCTTGCAGCTCCGTTTGAGTGCTGGGAGAAGGTTGGTTACTAATTAACCTGCATTTAAAATTTTTGGGCAGAGATGGTATCTCTGCCCTTATTTATATTTATCGAATCTGTCACCGTATTCAAACGGGACGTAAGTATCCTTATAAGCGATTGATATGGCGGCGCCGATTACACTCTTAGCTCCAAGCTTTTTCAAAATTGCGGCACAAGATGCCATTGAAGCTCCGGTAGTGACTATATCATCAACCAGAATTACTGACCGTCCTTTTATCTCATATGCGTTTTTTCTTAATTTGAAGGTTGCGTTCTTCAATCTTTCGTCGCGCGATAGCTTTTTTTGCGCTCTTTTGGAAGTTGATAAAATCGGTTGATAATACTCGGCAGAAAAGCGATTTGCGAGAGATTTGGCCAGAAGCGCAGCATGGTCGATGCCGTATTTAATAATACCCTCACGCCTTCTTGGAACGTTTGTGAAAATATATCTTCCGGGATTTTTTACTGAGTTTAAAATGGCTTCCGCCAGCTCCTGCGTAAGAAAGGTTAAAACGTCCTTGCGGTTATCTCTTTTAAGGCTGTATATCAGATTGTTTGATGGCAAGGGGTCTCTGTGAACATACCTGAACACCTTGATGAGCTTATGTACATAATGCGTATCAAGATACGAATTTGTGCAGGAGCACTTGTGAAGCGGCTGTGCACATATCGAGCAGTTACGCTTCTTTACATTTTCATATTCAGTGACGCAATCCTGACACAGTGCTGACTCGCTGCGGCTCAGCTTTTCTTTACAGCCGACACAGCGAGGTACTGATAAATAAAACAGAACTGCGTCTTTAATTTGTCTAAAATTCATAATAACCATAATATTAGCACCGCCATAGATTTGGCGGTGCAGATTTTATTTTTGTTTTGGGAAGCTGTCCTTAAGACCGACTATTCTATTAAAAGTATTAGGGTGCTTTGTGTCCTTTACAAAGTATCCGCATCTTACAAACTGGAATTTGTCTGATGGCATAGCTTCTGCCAGCTGCGGCTCAATTTTTGCGCCGGTAATCTTCGTGACGGAATCCTTGTTCAGATAATCATCAAAGGTTTTACCCTCCGGAATATCAGATGTGTTCTCAATATCGAATAGGAAATCGTAAAGCATAACCGTTGTGTCTACGCAATTATTTGAGGAAAGCCAGTGAATAGTTCCCTTCACCTTTCTTCCGTCTACGGGAGAGTTGTTTTTGGTTTCAAGGTCTGCCGTACAGCGTATCTCTACAACCTCACCGCATTCATTTTTAATTATCTCATTGCACTTAACGATATAAGCACCCATAAGACGAACCTCGCCATCGGGCTTCATTCTGAAGAATTTGGGAGGCGGAACCTCTGCAAAATCCTCTCGGTCAATATAAAGCTCTCTGGTAAAAGCCAGCTTTCTTACTCCTTTTTCCGGATGCGCGGGGTTGTTAGGAAGCTCAAAATATTCAGTCTTGTCCTCAGGATAATTTGTAACTACAACCTTAATAGGATTAAGAATAGCAATTCTTCTATCCGCAGAGTCATTCAGCTCTTCTCTGATGCAATGCTCAAGAAGCTCGTAATCTACCACGCTATACGCTTTCGCGACGCCTGCACGCGATACAAAATCAAATATTGCAGAGGGCGTATATCCGCGCCTGCGAAGACCGCAAAGCGTGGGCATTCTGGGATCGTCCCATCCATCCACAAGCCCTGTTTCAACAAGCTGACGAAGATAGCGCTTTGACATTACGGTGTGGGTTACGTTAAGTCTTGCAAACTCACGCTGCTTAGGCTTATTTTCAAAGCCAATATTGTCAACCACCCACTCATAAAGAGGACGGTGGTTTTCAAATTCTATTGAGCAAAGGGAGTGGGTTATTCCCTCAAGAGCGTCTTGAATAGGATGTGCGTAATCGTAAAGAGGATATATGCACCATTTGTTTCCCTGTCTGTGATGGTCCGTATGAACTATTCTATATATTGCGGGGTCGCGAAGATTCATATTCGAGGACGCCATATCTATCTTTGCGCGAAGAGTTTTTGCTCCGTCGGGAAACTCTCCGTTTTTCATTCTCTCAAATAGCTCGAGGTTTTCATCAACGCTTCTGTTTCTGTAAGGACTGTTCTTTCCTGGAACAGTAAGCGTTCCGCGGTATTCTCTCATTTGGTCGGCGTCAAGGTCGCAAACGTACGCTTTACCGTCTTTAATCAGCTTTACGGCATACTCATAGCACTTATCAAAATAATCAGAGCCATAGAAAATACCGCCGCTTGGCTCACAACCAAGCCACTTAAGATCCTCGTAAATACTCTCAACGTATTCGTTATCCTCTTTTGCAGGATTAGTGTCGTCATATCTTAAGTTGAAAAGACCGTTATATTTCTTTGCGGTCATAGTATTTATCCATATAGCCTTTGCCGAGCCGATATGCAAATAGCCGTTTGGCTCCGGCGGAAAGCGGGTGTGGATTTTAAGATTAGGATTTTTTGCAAGATCCTCATCAATAATGTCGTGTATAAAATTGCTTCTTACTTCTTCCATCGTTTTACCTTTTCTATATAAAGTTACTTTTAATCTCTCTTAAGGTTGTGTCGGGACCGTGACCTGAATATACTGTTTTATTTTCGTCTTCCGATAAAATATATTTTATCGAAGAAAAAAGCTTTACCTCATCTCCGCCGGGCAAATCAGTTCTGCCGTATGAGCCACCAAAAAATAATGTGTCGCCAACAAAAAGTGCGCTATCGGTTGATAAAGTAATAGCCCCTGAAGAATGACCCGGCGTTAGCATTACTCTAAGCGTTTTTTCGCCAAGCAGTAAAAGATCACCGTCCTCGACCGTTTTATAACCGCCGTAATATCCTAAATTACGACCCGAAAAGAGTTTATAGCAGTTAAAATAGGAATCGGAAAGAGCCGGCGCATCATCTTTTCCGACGATAACATCAGCCCCGGTGGCTTCTACCCAACCGTCAAGCTCCAGCATATGATCAAAATGCGCGTGAGTAAGTATGATATACTTAAAACGAAGAAATTCCCCGCTAATTTGAGTCTTAATTTTGGAATATTCTACCGAAGGGTCGATAACTGCGGCATCACCGTTCGATATCAAAACAAACATATTTGAACCGAAGCGTTCCGTGGGTGTAAATTTCAAAACACGCATACTGAGCCTCGCTGTATCGAATATTTATTATTTTTAAGTATAACACATTATTTTATAAAAGTCTAGTCTTTTTAAGGCAAAAACTGTAACTTTGTATGAAAACTTTCATAAACTGTTATTGCAATTAGTTATTAAATTGCAACACAGATAATAAGTGCTTGGGGGAGTAGAGCTTGAATACAACGACGTTGACTGTCGGTTCTGTCACTTATGCTATCAAGGTGAGAAAGCTCCTCGAGCGTTCGGGTGTTAAATCAAAGCTAGTAAAGGTTGATTCATCCAAAAGCAAGAGTGGGTGCATCTACGGCATACAGGTGCAAACCGCGTTTTTTTACGACACAGTAAATATTCTGAAAAATAACGGTATAAATTATTCCGTTTACAGCGAGTTATGATATATTTTGACAATGCTGCCACCAGCTTTCCAAAGCCGAAATGCGTTGTAGATGCAACATATAGGTGCATCAAAAAATATTGCGCTAACCCCGGCAGGAGCGCTCATAAATTAGCAATTATGACAAGCGAAAGGGTTTATGAGGCGAGAGAAAAAATAGCAAATTTTATAGGAATCAAAGCTCCTGAGAAAATCCTGTTCACACAGAATGCAACACACGCTTTAAATTTAGCTATAAAAACTACGGTAAAGCCGGATACTCACGTTTTAATATCTGATTTGGAGCACAATGCCGTGCTTCGCCCAATAAATAGACTAAAGGATACTCAAAACGTTGAATATTCGGTATTTTCCACCCTGGGCAGCATTGAAGAAAATATTAAATCCCTTATACGTGAAAACACAAAATATATAGTAACAACGCTTGCTTCAAACGTGATAGGACGCACAGTTTCGCTTGAAGAGCTGTCAGCCGTCGCAAAAAAATACGGGCTGATTTTAATTGTTGACGCATCACAGCTTATCGGTCATAAGGTAATTGATATCGGAAAATATCCGTGTAATATATTGTGTGCTCCGGGGCATAAGGCTCTTTTTGGTATTCAGGGCGTAGGATTTGCGGTGATTAACGATGATATAGCTCGCGAAGCCTTTATATACGGCGGCACGGGAAGCGATTCGCTAAATCTTAATATGCCGTCAATGCTGCCTGAACGCTATGAAGCAGGAACACTTCCCTCGCCTGCTATAGTTTCAGTGGCTGCAGGTATTGATTATATAGAGAGTGTAGGCATCAGTGCCATTGAAGAAAAAATCAACGTTTTAACCGAGCGCTGTGAGTACGTAGTAAACGAAATAAAAAACGTTGTGACCTACGAATCAGGAAACGGTATAATTTCATTTAACGTATCGGGCGTTCCCGCGCAGGTAATATCCGAAGAGCTTGCTCAGCACGGAATATGCACACGGTGCGGCTTGCATTGCGCGCCGCTTGCTCATCAAACTATAGGTACTGTCGGTATAGGTACTGTCAGAATCAGCTTATCCTATCTCAATAAAATACGTGAAATTGACGTGTTATACAAGGTTTTATCCGCTTTAAGTAAAAAATACGCATAAAAGCTACTGCTACAACTCGGCTTGTCGGTTGTAGCAGTAATTTTTATACGCCTTTTATTGCTTTAATAACGTTTTTACGGTATGTATAATAGTCATTCCCGTCACAGTTTACCGTAACATCCGCATATTTTTCATAAAGTGCTGAGCGCTCGTTGTACAAATCCCGTATAGTTTGATCAGGGCGTATTGCAATACCCCTTTTTGAATAATCACCGATACGCTCTATCATAGTTTCATAGCTTACATAAAGATAAATTACCCGTCCAACAGATTTAAAATGCTCCATGGCGCGCTCGTAATACACAGCGCTTCCCCCGGTTGCCAAGATTAAATCATCCTCGCTGTCTATTGTGAGCAACACCTCTTCTTCAATTTTTTTTAAGCCGTCAACGCCGGATTCCTTGATAATTTCATGAAGCTTTTTCCCTGCTCTATTCTCAATTAACCTATCAGAATCAAGCGCCTTTACGTTAAGTGTTTTTCCAACAGCGCGGCTCATGCAAGACTTTCCAGAACCGGGCATTCCTATAAGTGTATATACCATGGTTGATTTTCTGCCAAAGAAAAGTGGCAATCTCCGTATAAATTTAAAATTCTATATAAGTGTTTTTATGAGCTTTAAGTATTTCCGCTGTTCCGCTTAAAATTTTGTGATGGTGCGATTTTACATTGTTCATCAACGAAAGCGAGGAACGCGAGAGTGTAATGCATATTTCATGCTCACTATTGTTTATAATCGTTAAATATGAGCTTTTTTTATTGTACCTTGAAAATATCAGTAAATTCTCAGAAAGATATTTTAGCTCAAAATCCCCGTCCTTATATAAAGTATGCTCTCTTCTTATTTTACCGATTTTTTTATAAAAGTCAAGTATTTCTTTATCTTCGTTGCCCCAAGGAAACGTTAATCGGTTAAAAGGGTCGGAATATCCCTCAAGTCCAACCTCATCTCCGTAAAAAATTGTCGGTATTCCGGGGAGTGTTGCAAGTATTGCATACGCCAAAAGCAGACGCTTTTTTCCAAGACGGTATTCGGATACGCTCATTTTCTTTTTTGAGAGATACTCGTTCGTTTTTCCGTAAGAGCTCTCACCGCCAAGCAAGGTCATTATTCTCTCGGTGTCGTGAGTTCCTATAATATTCATCTGAATATCCCTTATTCTTTTCGGTGCGTTGTTTGTTACTTCGGTCAAAGCATAATATAATGAATCGGTTCTTTTTTCGCGTAAGTAGTCGATTATTCCGCGTCTTACGGGATAATTCATCACTCCGTCAAGCTCGTTTCCAATATAATAGCTTTTGCGTTTGCCGTAGGCAATTTTGTTTGATGCGTCCTCCCACACCTCTCCATACAGCAGAGATTCTTTATTGTGTTCGTTAAGCTTCTTCTTAATGCTCGCTATAAATTGGTCCGATAGTTCATCGGCTACGTCTAATCTAAATCCCGATATGCCCATTTTTACGTATTTTTCTATAACTCCGCCGTCACCGACAAAAAAACTTCTACATTCCCGTATATCAGGATTTATTCTCGGAAGTATATCAATGCCCCACCAACAAGTATACTTATCGGGATGCTCTAAAAACTCATACCAGGAAAAATAATACGAACTCTTCGATTGATATGCACCAACACTGTCATAATTACCGTAACGATTAAAATAAACGCTGTCAGAGCCGGTATGGTTAAAAACACCGTCAAGTATTATAGAAATTCCATAGGTATTCGCCTTTTTTATAAGGCTTTTAAGTGCTTGTTCACCACCGAATGAATCATCAACACGCATATAATCGCCCGTATCGTATTTGTGATTTGATGGAGAGTCAAAAATTGGACTTAGGTATATAAGGTTTACTCCCAGCGAGCTGATATAATCAAGTTTATTTAATACTCCGTAAAGTGAACCTCCGTAAAAATAATTGTTTTTCAGCGGAGCTCCGGGATACTCAGGAATTTCGGGAATCGGCGATTTCCAATCTTCCACAAATACTGCTCCATCCCTTACTGAAGTGTTGTTGCCTCGGTTGAACCTGTCCACAAAAATATGGTATATAATACCGCCACGATACCTACAAGGCCCTTTATATTTAAAATCTGATACAGAAAGCTGAAAAGACGGTAGATTATCCCTTGAAAATTCAAGTCTGCTTCTTGATTTTTGCGCGTACACTGTCCCAACAATGCTTACAATTTCAATATTAAAATAGTAAAGCCCAACACCTATCTTACGTATAGGCAGGCAAGCCTCGAATACGTCAGAATTCGAGGCGCGGTCCTTATATTTTGCCAAAACGGAAAAAATGTTTTTTTCTCTATCCTCGGCAAAAAGGTTTACTTTGACACACCTCGTGCCAAGTGAACGCGGAATTTCAAGCCTTATCTTTGCTTTTTCTTGTATTTCGTATGCTCCCGACCGAGTTGATTTGCCGTTATGAAAAAAGCGAATTTCTCCACAGCCGTCAAGTGACTCAGCGTCGGTTATCATAAAAGGATTTTGTGTCATTTTTAACCCTTAAAGTTTATTTTTTCCAACAGGGGAAGCTCGCCAAATGTTATTAGCGTAATTTCTTATGCTGTTATCCGATGAAAACACACCGCTGGTAGCCGTATTCATAAGTGATTTGCGTGACCATTCTTCCCTGTCTTTGTAATCCGAAAGTGCAGTAAGATAGGTATACAAATAAGAATCAAAATCAGCAAGACACATAAATGGATCGGCAACACCGTATCCACCGTTTAGAAGATAATCTGCAATGTGAGAGAAATCCTCTGAGGCAATTTTTGAATTAAGTCTGTCAATAACTCCCTTGAGAATCGGCGAGGCGTGATAATAATCCCGTGCTACGTATCCGTTTCTCCAAAGCTCATCTACCTCGTGTGTGTTTAAGCCAAAGATATAAATATTTTCTTTACCGACGGCTTCAAGAATTTCTACGTTTGCTCCGTCAAGCGTACCTAGTGTAAGCGCTCCGTTCATCATAAGCTTCATACAGCCCGTACCGCTTGCTTCCTTTCCGGCAAGTGATATTTGCTCTGAAATATCTGCTGAAGGAATAAGTACCTCGGCAATGGAAACGTTATAATCTTCCATAAACACTATCTTAAGCTTATCCCTTGTAAGAGGATTACGCTCAAGCTCCTCGGATAAAAACCATATCAGCTTAATCAGTTTTTTCGCCATTATATAACCCGGAGCCGCTTTACACCCGAATATAAAGGTCTGTGGCTGAATATCCAACGTGGGATTTTCGACGATTTCATTATAAAGGGCGATTATTTTCATTACGTTAAGCAACTGACGCTTATACTCATGCATTCGCTTAATCTGAACGTCAAAAACCGAGTTTGGATCAATACGTTTTCCGGTTTTGTTATAAACGTAATATGCTAAACTTTCTTTATTAAATCGCTTTATATCGGCAATTTTTGAAAGAACGGCAGTATCATCCTTGAAATTTTCAAGCTTAATAAGATTTTTTGCATCCTCTCGATACTCAGAACCGATAAGCTCGTCAAGAAGTTTTGCCAAATGAGGATTCGCTGTATTCAACCATCTGCGGTGAACAACTCCGTTCGTAACATTCTTGAATTTCCAAGGTGTCATTTTATAAAAATCGTGAAATATTGTTTTTTTCAAAATGTCACTGTGAAGCTTTGAAACTCCGTTTACGGTGTGCGCCCCAACAACCGAGAGATTTGCCATTCTCACCTGATTGTAAGCAACTATTGCCATTCTGGAAATTCTATCCCAGTCACCCGGATACAAATTCCAAAGATTTGCCGTGAAGCGTCTGTTTATCTCATTAACTATGGTAAAGATTCTTGGAAGCTTCATACTGAATAAATCCACCCTCCAGCTTTCAAGCGCCTCTGGCAGTACGGTGTGGTTGGTGTAGGATACTGTTTTTACAACAATTTGCCAAGCGTCATCCCATGAGTATGAATATATATCCATAAAAATACGCATAAGCTCCGGAATGCACAGCGCGGGGTGTGTATCGTTTATATGAATAGCTATATTATCTTCAAAGCCAGCAAGCGAGCCGCGCTCAGCAAAATAATCGCTTATTATGCTCTGCAGTGACGCTGAAACCAGAAAATACTGTTGAGTTAATCTCAAAAGCTTCCCCTCGTCGTAATCGTCCTTAGGATATAGCTGCTTAGTTATAATCTCAGCGCTTGTACTGTCGGTCATATTTTTAACGTACGAGCTTTGAGTTGTGTTGAATACTGATAAAGACGAATAGGCTTGCCGTGCACGCCACAGTCTGATTTTATTTACGGCGTTGGTAAGTGTGCCCGGTATAAGCAGATCGTATGGAACGGCCTTCACCTCGTCATATTCGTAGTTTGATATCTTAAGCGCACCGTTCTCCCATTTTTCTTCTATTTTTCCCCCGAAACGTATGTTTACACTGTTTTCAGGATGCGGAACAAGCCAAATTCCACCGGTTTCAAGCCACTCGTCAGGAAGCTCTATCTGCTCACCGTCAATGATTTTTTGACGGAAAAGACCGGTTTTATAAAGCAAGGAATAGCCGTTTGCTGCAAAATCCTGTGATGTAAGCGAATCCATAAAGCAGGCGGCAAGTCTGCCAAGTCCTCCGTTTCCAAGACCGGGGTCGGACTCGCACTGATACACTTTGTCGAAAGATGTCCCAACCTCAGAAAGTATACTTGATATGTCTTCATAAATACCAAGATTTACGGTGTCTTTTTTTAGGGAACGTCCAACCAGGAACTCCATGCACAGATAACATATTTTTTTAGCACCGGACGCTTTAATACGCTTTTTAAACTGTGACCTATATTCAAGCATTATATCCTTGACTAAATGAACTACCGCTTGATATAACTGCTCGTCAGTAGCCTCTTTAATATTTAAGACACCTCTTGCTACGAGCTTTGATTCTATTTTTTTCTTTAGCTCTTGTTTTGTGAAAGCTCTTTTGCCTACCGTATAGGTATTTGCTGTTTTTGCCATTAATTTTTTCCTATCGTTTTAATAAATTCTTATATAATGAGATATATTTCGCGGCAGACTGTTTCCAAGAGAAATCCTTTGTTATAGCTCTTCTGACTAGAGCAGACCATTCTTTTTTGTCGTCATAAAGTGTAAGCGCTGATTTTAATGTATATAGAAGCTCGTGTGCGTTATAATTTTCAAATACAAATCCAAGAGAGCCGTCAGCTCCATACGGGCGTATTGAATCGTAAAGACCGCCTACTGCCCGAACAACAGGAATTGCACCGTAAGAACATGCAATCATTTGCGCAAGACCGCATGGCTCGCTCTTTGACGGCATTATAAAAATATCCGCTGCGGCGTAAATTTTTTTTGAAAATACTCTGTCAAATTTCATTAATGCCTTAAAATTGCTGTGTTTTTTTTCAATCAAACGAAAGGCATCCTCATAAGCCGCTTCGCCTGTTCCCAGTATTACAACCTGAACCCTTTCCTGCAGTAGTTCTTCAGCAATGTGAAGAACGAGGTCTATACCCTTTCCGGCAGTAAGGCGTGTTATCATTACCAAAAGCGGTATTGCTGGTTCAACATGCAGACCAAGCTCTCTTTGAAGCGCCGCCTTGTTTTTTGCCTTTCCGGATTTATATGCGCGCCTTGTATAAGGGAAATAAATATCTCCACCAAGGTCAGGTGAAAAGTAAGAATAATCTATTCCGTTGATTATTCCGCAAATCTTATTCTCAGCCGAGCGTATTACTTCAGATAAACCGAACGCAAAGAAGTCGTAACGAAGCTCGTTTGCATAATTAGGACTTACGGTCGACACGAAATCTGAAAGCGTTATAGCTCCTTTCATAAGATTAATACACCCATCGTATTCGACAAATGGCGCATGCTCCTTCTGAAGAGCAAAGACGTCACCTAGTATTGCGAGATCGTATTTGCCTTGATATTCTATGTTGTGAATAGTGTAGATTGTTTTAATTGAGGAAAGTAGCGGTATATCGGAATATATTGTCTTGAGATATATGACCGAAAGTGCCGCCTGCCAATCGTTAGCGTGTAGAATGTCGGGAATGTTTCCTGTTGCAAGAATAAATTCAATTGCCGCCATAGAAAAGAAAGCAAAGCGTTCGCCGTCATCAAACTCTCCGTAAAGCCTTCCTCTGTCAAAGTAATAGTAATTATCTATAAAGTAATAGTCTACTCCTCCGCGCTTTATGCTGTATACGGTTGCTCCGGTGCTTCTCCAAGACAAGCTGAAGTTAATATCGGCTACCCATACCAGCTCATCGCGGTATACACTCTTTATAGTATCATATAGCGGAATTATGACTGATGCGCTTATTTGTTCATCATTTTCGATAACCGCCGCCGGAAGTGAGCCCAAAACATCTCCAAGCCCTCCGCTTGCCGCATACGGACTGGCTTCGCTTGCTACATAAAGTATTTTCATTAATCTTCCCTTTCTGTCGTCAAAGACGACTGTGCAAATCCAAATGAATTTTAGAAATCCTGATAAATTTTCACAACTGTTTTTACACCCTTCTGCTTTTTTGTACGTAAAAAGGCATATTTTCATTTCCGGAAAGCTTAACGCCCTCCGTGATATGAACGTCTTTATCTGTAACTATACAGTTAAGCTCGGCATTTTTATCAACGTATGTTCCGTGGAAAAGCACTGAGTCCTTTACGATAGCCCCCCGCCCCACGTAAACTCCGCGGAAAAGCACCGAATTTATAACAGTTCCCTCTATCACACACTCGTCTGCGAGCATAGAATTTTTAACAATTGCAGTTTCGGTATGAGATGTAGGAGCAGAATTATGAACTCTTGTATATATAGGAGCTTTCTTTTGGCAAAGAAGCGAAATTCTTGCGTTATCATTCTTGGCAAGCTCTATTGAGCATTTATAAAAATCAAGGAAGCTTGAAACGGAAGCGACGTATCCTTTATAGCAGTAGGTTCTGTAATTTTCAAAATTAACGTTGAAAAGAAGCATCGAGGTAAAACTGTTGAGTGAGTGCGCGCTGGCTTCTTCTATCAACATACGCAGATGTGTGGTTTTCATAACGAATATATTCAACGCTAACTCAGGATTTTTTGGATTGTACGAGGAATTCATACTTATATCGGTGATTTTACCCTCTACGGAGGAAAGCATCATTCTGGGCGTTTTTGAGGTATATCCCGGACTGATTACCTTTGTGACGAATGTGATGCTGGCTCCCGTTTTTTCATGAGTGCGTATAACATCAGCCAAATCAATGTTAAGTACGTGATCCGAATCCATAAGAACTACGTAATCTTCCTTAAATTCGTCGATATACTCCTTCATATTTTTTAATGCTTCCATATGAGTTGAAAATATACTTACTGAGGATGAATGTGCTGTTTGAAATGGAGATATGACGTTAATCCCCCCCTCGCGTCTTGCGAGATCCCAGTCTTTTCCGCTGCCTATATGCTCAAGCAGGGAGCGATAATTATAGTTTGCAACTATGTTAATATTTGAAATATTGGCATTTACCATATTTGAAAGCGAAAAATCTATGAGTCTGTATCTACAAGCGAAAGGAATAGCAGCAACGGTTCTGTCCGCTGTAAGTCGTGATAAAGTATTGTTATTAAGGCTTGAAAAAATTATACCTGCCGCACTGATAGCCATATATACTCTCCTTTCTCACGCAGTAACTGTTGCGCCGGGCGTAATTTTTCTGCCTTTAGCGACTATCAATATATCTTTTTTATTTGCTCCCTCGATGCCGACGGTTGCTGATTCGCCTATTATTACGTCTGAATCCACAATGGATGCATAAACTTTTGCCCCCTCTTCTATTACCACGTCATCCATAATTACGCAATCCTTTACGATCGCCCCGTCCTTAATAATAACGCCGCCCGAAAGAACGGAATTTTCTACCTTTCCATATATACGGCAGCCTTCTGAAACTAAGGAATTTTTAATTGAACAGCTGTCGCCAAGATACTGCGGAGGACGGGCGAAATTTCTTGAAAAGATTCTGAAATTTTTATCAAGCAAATTGAGCTTTGGATTCTCACCTATCAAATCCATATTCGATTCCCAAAGCGAAGATATTGTGCCTACGTCCTTCCAGTACCCCGCAAATTTATAGGAATACAGCTTTTCCCCGTTCTTTAAAAGATTGGGTATAATGTTTTTACCAAAATCGTTATTTGAATTTTCATCGGCTTCATCGATCTCAAGATATTCTATAAGCTTTTCTGTTGTAAATATATATATACCCATTGATGCCTGGTTGTTTTTCGGGACTTTCGGCTTTTCTTCAAACTCATATATACTGCCATCGTCTCTCGTATTACATATACCGAATCTGTTAGCCTCATCCATAGGCACACTAATCGTAGCAACCGTACATGCAGCCCCGTTTTTTTTATGCTGCTTTAGCATATCAGAATAATCCATACGGTATATATGGTCGCCGGAAAGTATAAGCACGTAATCGGGATTGTATTGCTTTATAAAATTAATATTCTGATAGATTGCGTTCGCGGTTCCCTTATACCAGTCCGACTTTTTATTACCCTGATACGGAGGCAAAACAGAAACGCCGCCGCGAGAGCGGTCAAGGTCCCAAGGAGTACCGTTACCTATGTACTCGTTGAGCGCAAGAGGCTGGTATTGCGTAAGAACGCCGACTGTATCAATTCCGGAATTAATACAGTTAGACAGTGGAAAATCTATGATTTTATATTTTCCGCCAAAGGAAACCGCAGGCTTTGCCGTTTGCTTTGTAAGATCGTAAAGTCTTGAGCCCTGTCCTCCCGCAAGAAGCATTGCTATACATTCTTTCTTTAAATACACACCAGAATTCTCCTTATATTTTGATTTTTGTTTTATTGTCGTCTTCGATAAATACTGCGCCGCAAAAGCGTGGTAAATTTATATTTGCCACAGAGAAATCGCAATTGGAACGATTAATCGAAATTGCATTTCCAATCCTTTTCGGGATTGATGAAAATATACATTTTAAGTTTTTTGACTTAATTTTCAGAGATATGGATTGCATAGACCCCGAAAAATTTATTGCTACTGTTAGTGCGCTTCCTTTAGCATCTAATCTTTTGAAAACCACAGTGTTCTTTTCATTTTCATCTGCCATCACCCATTGAAATCCCAAAGGATCAAAATCAATCTCCCACAACTCTTTTCTCTCGATATAAAATCTGTTAAGGGATGCCACGTATTCCCGCATTGCCCTATGGCTTGGATAATCGAGCATAAACCACTCAAGAGAACTCTTATAATCCCACTCTCTGAACTGACCGTATTCGGTGCCCATAAACATTAGCTTTTTTCCCGGGTGCGTCATCATAAACAAAAGCGAAGCGCGCATCTGAAGAAACTTGTCCTCGTATGAGCCGTGCATTTTATCTATAAATGATAGCTTGCCGTGCACCACCTCGTCGTGTGATATTGGCAAAACATAGTTTTCGCCAAATGCGTACATAATCGGAAAATTTAGTGCTTTATGCTTATATTTTCTAAAAATTGGGTCGGTCGTTACATACTCAAAAAAATCGTTTGACCACCCCATATTCCATTTTAGATTAAACCCTAATCCCCCGCTGTCAACAGGATGTGTAATTCCGATGAAAGAGCCGGATTCCTCTGCAATCATAAGTACGTCGGGAAACTCCGAAAATATGGCTGTGTTGAGTTTTTTGAAAAATTCAATAGCCTCTAGGTTCTCTCTGCCGCCATTTTCATTCGGTATCCACTCTCCCGGCCGCCTGTCGTAATCTAGATACAACATTGAAGCTACTGCATCTACACGAAGACCGTCTAGGTGGAGCTCGCGTATAAAATATCTAGCCGATGATATTAAAAATGACTGTATCTCTTCTCTACCAAGATCAAAAAAACGAGTTCCCCAAGTATCAGATTCTTGCCTGTCTACACCCTGATATTCATAAAGCGGCCCCCCGTCAAACTCGTATAGTCCCCACGCATCCTTTGGAAAATGCGCAGGCACCCAATCAAGAATAACACCTATGCCGCTTTGGTGAAGAGAATCAATAAGATATCTGAAATCGTCTGGATTTCCAAATCTTGAGGTAGGGGCAAAAAATGAGCAGACCTGATATCCCCACGAGCCGTCAAACGGATATTCGGTAAGAGGTAAAAATTCAACGTGGGTATATCCCATGTACTTAAGATAAGGCGGAAGAATATCTGCCATTTCTCTGTATGTGTAATAACCATTTTCCTCATTATGCCTTAAAAAGCTGCCAAAATGAACCTCATATATATTAATAGGGATAGACAAGTACGAGGTGTCTATTTTGCAAACTGACTTTTTACGTTTTTTAAGCCACGACGAATCTCCCCATCTATAACGGCTCTCAAATATAACCGACGCACCGTCAGCACCGCCAAGAGAAAGCCGTGCATACGGATCGCCCTTCAAAAAAACTTTGTTACCTCTTTCTATTCTAAATTTATATCTTTTCCCCTCAAGAGAGTGGGCAGATGAATATTCGCAAGACCAAACTCCCTTTTCGGTTACTCTCGTCATATAAAGCGGAGAATCCCAACCCGAAAAATCCGAAACAAGAGAAACAGAGTCGGCAGAGGGCGCCCATGTTCTGAAGGTGTAAATATAGTTTCCGTTTTCTTTTTTAAAGTTACAGCCAAGATATTCGTATGCCGAGAAATTGGTGCCTTGGTGAAAATAATAAGGCGCAAGACTGTTATCCATCTTTTTCTTCCTCCCATACGAATATTTTAACATATGCACTGTGTCGAAAAATGCATATGTATGTAATCTTGAGTTTACATGTTAATCTTATCACCGCGCGACAAATTAGTCAATGTAATATTTTGTTACCTGTCCGTATGTGTGGGGGAAATTGTCTGTTTAACTTATAATTTTTTTGATTTCCAATATTTTTTTCTGAGATAGTAAAAGCGACCTCTTTTTTATAATCTTTCTTTCAATTGGACGCATTATTCGCCCAAGGGTTTCTTTTATAAAATTTACAAAAAGGCGCACGGGATATAATAATAAGTATTCAACACAAACGATACCTGTATATAAAATTTGGAAAATTCGCTCAAACAAAGCGCAAAATAATTTTCCCAGTGTTTTTCTCGCTAAAATAAACGCCGTTACAAGCGCAACGACTACGTATATTCTGAAAACTCCGTCTAGTGTGATATAAATAAGTAAAAGAGCTCCTATTCCGAATACAGTAAATATGACAGCATCAGTTAGGTTTTCGCTAAAACGCGTTAGTTTAGTTTCCGGTTTATCGGATATAATTTCTTTTACCTTTGCTTTTGTAAATCCGTCTGCTTTAAGATAGACGTTCGGCACGGAAAATATCAGCTTATGAACTGATGAAGATATAACTTCGGATGCGCTATATATGCAACCATAGAAAAGTCCAAGAGTGAAGGACGATAAAACCGAATAAATTATTTCCTGAAGTGTAAAAAATTTCATTTAAAGATTCCGCCAAAAATTCCTCTTGAAACCTTTGTTTCTTTATAAAAAACACCGCTTATAATACCGGTAATCAATATTTTACCGTTTTCTTGTCGCAACTCTTCTATTTTTAGTTCTCTTCCCTCAACTGCGATACCGCCGAATTCTGTGGATATTTCAAGGTAGTCTTCGTTGAAGCTATCTACATTTAACACGCAGTCAATACTTAAGGTTTTTCTGTTTTCGAGAATAACAGTCTGTTTTTTTATATTACCTTCCATAAAACTCCTCATAACAAAAAAATAAAACAACGCATACTCAATTAAAGAATATGCGTTGTTTTTTACTTTATGCATCTGTCTCTGAAATTACCTCGTACATACCAAAAGATTCGCTTTTCTTCGTAGTATCTTTTATGTCGAGTACCCTCACGGTTACATTTTTGGAAGCGAAGCCCACGGTGATTTCGTCACCGATTTTAACTGCATAGGACGCCTTAGCGGGCTTTCCGTTAACCGAAATCCTTGCACAGTCACAGGCATCGTTAGCAACGGTGCGTCTTTTGATAAGTCGGGAGACCTTAAGGAACTTATCTAATCGCATTTAAAATTATGCGTTAACCTCGTCCTTGAGAACCTTGGAAGCGGTAAATGCAGGCTTCTTAGCTGCAGCAATCTTAATTGCTTCGCCTGTCTTGGGATTGCGTCCTTCTCTTTCAGCGGTAGCCTTAACCTCAAAAGTACCAAAGCCTATAAGCTGAACCTTGTCGCCGCCCTTAAGCGCTGCGGTGATAGCGTTGAGAGTAGCGGAAACCGCTGCATCAACGTCCTTTTTGGTAAGTCCTGTTTCGGAAGCAACTACATTTACGAGATCTGTCTTGTTCATAATAAATATCCTTTCAAAAATAATTTATATACTTATTATAACAATGTTTTCCAAAAATTTCAAGACTTATTCAAGTTTTATATGTTCATTTTTCACAATTTCGTATATATATATAATTATTTTATAGTGTTTTTGTATATTTTAGACATAAAATTCAATTGTTTTATCTTGAAAAAGCCAAATATTACCAAAATTACAACATAAAAAACCGCAAAAACCGGAAACTCGATAAGGACCGACAGACCTTCGCTGAGCCCCATAAGCCTGAAAAACCATCCCGAAAATCCAAGTGAAATCAAAGCGCCAAATAATAAAATTACAAGCTCCTTTAATATTCTGGGTCTTATTTTGTGTTTAACAATTAGCGCATATAAGGATATACACATACCTACAAAATAAGATAGTGTCGTACCTATCGAAGCACCTAAAAGACCAAAATCACTCCTACCGATTAAAATATAACTTACGACTATCTTTACGACTGACGCAAAAACAAGTGAAATCATCGGTGTTTTTGTGTTTCCCATTCCCTCTAAGACTGAATTTATCACAGTTAAAAGAGACATAAAAATTATTCCCGGTGCAATAAGAGATAACAGAGGTGCAGCCATAACGGCACTCGAATCCTCAAATATAAACGACAGTATTTCTTGGGATTTAAATAAAAACAGTATGCTTACCGGCACAGATATGAATAGAAGTATTTTGCACGCGTCGGAAACCTGCCTTGTTATTCTGCTACTGTCGCATTTGCTTTTTTCCTTAGAAATAATGGGGAGTAATACGGCAGAAAGGGGTGCTATAAGCGTTGCAACAAGGTTAAGCATAGGTATAGCAAGCGTGGTATAATTTCCATATAGAATAGCTGCCTGAAGCTCGGTATTGCCGCTTGATCTCAGTCTTTGCATTATTATGGTCAAATCGATAATATTACTAATGCTTCCTATAGCAGATGTAATGGTGAGCGGAATGGCAATTTTTAATATTTTCTTTCCAAGTTTGGGAGAGAATGTTTTTTTCTGCTTTGGATTAAGGCGTAAAAATTCTTCTTTTTTAAAAAACAGATATAAAAATCCAAAAAATGAACCCAACGTAGTTCCAAATATCGTAAATGCAGATATAAGCTCAAAACCGTACCCTAAGTACTTTGCTAAATATGCAAGCGCAAGTCCTAGTATCAGCTTGCAAGCGCCGGATATCAGCTCTGATACCGCAATAGGAAAAAATTTAAGATGACCGTTAAAAAGACCTCGTATTATACCGGACGCACAAACGAATAGTATTGACGGAGCAATTAGCGCCATTGAGTAATAAGCGCCTCTGTTACCTGTTAAAATAGAAATGGGAAGAGATAATATAAAGAAAAAAACCGATATTACAGCTCCAAATATAAAAAACATCTTAAATGATGTGTTATATATTTGCATTACCTTTTCGCTATTTCCCTCACCCTCTGCCTCTGAAATCAGAATTGATATTGCTTTAGGAATACCTGTAGTGCATATTATGTAAAAAAAGCTGAATACCGTATACGCTGCATTAAAATATCCCATTCCTTCATCCGAAAGAATGTAGGAGAGGGGAACTTTATATATAAGGCCTAAAATCTTGACTAAAATTACGGAAACCGTCAAAGAAAAGGCACTGTTGATTATTCCCTTTTCACTTTGTCTATTATCATTCATATCTTTTGTCCTTCTAAAAAAAGAATTCGCTAACACATTATATTAGCGAATTCAAAAAAATATTAAATGATACAATTTTCTTTATACGCGTGCCAGACGCTGAATTTACTTAAAATTTAAAGTTCGGAGCGTATTCTGATTGTTCACTCAAGACCAAAAAAATCAAGAATTTTTTCGCGATTACGGGAAGTTGCATCTTCGCAGTTTTTTCTTGCTCTTAAATACTCGTACGGGTATTTGGGATTAAAAATGCGAGATATTCTTGCCCCCCCATTCTCCAATTCTCTGAAATCTACAAGCTTTGTTACAGCTCCTGCGCCTACGGCAAAGATGGATTGCACCTCCTCCATCATAAACACGTTATACATTCCCTCATGCCCTTCGATTGAAAATCCAACATTCTCAAGGTTATTTACTGCATTCTTTTGCTTATACATATAGTAAGGCTTGTATCCTGCAAATTTTGTTTTAAGTTGTGAATAGGCAACACCTTTAGTAGCATCAGAGACGTTTAGGGTATATATCTCTGAGGCGTTTTTTGCAGCATCTGCGGCTTTCTTTACACAAAAGGTATGTACGGTAATATTTGTTGGCGCAAGCTCTATAATCTTATCTACTGTTTCTGAAAAATTCTTGAAATCATCATTTGGCAGTCCTGAAATAAGGTCAACGTTTATATCTTTAATTCCGCTTGCTTTGGCAATTTCATAAGCGCGGTAAAAATCCTCAACTGTGTGTCTTCTGCCGATTTGTTTTAAGATATCGTTACTAAGCGTCTGAGGATTTACGCTTATTCGTGTCACACCGTACTTTTTTGCAACTTGTAGCTTTTCTTCGGTTATAGTATCGGGTCTGCCCGCTTCAAGAGTAAATTCCATGAGAGAAAGAGGATCTATATGCTCTTTGATTTTCTCAAAAATGCGGGTAAGCTGCTTTGCCGTAAGCGTAGTGGGAGTTCCGCCTCCTATATACACGGTAAGAACACTCATTCCCAGATTTTTTATCATAACA
Organism: Eubacteriales bacterium; assembly: GCA_045656445.1. Lineage (GTDB taxonomy): Bacteria > Bacillota > Clostridia > Oscillospirales > CAG-272 > UBA1740. The sequence goes on along the minus strand of JAZORD010000072.1, from coordinate 19,056 downwards.
AAAGTTTCATCAAGCTCGTCTATAAGCGCATCAATGTATTCGTCAATAAGAGAAAGCAGTCTTCTTGTAGTATAGGATACAAAGCTACAATATGCGCATCTTGACGGACAAAACGGTATTGATATATAAATCGAGCAACTATTTTTTGGTATTCTCTTAAGAAGCTTTTTTTCAGTTCCTGCAACAGAAACCGCAAGAGCGGCCTTTTGTGGATGTAAAAAATATTCATCTCGCATTATTCGCTTGGTTTTGTTGATACCGTTACCCTGTTGCATAAGCGTACCCGCAATCTTTGCAGGTCTTATTCCTGTTAGAATGCCCCACGGAGGAGTGTGTCCGAGCAACTCCTTGCCAGCGGCAAATATAGCTCTTCCTACAGCTATTGCGGAATGTGTGGCAATAGCAATCTCCTGAGAAATCGAAACCGTTTCCGTTGCCTCGCAAGCCCTATCGTTTAGCTTTATTGAAACGTATGCTGTCACAGAATCCTCGGTATCAGGAAAAACATTGACTGTAACCTCTGGTATATCCTCTCCACCTTTTTCATTTTCTCCAAAGGTAGAGCCTGGAAAAAACACCATACATAGAGTTTGGACGTAGTATTTATTTATGTCACCTTCAACATGGAGTATCATTTACTTTTTCCTCCCCGAAGAACCTTTGAACTCATTACAATCGTGACGGGTCCGTCGGTTGAAAGCTCGCTTCTCATATCAGCACCAAATTTGCCTGACGCAATATTTTTTACCTTTTTCGAAATCAAAGAAATAAAGTATTCATATAACCTTTCGGCATCAACGGGAGCTGCCGATGCCAAATAATCCGGTCTGTTTCCGTGTGAATAATTTGCATTTAGAGTGAAATTGGAAACAACCATCACCTCTCCGTCAACGTCAGTTACAGAAAAATTCATTTTTCCGTTTTCATCTTTGAATATCCTAAGCTTTGAAATCTTTTCACCAAGAAGCTGAGCATCGTACTCTTCATCTCCCTTTTCCACTCCGAGAAGGATATAAAGTCCGCGTCCTACGCTCCCGGATAATTCCCCATCTGCATAAACTTTCGCGTTGTTTATTCTTTGCAATACAGCAATCATATTGTAGGTCCTTTTTAATTAGTAAATCCGCGCGTAACCGAAATTACAGAGGAAATAGAGCGTAATCTCGAAACGATTGCGTCGTAGTGAGAAGTGCTTTTACAACCGATTATAAGATTAATTGCCATATCTCCGCTTTTTTGTGCCTGCGTATTTATTTGAGAAATTGATACCTTCATATCTGCAAGAGCGGCAGAAATTGAGGCAATAACTCCTATTTCATCCGTGGCTATGATTTGTATCATGGCCTCATAGGTCTTCTGTGAGGATGCCGTGTCATCGTTTCTATCCCATTCTGCAACTACCCATCTTGAGATATTTTCCTCAATTCGCCTTGAAGAAATGACGTTTGGACAATCCGCCTTATGAATTGAAACGCCGAATCCCCTTGTCACAAATCCGGCTATTTTATCTCCGGGAAGAGGGTTACAACACTTAGCGAATTTTACCTGATAGCCCGCAACACCGTCAATCAGTATTCCTCCGGTTGTACGCCTGTTTTTATTTATGTTGGTTGTTTTAACCTTGGAAATCTCTTCCTCCGCGGTCATAGGCTTATCTGCTTCTGCGTGAAGCTTTTCAAGCTCTTCTTTAATTTTAGGCAAAAAGCGTTGCAAGGATATTCCGCCAAAGCCAAGAGTATTGTAAAAATCGTCGGAGGTGTTAATTCCAACCCGTCTTGCAACATTGGCTACTATATCCGAAAGCTCAGAATCTGTATATGGCTTGCCAAGACGCTTTATTTCCCTTTCAACCTCTGCCTTGCCGACGACGATATTTTCCGCGCGACGCTCCTTTTTAAACCACTGTCTTATCTTACTTCTCGCTTCGCCTGTCTTTACTATTTTAAGCCAGTCTCGGCTAGGTCCCTTGGAGGATTGAGAGGTGATAATTTCGATAATATCGCCGTTTTGCGGCACTTTATCTATGGGAACTATAACACCGTTGACCTTTGCGCCGGTCATTTTGTTGCCGACAGCGGAGTGTATAGCATATGCAAAATCTATAACGGTAGAGCCGAGGGGTAATGATATAACGTCACCTTTGGGTGTGAAAACGAAGGTTTCGTCGTGGAATATATCGGTCTTAAACGAGCGCATAAACTCGTCGGGATCTCTCGTGTTCTCGTCGGATTCAAGAATTTTTGCAATCCAACGAAGCTTTTCGTCCATATTCGTATCCGCAACCTCACCGGATTTATATTTCCAGTGAGCAGCGATACCGTACTCCGCTTCCTCGTGCATCTGCCTCGTTCTTATTTGAACCTCAAACGGTATACCGCTTCTGCCAATAACCGTTGTGTGTAATGAACGGTAGAGGTTAGGCTTGGGAGTCGAAATATAGTCCTTAAATCGACCGGGGACGGATTTAAATAGCTCGTGAACAAAACCAAGCGACGTATAGCATTCAAGCTCGGTTTCCACTATTATTCTAAGCGCATAAAAATCATATATTTCATCAAATGCCTTGTTCTGTGAGTACATCTTCTTGTAAAGACTGTAAACAGACTTAACTCTTCCCTCAAGGGAAAACGCGATATTATGCTCCGTAAGCTTTTCCGATATTATGCGCTTCGCTTCCTCAATGAATCCAATGTTAAGTCCGTATTTTTTATCAATAGACTCACGAACCTCATCGTATCCGACGCGGTCAAGATAGTATAGGCTTATATTTTCCAGCTCCTGCTTTATCCTCTGAATACCGAGCCTGTGCGCTAAGGGAGCGTAGATATACATCGTTTCAAGAGCTATTGCACGCTGTCTATCCTCCTTCTTTGCAGAAAGAGTTCTCATATTGTGAAGCCTATCGCAGAGCTTTATAAATATGACGCGTATATCCCTGTTCATTGCCAGAAGCATTTTGCGAATGTTTTCGATATGAGCCTCTTCTTTGTCTGCGACCTGCACTTGTATTATCTTAGTGAGACCGTCAACGAGCATCGCCACGTCGCTGCCGAACATTTTCGAAAGAATATCAAGGCTTGTTTTTTCCCTGCAATCCTCAACTGTGTCGTGCAACAACGCCGCGCATATAGAATCGGTATCAAGCCCAAGCTCTGCAACTATGGACGCTACGGATACAGGATGGCTTATATAAGGCTCTCCACTAAGGCGAAACTGCCCGTTGTGGAGTGCAGCCGCGTATTCAAAGGCTTTTTTAATTTTTTCTATGTCGTAGTATTTTTCGTTTTTCAGTATTATATCAAGTAGAGGTGTTAATTCTTTATACATACGTTTTACCAGTCAAATTTTAAAAAACTGTTATTTCCTTTGCTGATTTCTCAGTCTTCTTAAAAGATTTGATTTATCGAGATTGGTTTTCTCGGAATATCTGATAGAAAACTTATATACCTCGTCCTCAATTTCGTCAATTCCAAGCAAATTTAGCTCCTGGAGAACTTTAATTATTATCTTAAGCTTTATGTAACCTATTCCAACGGAGTCTTGTGACCGTGAGAGTCTTGCGGTCAAATCCTTGTGCGTGAAGGTGTCGTTTCCCGCACGGCAAGCTGAACTTACAAACTTATAAAGCAAAACGAAATCATCTCTCATAGGAAGAATATTTTCCTCGGGAGAAAACGGTGCTCCATTCCATATTTCATGAAATCTTTGGCGTTCAAGGGCGGCGCTGTTAAGCTCGTCCTCAGAGGGTTTTATATCCTTAATAATAAGCTGCGCGTTCTTTCTGCCAAGCCATTCGTTAACATCAAGATTGAAAAGAACATCCACTCTATCACCGACTGAAAGGTCGAGGGTTTCCGGTGCGTTGGAAAAATACATACCGGTAATAGTGTTTATTCCGTTGCTCAAGATAAGCTTTGTGTGCTTTCCTTCGCTGATAGCTGTAATCTCGTTTACAAAAACGCCCTTCATTATAAAGGTCGGGATAGGATTGCCTACCCCATATGGCTCAAGTCGCTGAAGCTCATATGCAAGATTGATATTTGCTTCCTCAAATTCTATGACCGAATCCGCTTCAAGAGTTGGTACCATATCCTCTGTTTTGAGGTTGCTTTTAGCGTATTCGTTGATTTTTTCTCTGAATAAGTCAAGATTTTCTCTGGTCACAGAAAGTCCCGCCGCAAGCTCGTGGCCTCCAAATTTTAAAAGACTGTCCGAGCAATAGCAAAGCGCGTCAACGAGATTTAACCCCTTAACGCTTCTGCCCGAGCCCTTGCCTATATCGTCCGGTGCAGGCATGCCCTTCTCATTTCCCTCAAAGGAAACGAGAATTGAAGGTCGAGAGTATTTTTCGGTTATGCGTGAAGCTACGATACCTATAACGCCGTGATGCCAACTGTCAGCATCAAGAACAATTATGGGATTTTTCTCAATGTCAAGCCGTTCGATTTTCTCGTAGGCTTCTTTCATTATCTTGTTTTCCTCTGCCTGACGCTCTCTGTTTGCCGAACAAAGCTCCTCTGCAATGCTCGCAGCCTCCTCCTCTGTTTCTGATAAGAAGAGTCTTACAGCAATCGTTGCGCTTTTTATTCTGCCCGCAGCATTTATTCTCGGCGCAAGAGTGTATCCGACATAGCCTGAAGTAATTTTTGTACGCGCCTTATACCTCTCTCTTTTTTCCTTCGAGGTGGTGGCGTCCATTAAGGCAACTATACCGGGACTGGGAGTATTTTCTATCATACGCAAACCATAGCTAACGATTATTCTGTTTTCACTTTTGATAGGCATAACATCGGCAACTGTGCCTATAGCTACGAGGTCGGCATATTTTGAAAATACATACAATGCCGCATCAATTCTCGTTTTGTTGCAAACCGCCTCCTCGTAAGCGGATATAAGCTTAAATACCACACCAACACCGGCAAGCTCCTTAAACGGATAGGGACAGTCGGGTCTGTGCGGATTTACAACCGCGCAGCAATCGGGTATATCAGCGCGGCACTCGTGGTGGTCGGTCACCACAAAGTCAATTCCCATTTCCTTTGCGTAAAGCACCTCGTCGTTTGCGGTGATACCGGTGTCAACGGTAATAACCAGGCTTGTTCCTCTCTCCTTTAGCATATCAATGGCAGAGATGGAAACACCGTAACCCTCGCCGGCTCTGTTGGGAATGTAATAGTCAATATCTGCGCCCTTGGATTTCAAGTACAGATAAAGAGTGCAAACCGACGTAACACCGTCAACGTCATAGTCACCGTAAACGGTTATTTTTTCTTTTCTTTCAATAGCTAAGCGAATTCTTTCGACACCCTTTTCAATATCCTTCATTTCAAAAGGATTGCAAAGCATCTCGCTTTCCATACCTATAAAGGTTCTCACGGAATCCACGTCGGTATATCCGCGATTGTAAAGCAGCTTTGCGACAATTGGGTGGATACCGAGCGTCTTTGCGATAAATCCGATTATTTCTTCTGATGCCGGATTATCGTTGCTTTTGAGAATCCACTTTTTCTCCTTTGCTTTTTTCATTTTCATATTTTACCAGTCGGGAGAAAGCCCGCCTTCCATATTATTATCAAGCTTAGCGACGGTCTGAATTTCACCCGTCGGTTTTTAGATTAAATTTTGTATGATTTATATTTTTTCATAACGGCAATTGCCGTTTTTATTCCATCTATTGCGGCGCTGGTTATACCGCCCGCATATCCCGCGCCTTCTCCGCAGGGATATATATTTTCGGTTCCGGGCGCGACTTTTGTTTCGCTGTCCCTGATTATTCTAATGGGTGCGCTGGTTCTTGTTTCTGCGCCTGTAAGGACGGCAGAATCAGCACAAAACCCATTTATTTTTTTATCAAACGCTAAAAGCGCGTTTTTTATTGAATCGCATACGAAACCAGGTAAATAGTCATAAGGAGAGCAAATCCTCGTACTCTTTGAGTCCATATAAGTTGGAATAACAGAAGACGGCTCCGTAGCGCATCTTCCGCTAAAGAAATCCGAGAGCGTTATAATTGGCGCTGAGTAATCACCCCCGCCGGAAATATAAGCCGCCCTTTCGATGCTGCGCTGAAATTCTATTGCTTTTTCTGCGGATGCGCCGTAATCCTCCCTGAATATACTGCAAACTACGGCAGAGTTTGAATTTCTGCCATTCCTTGCGTGTGCGCTCATTCCGTTGACGACCACACCGCCATCCTCGCTTGCGGCAGCTACAACCTCACCGCCGGGACACATACAAAACGTATAAACTCCGCGCTCCTTAGTATTGTAGGAGAGATTGTATTCTGCATGTCCAAGCCTCGTGTGTCCCGCAAATTTTCCGTAAAGCGCAGAGTCTATATCCTTAGCTAAATGCTCTATACGCATTCCTACGCTAAACGGCTTTGGCTCGATTTTATATCCTTGTGCCATAAGCGCAGAATAAGTATCTCTTGCGCTATGCCCTACTGCAAGCAAAAGCGCGCCGAAAGGAATTTCTCCGTTGCTTGTAATCGCCACGTCCTGAGAATTTTTCCGTACGCTTTTTAAAAACTTAGTATGATAAAGAACAGAGCCGCCAAGCTCCTCTATTCTTGAAATTACTCTTTCTACGAGGGGAGCAAGAATATCCGTTCCTATATGCGGCTTTGCAAGGTAAAGAATTTCCTTCGGCGCGCCGAAATCAACCATACGTCTAAGAACGTATGAGGAGATGGGGTCGTTTATTCTCGTAACGAGCTTTCCGTCAGAAAAGGTGCCGGCGCCACCGGCGCCAAACTGAATATTCGTTTCCGTGTCAAGTATTCTTTGCCTGTTGAACCTATCGACCAGCATTTTGCGTTCCGAAATAGGACCGCCGCGCTCTATTACTGTCGGCTTATAACCGTTTTCCGCAAGAATAAGCGCCGCAAACAGACCGCACGGACCGGAACCAACTACAAGCGGAGGCGCAGTAAGGGGCTGTGCGCCATACTCTATTTTGGGCAGAACGTCCTTTTGGGAGAGTGTGATATCAGCCGATTTGAGCTTGTCGGTATTTAATTTTGAAAAATCCCCCGTTACCGCGATTGAATAGACGAATTTTATATCATCTCTGCGTCTTGCGTCGGTGCTTCTTCGGTAAACCGAATATTGAAGCCCGGACGAGCATATCCGAAGCCTTGATATGCGGCGGGCCGCAACCGAAAACGCCTCTTCAAGAGAGGCGTCAATCGGAAGCTTTATGTTGTTGACTATCAAAAATTGAGTATCAAAACTCATTTTAACCTCTTATGGCGTAAAAAGGCGATGAAGAATCAACGCCCCGTCAGCGCCTAAATCCAAATTGTATTTGACAAGCATCCAAACGACGAGAGAAACTATCAAACAAACAAACGCTGTAAGAATAGTACCGATTTTTATTCCAAGTATTTTCTTATTCATAAAGAGTGCCTCAGTTTTCGTTTTCGGGTTGGGATTTTCTTAATATCTTCTGCATTAGGAAGGGTCTTAGCGATTCTGCGCTGTAATTTCTCGTAAGCGAGCAATCGAACGCCACGGAAATAGTCCCGGTTTCTTCAGAAACAACGATGATAATTGCGTCGCTCGTTTCACTCATACCGATAGCAGCCCTGTGTCTTGTTCCAAGGTCGACATCAACGTCAGTTCTCCTCGTCAGCGGAAGCAAGCACCCTGCCGCAGCAATTCTTGCATCGTCAATTACGACAGCGCCGTCGTGAAGCGGAGCCTTATCGTAAAAAATATTGCGTAGCAAAAACGAGTTTACATCCGCGTTTATTGTAATTCCCGTTTCTGTGATTTCATCAAGCTTTGTGGTTCTTGAAATAACGATAAGCGCGCCCGTTCTCGTTCTGGAAAGCTCACCCACAGCTGCACAGATGTTGTCAATAGCCTTTGAGTAAAGCTGGCGCTTTTTCTTTTGGTCACCGAAATTCATAATTCCGCTTACAGAGCCAGTTCCCACCCTTTCAAGAGCATCTCTGATTTCCGGCTGAAAAATTATTACCAGCGCCAAAACGCCTATTTCAAGTATGGAAGAAAAGAGAAAATGCGTGGCGTTAAGATTAAACACATAAGCAACAAAGGTGAGAATAAGAATAATCGTAACACCCAAAAGCAGAGCGCCCGCTTTTCTGCTTTTTAGAAAACGGAAAGCAATGAAAAGTATTGCGGCGAGCAAAATAATATCTATTGCGTCGGTAATGCGAAAGGTCGAAAAAGCATTCTTAACCGAGGAGAAAAACGAAGAAAAAGCATCCCCGACGCTGCGGCCTGTAATATTTAAAAACGTATTCATAATAACCCCAAAAAATATATCACGCGTGTGAATATTATAATATAGCAAGATAAGTATAACATATATTTAGTGCAATTGCAATGGTTTTTTACAATATTTTGACGTTTTTTATGCACTTATTTATACACGGTTTTAAATATTTATTGAGAATTATCTCAAAAACCCATTGACTTAGGGGAAAAAACATGATATAATGTGTATCAAATGATACACTTTTTGGGTGATTGCTATGAAATTTAAAATCCTAGACTTTTTCACTGGTGTGTTTTTATTTGACTCGGTCAAACGGGAAACACTCGTTAGCATTATCAACGACATCACTCCCGAAATTCGAGATTTTTCGCACAAGGAAATAATATATTCTCCAACCGATTATGAGAAAAAAGTGGGGTTTATAGCAAGCGGCGAATGCTCCGTTGAGCAAATCAAGGCTGACGGAAAGGCGGTGCCTCTCAATCTTCTTCGCGCAGGTGACTGCTTCGGTATTATGGCAGTGCTTTCGGACGAGGCGGAATTTCCAACAAGAATCACCGCCGTTAAGGATACGAGGGTGATTTTCATAACTAAGCAAAAGCTGCTGTCAATATTAAAAAAGCACCCTGCTGTATCTATGAATCTCATCTATTTCCTCTCAAGGAAAATAACCTTCTTAAATAAAAAAATTTCAACCTTCACCTCTGACTCCGTTGAAGACAAGCTCGCCTGTTTTCTCTTGCAGGAATATCGGCGGCTCGGCAGTACGGAAATTCCGTTCAACTGTCAAAGGACAGCAAAAGTTGTGAACGCGGGGCGCGCTTCTCTTTACCGCGCGATATCGGCGCTTAGTGAATCAAATACAATTAAACTTGAAAACAAAAAAATTTATATATTGAATCCGAAAGGACTCGAAAGGAACTGAAAATGAAAAAAATCATCGCACTCTTAATTCTTCTCTCGGTTTGCATCATCCCCTTAACCTCCTGCAATGAGCCGGATAACACTAAGCTCAGAGTCGGATATTTGGCAGGCCCTACGGGTATGGGTATGGCAAAGCTCATACATGACAATGGAGGTGCTGAGGCAGGAAATGAAAAATACTCCTTTGAAAAATTTCCGAACACCGAAAAAGCCAAGGCAGCGCTTACAGCGGGACAGGTTGACGCAATATGCCTTCCCACAAACGAAGCCGTTGCATATTATAACGATACCGACGACAATCTCACCGTTCTTGCTATAAATACATTGAATACGCTCTATGTTCTCAGCGATGCAAATACCACGGTTTCGTCCTTCTCGGAACTTGCGGGAAAAACAGTATATACCTGCTCTGACGGTACTCCCAGCGAGATAGTTGAATATCTGTTAAAGGCGGCGAAGATTGAAGCTACAGTTGCCACAGAATTTAACGGAAAGGCTATAAAAACCCCGGCAGACCTAGGTGCTCTCGTCAAAAACGGTGACCTGCCGATTGCGGTAGTTCCCGAACCTATTGTTACCTCGTCGACCGCACAAAACTCATCCTATTCTATTGATATAAACATCAGCGACGTATGGTATGATTGGTGCGATACACCGCTGACTATGGGCTGTATTGTGGCAAGCAAAACCTTTGTTGACGAGCATAAATCGGTTATTGAAAATTTCCTTGATGAATATAAGGAGTCAATTAAGTTTATAGACAGCAAGGAGAATATAGATACCGCTGCTGAATACGTTGTCGAGGCGGGAGTTATGAATGCCGCGCCTGCCGCAAAGAAAGCACTCACAAACCTCAACGGAGCGATTAAATATATAGACGGTAAGGATATGAAGGAAGCGCTTGGCGCCTTCTATAAGGCAATTGGAGCTTCAGCACCTAAAAAAGATGCGTTCTACTATTAAAAGAACTCTGCTGTCGGCGGTCAAAATCGCACTTCCTATAGCGTTTTGGCTGCTCGTATGGCAGTCTCTTGCCTTAATTGTCAATCGCTCATTTTTAATTCCCACAGTTACGGAAACCTTCCTTGCTCTTATTGACGTTTTGTCGGCAAAAAACTTTCTTAAGGTCGTGCTTTTAACGCTTGCCAGAATCCTTGCCGGTCTCCTTATTGGAACTGCGGCAGGAATCCTGCTATCATTTTTATCCTATAAATTTAAAGTCGTAAATCTCTTTCTTTCTCCTCTGATTACAGTAATTAAATCTACGCCGGTGGCTACCTTTATAGTGATATTATGGATAATGCTTAGCGCAAACGTTTTGACCGTTGTTGTTGCCTTTCTTATGGTAATGCCTATTATATGGCAAAATTTAATGGACGGCTATAAAGCAATAGATAAGGATTTAGAAGAGGTGTGCGACGTCTTTGAGCTTTCTTTTCTGACGCGTGTCCGAGTGCTTATAATTCCTACTCTTATGAGATATCTGATACCTGCCGCAATTACCGCCACAGGACTTGCGTGGAAGGCGGAAATAGCCGCAGAAATCATAGCTTATACGAAAAATTCCATAGGACAGCAGATAAACGACGCAAAATATTTTTTTGAAACTCCTATGGTTTTTGCCTGGACCTTTGTCATAATAATTATGAGTATTACCCTTGAAAAGCTCACCAAATATCTTCTTGGGAGGTTTAAGGTATGAGCCTGATTATTAATGACGTTTACAAATCCTTTGGTGAAAAATCGGTCCTCTCCGGCTTTTCGTATGAATTTTTCGACCGCGGCATATACGCGGTATGCGGAGAAAGCGGCGTGGGAAAAACCACCCTTCTCAGAATCATTTCCGGGCTTGATAAGGATTATACGGGCAGCGTTCTTGGCGGCGGATTCAAAAACGTTTCGGTCGCCTTTCAGGAATATAGACTTTTCCCGCACTTGAATGCGCTGGATAACGTTAAGTTAGCAAATAAAGAATCCGAGGCGGAGTTAGAGGCGGCAAAGGAAATTTTGACCCGTCTTGGCTTTTCCGACGAAGATATGAAAAAACGCCCAACGGAGCTTTCGGGCGGCATGAAGCAAAGAGTTTCCCTAGCGCGCGCAATCTTAAAGGATGCTCCGGTGCTGCTGCTTGACGAGCCGACAAAGGAGCTTGACGGTGCGCTTCGTGACGAGGTGTACGGTATAATTACGGAAGAGGCAAAGCGGCGGCTTGTAATTATCGTCACCCATCACGGTGAGGATATTGAAAGGCTCGAAGCTACGAAAATTTTCCTTAAATAAACTTTAGGGACGCAAGACCGTTGCGTCCCTTTCAATTTCCCGTTTTTAATATATAAAATATAATATATTTTTATTTTGCCTATTGACTTACACCTCATTTGGTGGTATATTATATTTGGTGAAATTTGGGCATCTTTTAATCAAAATGTCGTTTTAACCTAAAAAAGTTATTATTATGGAAGGAGAGATTTGCCTATACGGCAAATCGGGAATTCGGTTTGAACAAATACAAAAAAGCTGAAATTTGTGGACTTCCAACCGTTGAAGAACTCCGTGAATCACTCGTTGCAGGTGAAAATTCTACTGCAAGAGAGCGGCTCGCGCTTCTTTTCGACTCAAAAACCTTTGTCGAAACGGGCGCGTATACAAAACGCAGTTTTTCAGACTTTTTGTCCACTGAAAGCGCAAACGAATTTGAAGGAGTCATCACAGGATACGGCGCAATAGACGGCAAGCTCGTCTTTGCATTCGCTGAGGACTCATCAAGAATGGGCGGCGTAATTGACGAGCGCCACGCTAAGAAAATATCCGACCTCTATAAGCTCGCCATAGCAAACGGAGCTGCGGTAATCGGCATTTTCGATTCCTGCGGAACTGATATTTTTGAGGGCACTGCGGCTCTTGCGGCATACGGCAAAATTATGGCTTCTGTTTCCTCGGCTTCCGGCGTTATACCTCAGATTGCGTTTGTTTCCGGAAAATGCATAGGAACGGCTGCAGCAATTGCTTCAATGTTTGATTTCGTCATTAAAAGCTCGGACGCAGAGCTTTACGTTTCCTCACCTGCCCTTACAGGCGCCGAGGGAGCGCAGGACGGAGTTATTACCTACGGCGGTACTGTCGAGCAGTGCGCAGCGTACATCAGATCCCTCGTTTCCTTCCTGCCGGATAACGCCTCGGTAGGTGTGTCCGTGAGTGAATGCTCCGATAACCTTAATAAGAAGCTCGGCGACCTTGATTTTTCAGGCGAAGCGCTTTCTGCAATATCGGTTATCGTTGACAACGGAGTCTTCTACGAGCTGTCACAGGATTTTGAAAAGTCGGTTTCAACGGTTTTTGCAACCGTCGGCGGAGTTAAGTGCGGTATCATTGCAAGCTCCTATGCTGTGAATGATGGAAGAATTACGGCTTCAGCTGCAAGAAAAATCACAAAGTTCGTTACCTTCTGCGACGCATTCTCGATTCCCGTAGTTACCCTCGTTGATTCCTGCGGACTTGAAGTAAGAAGTGAAAACGAAGCCCTCTTTGCTCCTGAGCTTGCAAAGCTTGCCTTTGCTTACGCTACGTCAAGAGTTCCCAAGATAACGGTTATACTCGGTCACGCCATTGGCGCATCCTTCGTGCTTCTTGGCTCAAAGGCGCTCGGCGCAGACCTTGTTTACGCTACCGATACGTCCGAAATCGGCGCGCTTAACGCAGAGAGCGGAGTTGCGTTTGCTTGGGATAAATATATAACCTTGGAAAAAAACCGCAGCGAGCTCATCTCGGAGTGGAAAACCACGGTTTCCTCACCTGCTGTTGCTGCGGCAAGCGGTGAGATTGACGATATCATCAGCGTAAACGAGCTGAGAGCAAGAATCTGCTCAGCGCTCCTTATGCTCTGCGCAAAAGGAACTGCAACAGTTTCCCGCCGCAAAGTTCTTCCTCTCTAATAAGGAGGACCGAACATGAACCTTAGTATATTTACCGATAAATGCAGCGCGGCGTTAAATTACAGCTTATCCCTCGACTTTAGCATTGAAACCGTGTTTACCGGTGTGATTGCCGTGCTTGCGATTCTTGGACTTCTTTACGCTGTCCTCTCGGTTTTCAAGCTCGTATTTGCGCAAAAGACCGCCGCTCCCGGTGAAAAAGCGCCTGTTGTGAGCTCGCCCTCTGTTCCTACACCCACGACGGCTGAGTCGGAAATCGTCGCCGTGATTGCCGCGGCAATAGCAATGGCAGAGAGTGAATCAGATAGCGGAATGAAATTCAGAGTAGTATCATTCAGAAGAAGATAAATTAAGAAAGGAACTAATTATGAAAAAGTATAATATAACAGTAAACGGAACAACCTACGAGGTTGTAGTAGAGGAAGCAGGCGAGGTAGCATCCGCACCCGTAGCTCAGGCACCTGCTATACAGGCAGCTCCCGCACCCGCAGCAGCACCTGCTCCCGTTCAAGCTCCCAAGGCTCCCGCAGCGCAAGGCGCAGACGGCGCAAATAAAGTCACAGCTCCTATGCCCGGCACTATTCTCGACGTTAAGGTTTCTGTCGGTCAGAGCATTAAGAAGGGCGACGTTATATGCGTTCTTGAGGCTATGAAGATGGAAAACGATATCCCCGCTCCCTGTGACGGCGTAGTTGCATCTGTAAAGGTTCAGAAGGGCTCTTCCGTAAATGCACAAGACGTAATTGCTACAATCAACTAAAAGCGGCAATTGATTTATGAAAGGATAACACAATGGCAAAAGTTTTAATAACCGAAACAGTACTGCGTGATGCCCATCAGTCGCTCGCCGCAACGAGAATGACGACGGATGAGATGGTTCCGATACTTGAGGATATGGATAAGGTTGGCTACTACTCGCTTGAGGCGTGGGGCGGCGCTACCTTTGATACCTGCCTCAGATTCCTTAACGAAGACCCTTGGAAAAGACTTCGTACTATAAGAAATCACGTAAAGAACACTAAGCTTCAGATGCTTTTCCGCGGTCAGAACATTCTTGGCTACCGCCACTATGCTGACGACGTCGTTGAGTATTTCGTTCAGAAATCCATCGCTAACGGTATTGATATAATCCGTATATTTGACGCACTTAACGATGCAAGAAACCTTGAAACCGCTATAAAAGCAACCATAAAGGAGGGCGGTCACGTTCAGGCGGCTATCTCCTACACCACATCCCCCTTCCACACCAACGACAGCTTTGCAGATTACGCAAAGCAGCTTGAGGATATGGGAGCTAACTCCATCTGTATTAAGGATATGTCCGGTCTTCTTAAGCCCTTTGATGCTTATCAGCTTGTAAAAACGCTTAAGAATACGGTTAAAATTCCGATACATCTTCACACCCACTACACCGCGGGTCTTGGCTCTATGACTCTGCTTAAGGCTATTGAGGCTAACGTAGACGGTGTTGACACCTCAATCTCTCCTCTTGCTATGGGAACTTCGCATACTCCCACCGAGTCGCTTGTTGCAACTCTCGCTAACACCCCCTACGACACAGGGCTTATGCTTGATAAGCTTGATTTGGTTGCCAAGCATTTCAACAAAATTCGCGAAAAATATCTTGCATCGGGTCTTATAGACCCCAAGGTTCTTAAGGTTGACGTAAATACTCTGCGCTATCAGGTTCCCGGCGGAATGCTCTCAAACCTCATCTCCCAGCTTAAGATGGCGGGCAAATCCGATAAGCTCGACGAGGTTCTTGAAGAGGTGGCAAGCGTTCGCGAGGATGCAGGCTATCCCCCGCTTGTTACACCTACCTCACAGATTGTAGGCACGCAGGCTGTAAACAACGTCATCTTCAAGGATGAGGGCAGATACTCAAGAGTTACTAAGGAATTCAAGGCGCTAATCCGCGGTGAATACGGCAGATGCCCTGCCCCCGTTTCAGACGAGTTTCGGAAAATGATTATCGGCGAGGACGAGGTGATTAATTACAGACCCGCAGATAAAATTGCTCCGGAAATCGATTCTCTGCGTCAGAGAGTCGCTCCCTACGAGGAGCAGGACGAGGACCTGCTCTCCCTTGCGCTCTTTGAGCAGGTTGCTATCAAATACTTTGATTACAGAAAGAAGCAGAAATACAACCTCGATTCAAACGCAGACGTTGAAAAAGGCATACATTCTATCTAAGATTTAATTAAATAAAAATCCCCCTTCCCCTGTTCACTCAGCACAGTTGGCGAAGGGGGATTTTTATTCCTATGGTATAATCAAAAGCAGCGGTGAGAAATCACCGCTGCTTTTGCCCAATCAAGTTATGCTTTCTTATTGTTTAATTTTTAGTTTGTTTTATAAGTGTGTCTGTCTTATTGTGTCTTAATTTTGTAATACTTAGCAGCTAAAGAGTAAGCGTAAAATGCCTTTGCTGCGGGAAGAGCTGCTTTAGCTTCGGAATCAGCTGAACTTTCAAGAGATTCAATATACTCGGCAAGCGAATAACGAACGTTACTACCTAAATTAGCGCTGGACGCACAACCACAACTATTTTTTTCTCTTCTAGGCTGAATTATAAATTGTTCGGTTGCTAAGCAAGCCGGAATGCTATCCGGAAGTACGAAGGCTACAACATCAGTATCTACACCGTCAATCTTTACAATGTCTGTATACATAGATTCCGAAGTGGAGATGTTCTTAAGATTTAAGGTTTGACTACCAAATATATTATTATCTGTAGACTGAGCATTTATATATTTTGGTGTTACATCAAAGGTGTAATCATTAAAGTATCTAAAAATTATACCGTGTACCAACTCACTAGTATGAGTAGGAGAAGTTCCAGGAATGTAGGCTTTTTCGAGAGGAACGTAAAAAATCATAGTGGGTCCGCTTAAACCAGGTCTAACCTGCAGGAAGCCACCTTTATCAGTCAGGCTACTATAATTATTTCTTTCTAACTCACCCGCATCACTCGAATATTTATCTTCAAAAAGCTTGTCAAGAGCTGCTTTACAGCAGCCTTTGTGCGCTACTATAAGTTCCTCTGCTTTTGCAATACCTGCACCGTTAGCATACTTAGCGCTCTCATTGATATAATTAAGCATTGAAAGAGCGAGAACCGACTCTTCGGAGCCGCAGTCATAATCTGCGAATATGCTTGCTGCATATCTAGCAAGATCAAAGGTTATCTCCTGAACAAATTTAACATCATCAACTTCAAATGCTATGTAGGTAGTGAAAGCTTTAAGCTCCGTCGCTGACAAAGCGGTATCCGGTGTATAATAGTCACGATAATTTGTATTATTTCCGCTGGGGTCAGCGTACGTCGCTGTTTCGCGAACTTTTCCTTCAGCGTTAGAGAAGCCAAGATATTCAACACCAGGAGGAATGGGAGCTTTCCAAGTATTACCTGTGGATACGTATTCTCCACCGTTCAGATTGTAAACAACGGGAGCGTAAACGGTTGGTATAAAGTTACCGTAAAGACCAAAGTTATATTGAATACCCTTTATGTTTGCCTTACGAGCGGTTGTTCCATCAACTACAAACACTGCGTTTTCAGTTACAGTGGTAGTGTCATCAGCCGCGTTCTTCCAGCCGCAATAGAACTCGTCGTACCAGCCGTTATCAAGTCCTTTAGCAAACTTCTCATCAGCCTTCATCTCATTGGTCAAAACATCGGATGCATCAGAGTCGATTTTTAACCATACGGTTTTGAATACTTCTTCTCCGCCGGGATATTTGAAAGTAACCTTGGTGTAGTTATCCGCATTGACCCAATCGGGCTTAACGTTAATCGTGGTGCCGAAAAACTCCATAACCAAACTCACGAAATTACTTTGGTCCATATTAGCGTCGAGTATCTTGGTAACGTTGGAAGATTCATATGTCCAGGTGAATATGTAATATCCGTCATTTTCCGCCTTAGTGTCACCTATTTTTTCGCCTTCTGCACCGGTATAAACGGGGGCGGGAAACTCCTCGCCAAATTTCCATTCTACAGGTCCTTCACCCAAGTTATCTCCATTTTCGTTCTGGAAGTTAAGTGAAAGAATTTGTGGAGGGGTATAGGTAAGCTTCCAGCCACCTACTTCTTTATCATAGTTTAACTCATATCCTTCCGGAGGAGTATCATCGAGCGTAACGCTGGGAGCGAAGAAATGAACGTTAGTTATGGGGCCGTCAACTGCCGCCGGGGGCACATAACCCTCTATCGCAACGGGAGAATAAACGCTGTCATCCGATGCGATATTTTCAAGAAGATTCTGGAGGGTTCCGTACGATTCCCTTGTTACTTCACCATCTATTTCTCTATCTATATAGAAGTGGTTAGCGGACTTGAAGGTATCCTTATTATATACTACGTCGTCGCAGTTATAAAGAGGAGCAACGGGGTAATTTTCTTTTATACCGGCTGATATACATTCCGATATATATTTTATATATTCGCCAAGACCGTTCGCCGTGGACTCGTATCCAGATTTGTACGCAGTGTAGGAGAAGTTATCAAACGCAAGTGAGAAAGGATAACCGTCTTTTTCATAACTGTACACCACATTGGGATAGGTAGAATCCAAACTAATTCCCGATCGGGATAGTGAGTCAAGGGATATACCATCAAACGTGTTGTTAGGGTCAGTACGGTTACAATTAATTTCTTTTGTGACGTAGCCTATGTATTTACCGTCGCCGAAGTAATAGTAGTTACAAACGAACGTATACGTACTGTCACCGTTATTTCTAACCTTAACCTCTCTGACGCAGGTAAAGTGAGTCCAAACGCCTGCCTCTTCGGGAAGATAAAAACTGGAAGCGTTGTTTAGCGTAGTATAAGCATACCACTTACCGTTCCCGTCCTGTTTAATCTGAAGTCCGTGTCTGGTACCGGAAGTATCAGTAGTCGGAACGGCATTTTCGCCATTCCTCGTCATCAGGTGCTCTGCCGGCGCAAAAGTAAGTTCGTTAATATACGCTGTGGTACATTCAATCTCATTTTCATTTCCAAGATAATACTTGTAACCAACTTGAGAAAGGTCTGTTACCTTCGTGTAGACCGGCAACTTTTCACCGCTAGCAACATCTACGAGAGTAGACAACGGTTCGCCGTCAACTGAAATACCTGCATTGAGAGTGTATTCAGTTACCTCTTTACCCTCTATAGTAACCTTTTCAGACTCATAATCCGCAGAAGCCGCAGAAAGGATTGCGTATTTCTTACCATCATCATCCTCAAGTATCTTGGTTGCTTTGCGGTATTCGTATTTATCCGCGGTCGCGGTTGGAAACTTAAATCTGTATTCATACGCAGAAAGGTCAAAATCAAATACCGAGTATCTGGTTTCGGGTTCATCATAGAAAACTGTATCCGGATATTCTTCGGGACCTTCACCATCCACACGAGCCTGCGCAAAGGCTAATACTACGTTAGGTAAATACTTCACATCTGACTTGCTGTTCATAGATTTCCAGACGTAAAAACGATTGCCGTTCGCGTCATATATAAGCTCATCATTAATAACATTAAAATTATTTTTACCGGGATTAATGATACGCACGGTACCGCCTACGTTAGTGTCAGCACTGAAAGTTTCGTACCAGTCAGTCTTTCTACCAGAATTAAAGTTCTCGTAAACCAGCGTCTGTATGGTTCTGGCATCATTGTAAATGTCGAGGTGATTTGCTTTCAATTTGACCGCTGACGAATCATCCGCAGCCGAAATCGACATAGCGACAATTCCGCACAAAAGACAAGCAATCATAAAGACGGTGAGAATTTTTGTGAATTTTCTCATTTGAAATACTCCTTTATAATTTTTTTATTTGACAAAGTAATATGGCGATGGAATATATTTCGCCTTATATAATAATTATACGCACGGGCGTGCGATTTGTCAAGAGAAATAGCGGAATAATATCCAATTTTGTTAATTTTGTATACCAAGCTGAGATAATA
>JAZORD010000071.1:0-4294 GCA_045656445.1 Eubacteriales bacterium | reverse complement strand
AGTTGGTAAGGATATCGCCAACGTCAATCTGAGTATTATCGGTAAGGGTAAGCATAAGGTGACCTTCCGAGTTGATTTCAGCGTCTTTAATTCCGACACCGCTCGCCTTGACACCCGTATCGACCCCGTTAACAAACCAGTTTCCGTTATCTCCGATAGCAGGAGCTAACGTTTCGCTGTTCGAGTTGGTAAGGATATCGCCAGCGTCAACCTGAGTATTGTCGGTAAGGGTAAGCATAAGGTGACCTGCCGAGTTAATTTCAGCGTCTTTAATTCCGACGCCGTCCTTACCGTCAAGCCCCGCCTCGCCCTTGAATTCATTTACAAAATCCTCAAGAGTTCCGCTGTACCCTGCTTCCTTTGCCATAGCGTATACAGTCTCTACGCTGAGGGTTTTATCGTCGCTCGGGGGAGCGAACAGCATACACCCCGACAAAGCAACTACCATCGTTATTGAAATCAGACATATAAAAAGCTTTTTCATTCTTTCTTCCCTTCGTTTATTCCAAACGCCATTCTGCGCGCCATTGCAAAAACCGAAAGCGACACAGCCGCGCCAACCGAAAAATTAAGCATAAGCTCTAGCATATCGCCTATATTTACCGTGGCAAGCAGCGAGGTTTCAAAATTAAAAAGTGACATAAGCGCCGCTGAAAGCCTTAGCGTGTGCAGTGCCCTGTGAGTTGGGTTTCTTCTTTTTTGGGATTTTTTTATTCCCACCGCAGCGCGTAAAACGCTGTAAACTGTATATAGCAAAAATATAAAAAGAGTACCCTTGCCGTATTCCACAGCGCTGCTTGTTATTACGTTGTAAATTATCATTCCTGTGATAGGAACGCCTAAGACAAGCATAACAAATCCCGCGGCTTCTGCCGCGCGGACGGACTCATCTTCGCGACATCTAAGCAAAAGAAACCTTGCTGAAAATATCAAAAAATAATATGCGCCGACCGCAATAAACCAAGCGTCGCCGTAAATTATACCGGATACGAAATTAAATATTATATATAAAGCGTTCAAAACAAGCCCAAAAAGATGCGCTACTTTGAGCCTTACCGCTGCGTTTTTTAAATAAACCGACGTATACCTTAGGATTCTTTTCATAAGGTTAGATTTCCTTGGTTTCGTCTTTTTATTCTGCGCCCGCCTCTCTCATAAGCCGCGCCTCTGTTGAATATTCCCTTAAAAGCTCGGCAAATTCATCCGTTCCCTCTATTCTTATCTCAGCACTATCGTATAATGCTTCGACTGTAATAAGATAGGTCGTTTTAGGCATAAGCGTGGGTGTATATGAGTAGGTTTTATATCCTGCAAGCGTTTTGTGCGTCTTTTTTTCTGCAGAGCTTTGCTTGACAACCGACACAATATCCGCAAGGCCAATTCTCGACAGAATAGTCTGCCTTTTCCCGATTATCCGGCGCACGACGAAAACCGGAACTCCCTCGGAATCAAAGGCAATATCATAATAAAACTCCGGAGAGATATACTTTACGTAAAACAGAATGGCAGTGGCAAGCATCATCACCGACGCCGTTGCGATAACGTCCTTGTATTTATCAAGCACAAAACAAGTAACGAAGCCAAGGGCGGATATAAGTATTGCAATAAGAAAGAGAACTCTTGCCTTTTTATTAGCCTGCATTGGATGAAGCGAAAGCTCGCGTATCATTTATTCGGCTTCTCCTTAGATGAAAGCTCGTAGTCGACAAAAACGCTCTCCTCGGTATCCTCGTAAATGAGCACCATATAGGGATTCTCACCCTCTACTCCGTTTATAGATATTTCAAGTCTTATCCAAATTTCTTCCTCACCTTGAACGGTGAAATTAACGTCATCAAAGACGAGCTTGTAATATCTATACATCATTTTTGAGTCAAAATCAACAAAGCTAAGAGTTCCCGTTGCAATATGCGCGCTTCCCTCCTGCGAGAGCGGAATAGCGTAAAGTTTGAAGCTGAAATTATCGGCGTTATCGGGGTTCAGCTCCATACCGTATTTTTCCTTTATGCTTTCCATAAGAGAAACGTTATAGCGCGCTGAAACCTGAAGCTGATTTATTTCAGGGATAACGATAAGATTGTCGCAAAAAAAGTTTCCTTCCTCGGCATCATCGTAGGGTGCAGACATTATCTGCGTTTTTGCGCCGATATTTCCGTCAGTCTTTTCGTAATATGCAGTGAGCTTATCATCAAAATATATATTTTTGATATTGTCGGGATAGGTATTGAAAAGCACCACGCGAAAGCCGAGAAAACCCACTACCGACAAGCAAACTACAGCCACGAGTATCTTAAGAACAAGACCTACCGGGCTTTTACCGAGAACGCTTTCTTCCTCGTAGTCGTTATAGTCGGCATATCTTTCCATATCTTCCATTTACAAAAACCTCGTAAAATAAATGTAATAATTATATATTATTATATCTGACTTTTTATCGGATGTCAAGAAAAAGCACATTTTGTTACAATATATTTAAATTGCTATAACAGCAAAAACGAGGGCGCAAAATTTGCGCCCTCGCGTATTAATCTGAAATTATGCAAGCTCTGCGAAATACTTAATGGTTCTTACCATCTGAGAGGTGTAGGAGTTCTCGTTGTCGTACCAAGAAACAACCTGAACCTGATAAGTATCCTCGTCTATCTTAGCAACCATGGTCTGAGTTGCATCGAAGAGAGAACCAAATCTCATACCGATAACATCAGAGGAAACAATCTCGTCGGTATTGTAACCGAAGGACTCGTTGGAAGCAGCCTTCATTGCGGCATTGATGCCGTCCTTTGTGATGTCCTTACCCTTAACAACCGCGATAAGAATAGTGGTTGAACCTGTGCAGGTAGGAACTCTCTGAGCAGCGCCGATAAGCTTGCCGTTAAGCTCGGGAATAACAAGTCCGATTGCCTTAGCTGCGCCGGTAGAGTTGGGAACGATGTTCTGAGCGCCTGCGCGAGCACGGCGGAGGTCACCCTTTCTGTGAGGACCGTCAAGAATCATCTGGTCGCCGGTGTAAGCGTGAACGGTAGTCATGATACCGGACTGGATAGGAGCATAGTCGTTAAGAGCCTTAGCCATAGGAGCAAGGCAGTTGGTCGTGCAGGATGCAGCAGAGATTATCTGGTCGTCTGCGGTAAGAGTAGCGTTGTTTACGTTGAAAACGATAGTCTTGAGATCGTTTCCTGCGGGAGCGGAAATAACAACTTTCTTCGCTCCTGCGTTGATGTGAGCCATGGACTTATCCTTAGAGGTGTAGAAGCCCGTGCACTCAAGAACAACGTCAACGCCAAGCTCGCCCCAAGGGCAGTTCGCAGCGTCCTTCTCAGCATAGATTTTAAGAACCTTGCCATCAACTGTGATGGTGTTAGCCTCGTCGTCAGCCTCTACGGTATGACCGTCGTAACGACCCTGAGCGGTGTCGTACTTAAGAAGGTGAGCGAGCATAGAAGCTTTAGTGAGGTCGTTAATAGCTACAATCTCGTAACCCTCAGCTCCGAACATCTGTCTGAACGCAAGACGTCCGATACGGCCAAAGCCGTTGATAGCAACCTTTACATTTGCCATTTTGAAAATCCTCCAAAATATAATTTATTTTAATAATTACACATTTTAGCGACGTTCCAAACCCCGCCAACATATATTCTAGCACAAATTTCTTTTTTATGCAATAGGATTGTAGAATTTTTATCAAATTTGTATGGTATTTGTAAAAAGCTACTGTTTGGGGTCGGTTTTTTGGTTAAAATATTTGCTACTTGACTTTTTCTTTGATATTTAGTATAATAGCTTGACTGAATGGGGCAATCGCGCGGTATGTTGCCGAAAGGTATTACCGTGAGGAAAGTCCGGGCTTCACAGGGCAGGATAACGGATAACGTCCGCCGAGGGCGACCTCCGGGAAAGTGCAACAGAAATAGACCGCCGCTTCCTGCGGTAAGGATGGAAAGGCGAGGTAAGAGCTCACCCACTCCTATGGTAACATAGGTTTGCTGTAAACCCTATCCGAAGCAACACCGTTTGGGGGACGTTTGCCCGACATATTCCCCCGGGTGGCACGGCGAAAGCCGAAGCTTGACGGTGACGTCAAGCGAAGATAGATAACCGTTCTCGACAGAACCCGGCTTATCGGCGCGATCACAAAAAAAGAGACAGAGCAAGCCTCTGTCTTTTTTTTATTCAGATATTGACGTATTATACTCCGCGGACTTGGCAATTGGGGGCCGAAGCGCGGGCTTTTTCGCACATGGCGTGCATTTCATCGGGCGAGAATGCGCCAAAGGCGGCGGTTTCTTGTCCAATC
>JAZORD010000070.1:0-12416 GCA_045656445.1 Eubacteriales bacterium | reverse complement strand
GATAACCTTTTAGTCACACAGACCTTCTCAAAATCAAGGTCTATGGCAGGGGCAAGGCTTGGCTTTGGTATTGCTTCAAAGGCGATTATTGCAGACCTTAATACTGTTAAATATTCCACAAATCCATATAACATAAACAAGATGACAATGGCGGCAGGACTGGGTATTTTAGAGGACAATGACTATACCTTAAACAACTGCGAAGAAATTATCAAAACCCGTGAATATACTTCAGATGCCCTTTCTTCCCTCGGTTTTGTTATGACACCGTCAACCGCTAACTTCATTTTCGCCAAGCACCCCGATATAAGCGGTGAAAAAATCTATTCTGAACTTAAAAAGAGCGGCATTTTAGTAAGACACTTTGACAAAAACGAGATAAAAGAGTATAATCGTATTACAATCGGAACAAAAGAGCAAATGGAAGCTCTTGTTTCAGCATTAAAGACTATTTTGGAGGAAAATTAAATGAGAACTTCAGATATAAACAGAAAAACTATGGAAACTGATATTTCCTTAAAGCTTAACCTTGACGGGAGCGGGGAAAGTAAAATCAACAGCGGATGCGGATTTTTGGACCATATGCTGACTCTTTTTGCAAAGCACGCGCACTATGACCTTAATGTTTTATGCGTGGGTGACACTGACGTTGATTATCACCATACGGTTGAGGACGTCGGAATATGTCTTGGCAAGGCATTTCTTGAAGCAGTAGGCGAAAAGAGAGGAATAAAGCGCTACGGCGACAGAATTTTGCCTATGGACGAGGCGCTTATACTTTCCGCGGTTGATATATCCGGAAGAAGCTATCTCGGATACGCTCTTGATATTCCGTCATACCGTGTTGGCGATTTTGACACCGAGCTTTGCGAGGAGTTTTTGAAATCCTTCGTTCACGAGGCAAGAATAACTCTTCATGTAAGACAGCTCGCGGGAACAAACTCTCATCATATTATAGAGGGAGCGTTCAAGTCGATTGCCCGTTCGCTTGCCGAGGCTACCTCGGTTGATGAAAAATACTCGGACGAGATACCCTCAACCAAGGGAGTTCTTTAATGATAGCAGTTATTGATTACGGAGTGGGGAATCTCTTTTCGCTCACCTCATCGCTTGCTCAGGTAGGTGCAGAATGCGTGGTAACCGACGACCCATGTGTGATTGCGGATGCCGACAAAATAATTCTACCCGGCGTTGGAGCCTTTGCCGATGCAAAAAGGAAGCTTTGCGACAGGGGACTTGATAAGATTATTATATCAGAGGTGAAGGGCGGAAAGAAGATTTTCGGAATCTGTCTCGGTATGCAAATGCTTTTTGAGAGGAGCTTTGAATACGGCGAGCACGAGGGACTGGGTCTTCTTCGCGGAAGCGTCGTTGCAATGGAGGGTGTAATACCCGCGGATTTAAAGATTCCGCACATAGGCTGGAATGCTCTGCATATAAAAAAGGAGCATCCAATATTCAAGTACGTCAAAGAAGAGGATTACGTTTATTTCGTACATTCCTTTTTTGCCGACGGATGCAGCGACAGCCTTCTTGCGAGCTGTGAATACGGCAAGGAGCTTACTGCGGCAGTGGCACTCGGCAATATTAGCGGCACTCAGTTTCATCCCGAAAAAAGCGGCGAGGTTGGCCTTTCAATACTAAGGGCATTCGCAGAATGGTGATTTGATATGAATATATTTCCCGCAATAGATATCTTTGAAAAAAATGCTGTCCGTCTTCTTAAGGGTAACTACAATGAGATGACGGTATACAGCACCAACCCCGTCGAAATAGCGCTGGACTTTAAAAAATGCGGCGCAGAATTTATACACGTGGTTGACCTTGAGGGCGCGAAGGACGGAACAACGCCGAATATTGACGTTATTGAAAATATAGTTAAAGCCACCGGTCTTTTTGTTGAGGTGGGAGGCGGTATCCGTTCGCTCGATGTCCTCGATAAGTACTTTAGAATAGGCGTATCTCGCGCAATACTCGGCACAGCCGCAGTAACCGACGAGCATTTTCTTTCTTCAGCTATCAAAAGGTACGGTGAAAAAATAGCCGTCGGCGCCGACGTTAAGGATGGATACATAGCAATACGCGGTTGGGTTGAAAAGTCTGAATATACTCTTGATGCGTTTTTTGAAAAAATGCAGATGATGGGCGTCAAAACCATAATCTGCACAGATATTTCAAAGGACGGAGCGATGCGGGGAGCAAACCTTAAAATGTATAAGGAGCTTTCCGAAAAATATAAGGTTAATATAATAGCATCCGGGGGCGTGTCAACTCTTTCGGATATTGAGCAGCTTGCCAAAATGAAGCTTTACGGCGCGATAATAGGCAAAGCATACTACACGGGAGCTATCAATTTGACCGAAGCGATAAGGATTACCAAAGATGATAACTAAACGAATAATCCCCTGCCTTGACGTTAAGGACGGAAGGGTTGTAAAGGGCGTGAACTTTCTCGGTCTGGCCGACGTTTCCTCGCCTGTCAAGCTCGCAAAATATTACTCGGATTCCGGAGCTGACGAGCTGGTGTTTTACGATATAACCGCATCGGCAGAGGGCAGAGCGCTCTTTACCGATATACTCACAGAGGTGGCAAGAACTATTTTCATCCCTCTAACCGTTGGGGGTGGCATAAACACAGTTGAGGATTTTGACAGAGTGCTCAAATGCGGCGCAGATAAGGTAAGTGTCAACTCAGGCGCTATAAAAAATCCCACACTCATATCCGAGGCGGCTCAAAAATACGGAAATCAGTGTGTAGTTATTTCCGCCGACGTAAAGAGGGTGGATGGAGAATTCCGTGTGTTTGCGAAGGGCGGACGCGAGGACACCGGGCTTGAGGCTATATCTTGGATAAAAAGATGCGTCGATATGGGCGCAGGCGAGGTAGTCGTAAATTCAATTGACACCGACGGAGTAAAGCGCGGATTTGATATAGAAATGCTTAAGGCTGTAAGAGATGCTGTCAATGTCCCGGTTATAGCATCGGGCGGCGCGGGGTCAGCGCTTGATTTTGTTAAGCTGTTTAATGAAATACCCGATATGGATGCGGGGCTGGCAGCCTCGATATTCCATTTTGGAGAGGTCGAAATTTTAGACCTTAAGCGAAAAATGAGAAAAGAGGGAATTGCCGTAAGGCTTTGAGGAAGATTTTTATGCTTAATATTGAAGAACTTAATTTTGACGAAAAGGGACTCATTCCCGCAGTGGTGGTTGACTCGGTTACAAAAGAGGTGCTGACCGTTGCATATATGAATAAGGAGAGCCTTAAAATATCAATGGAAAAGGGGCTTACCTGCTTTTTCAGCCGTTCAAGAGGGGAGCTTTGGCTTAAGGGCGAAACCAGCGGAAACTATCAGCATATAGTATCAATAACAGCCGATTGCGATAACGACGCTCTCGTCGTGGTGGTGGAGAAGGACGGACCTGCCTGCCATCTCGGTACGGAATCTTGCTTTACGAAGCCGGTATACCAAAGTCCACAGCTGTCCGAATTTTCTCTTAAAGGACTCTACGAGCTTCTTCTTGAAAGAAAGAGCAGAATGCCCGAAGGCTCGTATACGACATATCTTTTTGAAAAGGGTATAGACAAAATACTCAAAAAGGTAGGAGAGGAGTCTACTGAGGTAATAATAGCAGGTAAGGCTGATGATAAAGCTGAAACCGTCTATGAAATAGCTGACCTCGCATATCATGTAATGGTGCTTATGTGTGAGATGGGAATTTCGGTTGAGGACGTGCACCGCGAGCTTGCCTCACGCCATATAATAGACCACAAGGTCAAGCAGGAAAAAATGACGAAATAATTTTTGTGCAGTACAATTCGATAAATTTTATGCAAACAAAAACTGCACGTAAATAAAAGAGGACAGAGAACAAGGGTAAAGCCCTAAACATTCTCTGTCCTTTTTTATATGTAGATGATTTGATTAAAACCGTTCTTTTGAGCCAAACGCCAAACAAGTCTACTTGCTTCACGAATATGTTTTATCTGAGCCTTCTTGGCGTGTCGATCAGTCCTGCAATATAGTCAAGAGAAACATTGTAGTATTTTGCCAAAACAATCATACGCTCAAACGGAATTGCTCTTTTACCGTTTTCATACTGTGCGTAATAGGATTGACTGGTACCTATAACGTTTGCAATTTCTTCCTGACTTTTATCAGCATCTTCTCTAAGATCCTTTAGTCTTTGATATATACTCATTTTTTCCACCCTGTTTTTTAAAAATTATAACACAAATAGATTAAAAAGGGTTGACAATAGTTCACATATGGACTATAATATGATTGGTTCACTTTTAAACTATAAAGAAAGGCAAAAAAATGAAAGAAACACTTGAGAAGCTATGGAATGAATATCTATTGGACGAATGCGCCGCCATTGACACAGACGAGGAGAAAAAGCTTACAAAAAAGACTGTAGAACTACACGAAAAAGCAAATGATTTACTTAATAAAGATCAAAAAGATGCTGTAGAAAAATATGTTAATGCATTGTGCGATCTTGAATCCATTTTTGTGAAAAAGGCGTTTTTAAAGGGGTGTGAATTTTCGGTTTCATTTCTCTTGGAGACGGGGAATTTAGAAAAATAGAATTCTCTTTTCAAATTAGAGAATAATATGCCGGATGTCTTTAAATCAAAATAATGCTTGTCAAGAAAAGAGGACAGAGAACAAGGGTAAAGCCCTGAACATTCTCTGTCCTTTTCCTGTCGGTAGCATATTCAATATTAAAAAAGTCCTTTAGAGTACGGCTCTATATCCTAGCTGTTTTTCATTAAATTAAGTCAAAATGAAATCCTGAGTCGAAAAATTCAAGTCTGTCTATTAAGTGTGCTTCAGATTTTCAAGCGTACCTGTAACGAGATACCAATCGGCATCCGGGACGTAGGGCTGTATGTGCCTTGTGGTATGCATCTTTATTTCATATCCGCCGCGGCAAAGCTCACTTTCCGTTGCGAAATATCCGTAGCCGCCGTTTGCATTGGACAGCGACAGAACGTGCGGAATTTCACTTGCCCGATCTATTCTAAGACCAATCTCGGAAAACAGCTCGTACGGGAATGAAACGATAGCCACGTCGCCAAGTCTTATAATCGTTTGTGTGAAGGGAATGCTGTCAATTTCCTCATAACCGTTTCGGTAGGATTCTATTACAGTTCTGTAATAATGCTCCATCTGTCCGCGATGATTTACCGTTTCTCCGCGAAATTCTTCATAGGCTTCTGTGGCTACGTCAAGAGGAATTCTCCTGTCAAGCGGAATGTTGACCTCACCCGTGTAAACAGAAAGCCTAGGAGTGTGATATACACCCATAGATTTATAAACTCTAACGGCATCCTGTCCTGCAACTGCGCCGTGACGCATAGCGTAGGATATTTTGCGAGCGCCCGTCGTTTTTCCGTTTACGAGCCTTGGTCCGACATCACCCTCAGGTCCGTTTATAAAAGCGGTAATCGCGCCGGTTTCAGCTTCAAGAATGTCAACCATAACTCCGGGCCAGTCGCGCGATATCTCGGTGCTTGAGCCTGCTGCTGTGGCGTGCGCTCCGTAATGGATGAGATTCGCCACGGGCTCACCCGATTCGTCCTTGAAGGATAGTATCGTCATCTTCGGATTGAAGGGACCCCAGGGATTCTGACCGAGCTTAATTTCGTTTTCGGGTGTAATCTCTCTGCGGTTTATTCCGATAAGGCTATCGCCTGACGCTATTGCCATACTTACCGCCCTTGCCGAGCTGATAGCTCCTTCGATTGCCGAGAGGACGTTCGGATATAGAATTTCCTCCATATATTCTACGTTGGGGTCGCCCCATCCGTACATTCCGCCGATTGTAGGACCGGAGTGCGTGTGAGTCGCGTGGATTATGCAACAGCTTTTTGAAATGCCGAACCTTTCCTCTATTTTAGAGGTAAGTGTGTCTTTAAAGCCGTTTGCAATTATACACAGGTCCAAAGTAACAAGCAGGGCCTCTTTGTTTTCCTGCTTGAAATAAAAGGCGGTGGCTGTAAGGTCGTCGTTTACAGAGTCGGATATTACATCAAGTCTGTATCCAAAAAGATTTGCGTCGAGCCTTGGGGTAATAATATCTCTTTTGACGCCCAGCAACAAGGAACTCTTCATAACGGATACCATCCTTAAAAACTGCTATTAGCTTTCGGTTTTTTCGAGATTCTTAAGAGTTTCGGTAATAAGATGCCAGTCGGCGTTCGGGACGGGAGGTTGAATATTTCTTGATGTAAATGCCGTCACCTCGTATCCACCCCTGCAAAGCGCGCTTTCCGTAGGGAAATATCCAAACGCACCGCTTGTGTGGGCAAGGGAAAGGACATGGGGAATTTTACTTGCCCTGTCTATGCGAAGACCTATTTCAGAGAAGAGGTCATACGGGAAAGAAACGATAGCAACGTCTCCCAGTCTTATAATGGTTTGCTTAACCTCAGAGTGAGTCTTATCTTCGTAATTCTCATTGTAGGAGTCAATAACCGTGTTGTAATAGTGAGTCATTTGCTCTCTGAGCTGCGGTTTGTAGCTCTCTTTTTTGTATTCTTCTATTTTTGCGCGCGCCTCGTCGGGCGTCAATCTTGGCTGAAGCGGAATTTTTGCCGTGCCGCCGTAAACGGTGAGCTTTGGCGTATGGTAAATTCCCATATTGTTGTATACTCTTACCGCATCCTGTCCCGCAACTGCGCCGTGACGCATAGCGTAGGTTATGTCACCGCATCCCGTCGTTTTCCCATTCACAAGTCTTGGTCCAATGTCACCCTCGGGTCCGTTTATAAAAGCGGTAATTGCGCCGGTTTCACCCTCAAGAACGTCTACCATTACACCGGACCAGTCGCGTGATATTTCGGTGTTCTTACCCGCGCAGGTTCCGTGCATTCCGTAGTGAATGAGGTTTGCCACGGGATTGCCTTCGTCGTCCTTAAATGAAAGTACCGTCATCTTCGGGTTAAAGGGTCCCCAGGGATTCTGACCGAGCTTAATGTCGTTTTCGGGCGTAAGCTCTCTGCGGTTTATTCCAATAAGGCTATCGCCCCAAGCAATTCCCATTTTTACCGGTGCCGCGCTTTTTACTGCCTCATCGACAGCCTCAAGAACTCTGGGAATAAATATTTCGTCGCGGTATTCCGTATCGACGTCACCCCAACCGAAATTTGCGGAAAGGGCAGGACCTGAGTGGGTATGAACCGCATGAAGCATAAATGCCGTTTTAGGAACACCGTGCTTTTTTTCTATAGCATTGGCAAGAGTTTCGGTTAATACGTCGTTAACGGCGCAGACCGTGGCGCTGACGAGCACAGCCTCGGCATTTCCCTGCTTGAAATAAAAAGCTGTTGCAGTAAGGTCGTCATTGACCGAGGTGGATGCCGGACTGGGCCGGTATCCGTAGAGCAGAGCTCCGATTTTTGGTGTAATAATTCTTCTTGAAACGCCAAGATAAAGTCTTTGTTCCATAAGGCTATCCCCTTCTGAATTTTATTTACGTTATAAGTTATACTGACTGCGCTTTGATTTTATTAAGTCACACAATCCCAAAGTCCATACTGCCACGATGTGAGCAAGGATGGTGTAGGGAGTGTAACATATAGATTTACACGGCATTCAATACCATTTTAATTATATCACCGAACGCTATACGGTGCAAGTACTCTTTTTCTAAAAAAATACTCAAAAATTTCCACGCAGAGATTTGTTGACAAAGTTCACAAATAGTGTTATATTTTAATAAATGTATTGAAATAGAGTGTTGCTTTTTTCGGGAGAAAAGAAAATGATTTATCAAAAAATCTTTACAGATGAAACTCCATACCGCATTTCGCTTGCAAAGTTTGTCAGATTTCCGGAACACAGACACGCAGACATAGAGCTTAATTTCTGCTGTGAGGGGGAGTTCGATATTATGATAGACAAGAAGCGTTATACGGTGAAAAAGGGTGAGATGGCTTTTATTCATCCGATGACCTCTCATGCAATACCAGACGAGCAGACCGAAAACAAGGTTATTTCAGTGATCGTAGGAGTGGCGCTTCTCAAAAAGAATTTTTCTGAATTTTCAAAATCAAATTTCAGACTTCCGGTATATGACCTCAATAAAGCGGAGGGGGAGAAGCTACGCGGTTTTTTTCTTGAGTGCGCGGATATTTTGCGCGGAGGGAGCAGGGAGCTTGAGCTTCTCATAACCTCAAACATATATAAAATATGCGCCAGCCTTCTCTCTGACCTTGCCACTCACGACTCGGATGCGAAGGACGAGTCGGATTATCGAAGAATTAAAAATATTGAAAAGGCGCTTGAGCTTATTTACTATAATTATAAAGAGCCATTGACAATAGAAAAGGTTGCGGAGCTTACCGGGTATAGCAAAAGCAACTTTTGTAAAATCTTCAAAAAGACTGTTGGCGAGGGCTTTCACTCAGCCCTTAATCGACAGCGAGTGACTAACGCAGCGGGTCTGCTTAAGGTCACCAATATGCCGATCGCCGATATTTCGGCAGAGGTGGGCTTCAGCGAAGAAAAGGCGTTTTGCAGAGTGTTTAAAAAAATATACGGCATAACCCCCGGTCAGTATCGCAAGAGCGACGGGCAATAAGCGACCCAGCGCTACGCAATTACTGTAAAAAAATACCCATTTTTTTCGAAAAGAACCTTTTTGTTGAAATTTACAGCCTATTTTTATATAATAAATGAAATTGGTGCCTGTTACTTCATTAAGCATTACTTAATCTAAAGAAAAATAAAAAAAGAATAGCAGAGGACTTTTATATGACAGTGTTTAATTTTCCAAAGGATTTTATTTTAGGAACGGCTTCATCTGCTTTCCAGATTGAAGGCTCTCCTTATGCCGACGGCAAGGGTGAGTCTACCTGGGACTATATGTGCCGCGTTCATCCCGAAAGATTCTACGGTAACGCAAAAACCGAGCCGGGCTCTTGGTTCTATAAAAATTACGAGCAGGATATCAAGGATATGAAGGAGCTTGGACTCAAATCCTTCAGGCTCTCTATTTCCTGGCCTCGCATTTTGCCCGAGGGTTACGGAAAGATAAATCAGAAGGGCATAGATTTCTATAACCGCGTTATAGATCTTCTTTTGGAAAACGGCATTGAGCCCTTCGTTGACCTTTATCACTGGGATATGCCTCTCGGAATATCGAACGAAGGCGGAATCAAGGACAGAAAATTCATAGATTACTACCTTACATATGCAAAAATTTGCTTCGAGAACTTCGGTGACAGAGTTAAGTACTGGAGCACATTCAACGAGCCCGGAGTCTTCTGCTTTCAGCATCACGCAAACGGCGAAAAGGGTTGGTATCCCTTCGAGGGTGATATGGCGGCGGGTTACCGCGCGGCTCATAACGTTATAATCACTCATTACCGCACGGTGAAAATGTATCGTGAAATGGGGTTTGGGGGAAAAATCGGCATGGTAGTAGACATGGCGGCTATATATCCCCAAAACCCTGCTTCGAACGACCTTCTCGCCGCTCAGTATCAAGCGGAAAGAATGGGCGGATGGTGGCTTGACCCCATATTCTTTGGAAGATATCCGGAGAAGGTTTTAGAGGACTGTCCCCAGCTTCGCGAATGGATGCCCCAGGGATATGCCGAGGAGCTCGCGAGGGAGTTTGCTCCTTCGGATATGATAGGAATAAACTACTATTATCCCGCTATCGTTCAATATGATGAAAGCCTTCCGCTTAAATCCACTCACGCACCCAGCTATTACGTTCAGGAGGGTCAAAGATTTAATCTTTATCCTGCGGGAATTTACGACCTGATGATGTATTTGACAAAGAAATATAACGCGCCGGAAATATACATCACCGAAAACGGCCTGGGAGTCATAGGAAACGGAAATCTTGAAGACGAGATTAACGATGAGGACAGAATTTCCTATCTTAGAGAGCATCTGAGAATGGTGGCGCGCAGCATTGACGCGGGCGCAAACATAAAAGGCTACTATTACTGGTCACACTTTGACAGCCTTGAGTCAAGGGCTGGATATCAGTGGCGCTTTGGGCTTGTGCACGTCGATTTTGAGACGGGCAAGAGAACTAAAAAGAAAAGCTGGAATTATTATCAGAAATTGATTCGTGACAATACCGTAGACTAAATTACATAAAAAGCGACATCTCTTACCAATAGGTTTGAGATGTCGCTTTTTATATTGTTTGCTTTAAAAGGGTCTGTCTCATTAAGAATTAAGGAAATTCAATGAAAAACCAATAAAACACGTTGTGAATTGTGATTTAGGCAAATTCTTAATGAGAACAGAACCGGGGGCGAACGGATTTAGAGCAGAAATTGTCGTTCTCCCCCCCGAAGGTGTATATACATACACCGAGAGGAAGTAAACGGCAATAGAATAAAAACAATTAAAAACGAGGAAAACCCCAGGTTTTCGACCTCAGTGTTCCTCGATTTTTCACATAATGTCAAAGAGGTACTGTGTTTTTTCACAATACCTCTTGTTTTTTATTCGGTTATGCCTAAATGCGACAGCCCCGAAGCAGAAATTATCTCTGGATTCTTCCCGAGCCGTCGCCGCCTGCGAGCTTTTCAACCTCAGCGAGAGTAACCATATTGTAGTCGCCCTCTATGGAGTGCTTAAGCGCGGAAGCCGCAACAGCAAACTCAACGGATGCCTGAGCGGATTTTCCGTTCATAAGAGCGTATATAAGACCGCCGCCGAAGGAGTCGCCGCCGCCTACGCGGTCGATGATATGAAGGTCGTACTTTTTCGAGAAGCAATACTGGTTAGCCTTAACATCGTAAAGCATAGCAGACCAGCCGTTGTCAAATGCAGAACGGCTTTCACGGAGGGTTATTGCAACGTACTCGAAGCCAAACTTATCCGCAAGCTGCTTAGCAACTGATTTGTAGCCTTCGTGGTTGAGCTTTCCGCCATAGATATCGGTCGCCTCAGCCTCAATGCCGAATACGTCCTTTGCATCCTCTTCGTTGGAGATGCACACGTCAACATACTGACAAAGCTCAGTCATAGCGGCTCTTGCCTCGTCCCTTGTCCAGAGCTTTCCGCGATAGTTAAGGTCGCAGGAAATCTTTACGCCGTGAGCCTTAGCAGCGCGGCAAGCATCCTTGCATATTTCAACTACGTTTGCGCCGAGCGCGGGAGTAATACCGGTAAAGTGGAACCAATCTGCGCCCTCGAAGATTTTCTCCCAATCAAAGTCCTCGCGCGAAGCCTTTGCAATAGCAGAGTTTGCGCGGTCGTAAATACATACCGAGCCTCTTTGCGAAGCGCCTTTTTCGTTAAAGTAGATGCCAACTCTATCGCCGCCGCGAACTATCTTTGTGGTGTCTACACCGTATCTGCGGAGGCTGTTTACTGCAGCCTGACCGATAGCGTGCGCAGGAAGCTTAGTAACGTAAGATGCATCCATACCGTAGTTAGCGAGAGAAACTGCTACGTTAGCCTCGCCGCCGCCGAAAGTGGCTTCAAACTGCTTGGCTTGACCGAATCTGAGGTATCCTGGTGTGGACAGACGGAGCATAATCTCTCCAAAGGTGATGATTTTTGGCATATTCTGGTATTAATTATAGTTTTAACCGCCAAATTTAGTAAAAAAAAGTCATATAATCCATATGTGCGCGTTTCTTATCGTCGTCATGGTGCCGCAAGCCGTCGCGTAAGTTGATTATGTCTTTTTTTTTGATGATAATGTTATGATAATACGATATAATTGTTATTTTTGCGCAATATATTAACACTACAGACTGAATATTTATTTTTTTAAATAAAAACCAAAGTATAACAAAATCAGTTACCTATGATGAAAAATCATCTTAAATTGGCGATTGTCTCGCTTCTCCTTTTCGTTGGCGGAGCTATGGCATTTGCTCAGCAGAAGGTTTCAGGAACTGTAAAGGATGCCAATGGCGTGCCTGTAATTGGTGCTACCGTTGTCGTTGAAGGTACCCAGAACGGTACAGTCACCGGCCTTGACGGAGATTGGTCTCTCACAGTACCTGCAAACGCAACTCTCGTTGCATCTTGCATCGGTTACGCTGACGTTACTGCTGTTGTGGCAGAAGGTCAGACCGTAGTGGATTTCGTAATGCAGGAAGATGCTCTCTACCTCGATGACGTTGTGGTCATCGGTTATCAGGCAGTGAAGCGCCGCGACCTCACCGGTTCGGTGTCTTCTGTTACTGGAAATGATATTGCCAAGGTTCCTGTGGCAACAGTTGCACAGGCACTTCAGGGTAAGCTCTCAGGTGTGAACGTGATGGCTCAGGACGGTCGTCCGGGCGGCTCTACCACCATCCGCGTGCGTGGTGGCGGTTCTATCTCACAGAGCAATGACCCTCTCTTCATCGTTGACGGTGTGCAGGTAAGCAATATCGATGATATCCCAGCTGACAATATTCAGTCTATCGACGTGCTCAA
>JAZORD010000069.1:0-11245 GCA_045656445.1 Eubacteriales bacterium | reverse complement strand
ATTCCAAAATCAACAATTTCGGCTTCAAATATGCATCGGGTGACTATATCGTCCTACTCAATAACGATGTAGAAATACTTACGCCTGACTGGCTTCAGGAACTGCTTATGTTCGTACAAAGAAAGGACGTGGGCGCTGCGGGAATGATGCTATACTATTCCGACGACACCATACAGCATGCAGGTGTAATTATCGGTATTGGCGGAGTTGCGGGTCACTCTCATAAGTATTTCAAACGGGGAGATTACGGTTATTCATCGCGTCTCACCATTGCCCAAAACCTAAGCGCAGTAACGGCTGCAGCGGTAATGATACGTACAGACGTATTTGAGGAGGTCTCAGGTCTTGACGAATCCTTTGCTGTTGCATTTAACGACGTTGATTTGTGCCTTCGCATACGTGAAGCAGGTTATCTTATTGTATGGACTCCATACGCCGAGGCTTATCACTATGAATCAAAGAGTCGCGGCCTCGAAGATACTGCGGAAAAGCAAGAACGTTTCAAGCGCGAATGCGACAGATTTTGGGACAGGTGGAGAGATTTCCTCGAAAAAGGAGATCCCTACTACAATCCGAATTTATCACTAGAAAAAGAAGATTTCAGCACGAGGTAAACTATTAATGTCAAAAATCAAAGACTGGGTTAATAGCCACAAGAAGAATATAAAGATAGCTATCATAGTTGCATTATCAATCTTAATCCTCTTTTCGCTTGTTTTTGCGCGAACAACGCAAAGAGAAGTCACGTTTTCATACACCGAATCTGTTGATTTAAACGCTTTGCAAGCTATCGGTTATGTTCACGAAAAAGGCGTTTATAAATCGCACGGTATTGATCCGCAAATATGGATTCCCATAACCGACAAAAAAATCAACGATGTGTGCATAAAGTTTTCATCAAAAATAAGTAGCGTCGAAAATTCGCAGCTATATTATTCTCTGGACAACAGCTTACAAGAAAAGAATAGCATATCTAAGGCTGTAAACTATCAATCAGAGGTATATTTTACGATACCTGAGGGGGTTTACAGAATATTAAGATTTGATATGCCAGGAGAATTTAAGATTGAAAGCATAACTTTATCATACGCTACCGAAGTTAGAGAATACACCAAATACGTAATAAAAACAGACATTTTGATTTGGTTGTCTGTAATTGCGGCAATTGTGTTGGCTGCAATATTTATATTTGATAAACAGATAAAATCAAAATACAACCTTATAAGGGACAAATACTTTACTTCGGAAGAAATTACTATCGTAAACGCACGAAAAACCGCAAATTTATTTTTTGTATGTGCAATAATCTCCGGACTTGTATTTATCTTACTAAATCCGCCGTTTGTTTGTCCGGATGAACCCGCGCATTTCATCAACGTATGCCGAATTTCACACGGAGAATTTTTCGCAAAAGCAAAAGACGGTATGGTTGGCTGCACATTAACACAAAAAGAAGTGGATTTTATCACAACATACGGCGGTCTTTATAACAATTTTCACGGCGAGAAATTTCAATATCTAGATATATACAATTTCACACAAGACCAGTCTTCAACCTACTTACGCTTTTTTCCCACTGAATACGCAACAATAAATCCAACGGCATATATCATTCCCGGTTTAGCAGCTTTGCTGGCAAGAACCTTTATAAATACGATACATCCCTACTCTCTGCTCTTATTTGCAAAAATGGCAAACCTTCTCTTCTCTGCCCTTATTACACGTTTTGCTATATTAAAAACTCCCATAATGAGAAATACGATGTTCGTAATCGCACTGATGCCAATGACAATGTATCAGTGCTCCTCTGTGTCGTACGATGCGGTAACTATTCCTGCTTGCTTCCTGCTGTTTGCTTACGGAGCAAAAATTATTCTGGAAGACAAAGATTATATCATAAGCCTGGAAGATATAGTAGCAATCTGTGTCTCCTTCCTTCTAATTTGCGGCTCTAAGATAGCTTATGCACCGCTTATACTTGTTTTGTTAACGGTATCTATCAAAAAATTTGGAAGTCTCAAAAGGTATTTTACGTGTATCTCTCTTATTGCTGCCATTGGAATTGTATTTTATGTAATTCCTGTGATGATAAATAACATAATTACCTCAGATGTTTCCTTCGCGTATTCAAGCGAGATAGCTGCTCAAAGAGAGTATTATTATGCTAACATCTGGAAAACTCCTACCATTGTGAAGGAAACGACCAAGTATTTTGCGGGGTATTGGTTGCTCAGCTATTTCGGTATACTCGGAGCTCTTGATACCTATTTTCCAACCGCTATGGTTCTAGCCTTCCTTATATTTTCCACAATTGTCGCTATCACCGATATATGTATGATTAAAAAAATAAAGACCAGCACCCGCTTAATTTCCTTTGCATCATGCGTTGTAATAATAACTGTAAGTATCATCACAATGTATATCGAATGGAATCCAAGAGTAATAGATAATCCAACAGGAAATATCGCTTACGGAATGCAAGGCAGATACTATATCCCTCTCTCGTTATTCGTTATTTTGCCTTTTTCCAACGGTTTACTAACAAAATTCAAGTTTAAAAACCAACTTATTTTGCTTGAAGAAAAGACCATGAAATTAGTTTCTTCCTGCTACTTAGTTTTAACGGCTCTGCTGTTATTAACTAGATATTGGATATAAAATTTAAGGAGAATTTCTTCTTTGGAAAACAAAGCGAATCTATCTTCAAACATTATTTGGAACACTGTCGGTTCACTGTTTTATTTTGGTTGTCAATGGTTGCTCAGCGTAGCTGTTGTAAAATTTTCACCAGATTACACCAACGCGGGAATTTTATCTTTGGCAATGTCAATATCCGGTGTGTTCTACGTAATATCGCTCTTTAACGTCAGAAACTATCAGGTATCCGATAGCGACGGAAGCTACACAGCCGGCGACTACATTTTACACAGAGCCATAACCTGCGCACTCTCTATGATAGTCTGTATAATATTTGTTCTTCTTAATAGCTATTATTTTATGATATCATTAAGTATCATTTCATTTATGGTTGTTAAAATTGCAGAGGCGTTCGCCGACGTATTACACGGAGAGGCGCAAAAAATCTGGCGTCTTGATATCGCTGGAAAATCCTATATTATCAGGGGTTTATTATTAATTTCCGTATTCTCTTTTACCTTGATTATATCAGAAAATTTGGCGTTATCAATATTTCTTATGTCACTATCAAACGTTATTCCGTTAATATTTTATGATTACCGAAAGATAAAAATAGCTACCCCCTTTACCTTAAAAACAAACACTGCAAAAATGCGGTCGCTATCAAAAATATGCCTGCCTATGGTTGGATACGGCATCTGCTCTAATGCGGTTATGCCTATATCAAAATATTTTCTTGAGTTTTATCATGGAGAGCAAACTCTTGGATATTACGCGACCATTTCTTCGATCGCAGTTTTGGTACAAGCATTCGTAGCAATAATATTCACCCCTTTTGTAGGAATATTCAATGAGCTTTATCGTACAAATGACAAAAGGAAATTCGCCCTGCTATTTTTAAAGATATTCGCGCTATTAGTAGCGGTTACCTCGGTGGCAATGCTGGCAGTTTTTACTGTTGGAGAATTCGCTCTGTCTCTAATCTTCGGTGCGGAAATTGTAGAATACGTATATCTGCTATACCCTACAGTTGCAGCAAGCAGCCTAACCGCGCTCGTATGGCTTTTGGGAATGATTCTTGTAGTTATGCGGGATTCAATCACTCTTTTGTCGGGCGCGGCATTGGGACTTGCGCTGAGCATTTTGCTCTCACTCTTAACTATCCCGAAAACAGTATATTACGGAACTAATCTTTCTACAATTCTCTCACTTTCACTCATTTCGATAATATATATTTCACGGTTCGTAATCTATCTAATTTCAAAAAAACATACTTGCAATAAAGAAGGTTAAATTAATGTCTGATGTTCTGATTCACACTTTTGCGGTTTGCGCTTATAAGGAAAGTCAATATCTCGAGGAATGCATACGCAGCCTTTTGGCTCAGAGCATAAAGAGTGAGATTGTTATAGCAACCTCGACACCAAACGGGCATATAAGCAGTATTGCTGAAAAATACGGTCTTCCTGTTTTCGTTAACACCGGAGTTGCGGGAATTGCGGGCGACTGGAATTTTGCTTATTCCCTTGCAAAAACGGAATACGTAACCCTCGCGCACCAGGATGATACCTATGAGCCGACTTATACCGAAGAGATTTTAAAAAAAGCCGAAGCTTCAAAAAATCCGATATTAGCCTTCTCAGAATATTTTGAAATAAGGAACGGCGAAAAGGTATACAAAAACAAGCTACTTAAAATTAAAAGGCTTATGAACTTACCTTTCCGTTTATTTAAAAAATCAAGGTTTATAAGAAGAAGAATTCTCTCCTTTGGTTGCCCTATATGCTGCCCCGCGGTTACTTACAATATAAAGAACTGCCGCGATTTGAAATTCAATACCGATTTTCAGAACTCCTGCGATTGGGATGCTTGGGAACGAATCTCTAAATACAAGGGCTCTTTCGTATACCTGAAAGAAGCACTTATGGGTCACAGAATACACGAGGAATCCACAACTACCGAGATGATTGAAAACTCAAGACGCTCCCAGGAAGAGCTCATTATATTCAAAAGATTTTGGCCGGGCTTTATCGCCAAGCCACTTGCAAAAATATTTGCAAGCAGCACAAAAAGCAATTCCGTATAAAGTAGAGCCGCAATGCCCGTTGAATGAGCATTGCGGCTGTTTTTTATTTTTATATTAAAAGTCAAATCATTGAAACGAGCGCATTTTCATCTATGATTTTCACTCCGAGCTCCTTCGCCTTTGTGAGCTTTGAGCCTGCTTCTTCGCCAGCTACTACGTACGAGGTTTTCTTTGATACGGAGGAGGAAACCTTTCCGCCGTTTTTCTTTATGAGCTCACTTGCCGCGTCGCGCGTCAGCGTCGGAAGCGTTCCCGTGAGAACAAAGGTAAGACCCGCAAGGGTATCCTTTTTAGGCTCGGTTACCGACTCGCATTTTACGCCAAACTCCTTAAGTCTTTCGCAAAGAGCACGGGTTTTGGGGTCAGCGAAAAATTCAACAAGCGCCGTTGCCGTAACCTCGCCTATATCGCTTATCGCTGAAAAATCATCGAAGGAAGCCTCCATACACGCATCAAGCGTGCGCATCTTAATTGCAATCTCCTCTGCGGCGACCTCACCGACCTGACGGACTCCGAGCGCGTAAAGCAACCGCTCAAGCCCGGCATTTTTCGACCGTTCAATTGCAGCAATAAGATTTTCAGCGCTCTTCTTACCCATTCTGTCAAGCGTTTCAATATCTTCAGCCTTTAACGTATAAAGGTCTGCAATATCTGAAATTTTGCCGCTTGCAAGCAAAAGCTCAACTACCTGAGGACCAAGCCCCTCTATATTCATAGCGCCCTTGGAAGCAAAATGAACTATTCCGCGAGCGTTCTGCGCAGGGCAGCCAGGATATACGCATCTTATGGCAGCTCCGTCACCCGAATCATCTCTGACTACCGGATGATTGCAGGACGGACAAAGCCTTGGCATTTCAAAGTGAATCTCTGTGCCATCTCTTTCGCCCTTTACGCTCTCAAGTATTTCGGGAATTATTTCACCCGCCTTGCGAACTATAACAGTGTCGCCTATCCTTATATCACGCTCTTTAATAAAATTCAGATTATGAAGCGTCGCTCTGGAAACCGTTGTTCCCGCGAGGCGCAACGGCTCAAGATTCGCAGCAGGCGTAAGAACACCGGTTCTGCCAACCTGAATATCTATCGACAGAAGCTTGGTCTTCTTCTCCTCCGGCGGATATTTATAAGCAACCGCCCATTTTGGCGTGCTCGTTCCCTCTCCTACGACCTCTCGCTCTCTCAGTCCGTTTACCTTGATAACAGCGCCGTCCATATCAAACGCAAGCTCAGCCCTCATTTCTCCAAGCTTCTTTACATGCTCACTTATCGCATCAAATCCTGTGAGCGTCTTACGCTCGGGCAAAACGGTAAAGCCAAGCTCAGCGAGCCTGTCCAGCGACTCACTGTGGCTCTTACACACTCTTCCGTCTGAATACAAATCGCCCTCTTGAAGATTAAAAACGAATATCTCAAGTCTGCGTGCCGCCGCAATCTTTGGGTCAAGCTGACGGAGCGAGCCTGCCGCTGCATTTCTCGGATTAGCGAAAAGAGCCTTACCCTCAGCCTCCCTCGCCGCATTAAGCTCACTAAACACAGCTCTCGGCATATATACCTCGCCGCGCACGTTGAGATAAGGAATTGCTTCTTTAAGTCTTAAGGGGATGGAACGCACGGTTCTTAGGTTTTCGGTAACGTCCTCTCCTATAAGCCCGTCCCCTCTGGTTGCGCCCTTGACGAACACTCCGTCGCGGTAAACTAAGGAAACAGAGAGACCGTCAATTTTCGGCTCTACCGAATACTCGGTATTCTCACCCAGGATAGCGTTGGTCTTCGCTACAAAATCCGAAAGCTCCTCATAGGAAAATACGTCGGTCAGGCTTCCCATACGAACGGTATGCGTAAATTTTTCAAATCTGTCAAGAGCCTTTCCGCCTACTCTTTTCGTAGGAGATGCGGAAGAGTCAAGCTCCGGAAACTCAGCCTCAAGCTCGCAAAGCTCCCTAAACATCGCGTCATACTCGTAATCCGAGATTTCCGGCGCATCATTTTCGTAATACAGCCTTGAATTATATTCTATTTTTTCTCTCAAATATTTAACTCTGTTTTCTGCCTGCTCTCTAGTCATACCAAGCTCCGTATGTTTGATATCTATATTTTACCATTTTTCATAGGTTTTGTCAACCGTTTTACCGCTGAGCGCCCTAAAAAATCAATACAAAAATGGGCAACTCTTCACCGGAGGTGTTAAGCTACCCATTGTCTGATTAGTTGTTGATAAATGCCTCAAGCGCTGCCATTTTAACGGCAACAACAAGTATTTCCGTAGCGAGATTAAGCTCCTCGTCGGTAGGATAGGAGGGGGCGATTCTGAGGTTTTTATCCTCAGGGTCAATTCCGTAAGGGAATGTCGCGCCAACGTTTGTGAGGACAACTCCGACCTCTTTCATAAGCTCGTAAACACGCCTTGCCGTGCCGGGCATAACGTCAAGAGATACGAAATATCCGCCCCGAGGCTTCGTCCACTCCGCAATTCCCAGTCCTTCAAGGGAGGAAAGATTCTTGAGAGTTATATCAAATTTCTTTCCGATAAACTTGGCAAGAGTCATCATATGCGCGTGCACAGCGGCTGCATTCTTAAAGTAAGCGGTGTGTCTGAGCTGATTGAGCTTATCGTATCCGATAGTCTGAACGCCCATATATTTCTCTATATTTTTAAGGTTTGCGGGCGATGCCGCCATAAGAGCAACACCGGCACCCGGGAAGGTTATCTTCGAGGTGGACGAGAAATAAAATATTCTGTCAAGATTTCCGTATTTTTCGGCTTCTTCAAATATATTGAGGAGCTTATCGCCGTCCTCGGTCAAGTCGTGCACCGCATATGCGTTATCCCACATAATGCGGAAATCCGGGGCTGCGCATTTCATCTTTGCAAGGCGGCGCACCGTTTCGTCCGAATAGGTGTTTCCCGTGGGATTTGAATATTTAGGAACACACCATATACCCTTTACCTTAGGGTCTAAGACAAGACGCTCAACCTCGTCCATATCAGGACCTGTTGGAGTCATTTTAACCGATAGAAGCTCAAAGCCCATAAGCTCGGTCATCTTGAAATGTCTGTCATATCCCGGTGTTACGCATATCCACTTCAGCCCCTCCTCGCGACACCACGGACGCGGAGAGCCGAGAACGCCGAAAAGCATAGCTCTCGTAAGCGTATCATACATAAGCTGCAGCGAGGAATTACCGCCGACGGCTATATATTCCGTCTTAAGACCGAGAGTTTCAGAAAACAGCCTTTTCATTTCCGGAATTCCGTCAAGCACTCCGTAGTTACGGCAGTCAACGCCGTTTTCAGAAAAGCACTTCTCACGAGGTCTTGATTCCGAAAGAAGCGGCAAGCTTATATCAAGCTGGTCAGAGTTCGGCTTTCCGCGCGATAGGTCGAGCGAAAGTCCTCTGGCCTTATATTCGTTGTATTGGCAAAGAAGCTCACTGTAAAGCTTCTCCTGTTCAGATTTAGAAAGTTCCCTGTAGCTTTTCATGTTCATTTCCTTTTGTCGTTTTCAGTCGTTTTTGAATGAAAAAACCTTCAAAAATTCATTTTTGTCATTTTTCACTCCTATATTATAGTATATTTTGAAAGTTTTTTCAAGTGATTTTTCAAAAAATATTATTTTATGGCATATTTTCATTATTTTGCACGAAATGCTTGGATTCTGGGGCTTTATTTTGTATCTAACGCCTTGACAAAACAGGAAAACTGGTATATAATTTATGCTGTGAATTTATCTTTTTGAAAGGATTATTATATATGGCAGACAACGGAAAAAAGCTCGTCGAGCAAATCACCTCAATGGATGAGGATTTTGCGCGGTGGTACACAGACATAGTAAAAAAGGCCGACCTTATTGATTACTCAAGCGTCAAGGGATGTATGATTATCCG
This sequence comes from Eubacteriales bacterium, assembly GCA_045656445.1. Taxonomy (GTDB): domain Bacteria; phylum Bacillota; class Clostridia; order Oscillospirales; family CAG-272; genus UBA1740. The sequence goes on along the minus strand of JAZORD010000069.1, from coordinate 2,637 downwards.
CCCTTACGGCTACGCTATATGGGAGAATATACAGAGAATACTTGATGCGAGATTTAAGGAAACAGGCGTAGAAAACGTCTATATGCCTATGTTTATACCCGAATCCCTTCTTACTAAGGAAAAGGAGCACGTTGAGGGCTTTGCGCCCGAGGTCGCATGGGTTACCCACGGCGGAAGCGAAAGACTCACGGAAAGACTTTGCGTGCGCCCCACCTCAGAAACGCTTTTCTGCGAGCATTACGCCAATATTATCAAATCCTACCGTGATTTGCCGAAGGTATACAATCAGTGGTGCTCGGTAGTGCGCTGGGAAAAAACGACCCGCCCCTTCCTTCGCTCAAGAGAGTTTCTCTGGCAGGAAGGACATACTATGCACAGAACGGCAGAGGAAGCCGAGGCGCGCACCGTACAAATGCTGAACGTCTACGCAGATTTCTTTGAAAAAGACCTTGCAATGCCCGTAATCAAAGGGCAGAAGACCGATAAGGAAAAATTTGCAGGCGCAAAGGCAACCTACACCGTAGAGGCGCTTATGCACGACGGCAAAGCGCTCCAAGGTGGAACATCGCATAATTTCGGCTCGGGATTTGCCGAGGCGTTTAATATTCAATTCCTTGACAGCGATAACAAGCTAAAGAGCCCTCATCAAACCTCTTGGGGTGTTTCAACCAGAATTATCGGCGGTATCATAATGACTCACGGCGACGACTCGGGACTTGTTCTCCCCCCCGCTGTCGCTCCTATTCAGGTAGTCGTAATTCCCATTCAGCAGCATAAGGAGGGCGTTCTTTCGGCGGCAAACAGCCTTGCCGATACTCTCAAGGCTGCAGGTATAAGAGTGAAGCTCGACGATTCCGACCAATCTCCCGGTTGGAAGTTTGCTGAGTATGAAATGAAGGGCGTTCCGCTTCGTATTGAAATAGGTCCGCGCGACATTGCTGAGGGTAAATGCGTTATAGTGCGCCGCGACAACAGAGAAAAGAGCTTCATTTCGGTTGACAACCTCGTATCCGAGGTTAAGCTCGGACTCGAAAATCTCACTAAAGCGCTCTTTGAAAAGGCTCTTTTACACAGAGAAGAAAGGACCTACACGGCAACTACTCTTGACGAGCTTATAAAAATCGCATCCGAGAAGGACGGCTATATAAAGGCAATGTGGTGCGGAGAGCTTGATTGCGAAATGAAGCTCAAGGAAGAGGCAGACGTTTCCTCTCGCTGTATGCCGTTTGACCAGAGCTCTGTCGCAGACACCTGTGTTTGCTGCGGAAGAGCTGCTAAAAAGCTTGTTTATTGGGGCAAGGCTTACTAATACCAGAACAATCTCACAAGAAAGGAGCGCGGAATGAACAATCATTACGCAATAACAATGCGCGCATCTGACGGCAGTGTTGTTAAGCTCGAATGTCACGACGCGCTTCCCTCTACCGCGCGTCTTGCAAAGCAATACGCAAAGCTCGGCTATCCCGACAGATACGTTGTTTTTGCGGAAGGCTCGCGAAAGCTTGATGCAGACGGCAGACCGAGGGGTGACGTTGAGCGCGGAATATTTATGTCCTGCATCCTTCGCCCGTCGATATTTCCCTCTCAGGCATCCCTCATCAGCTCACTTTCTGCCGTGGCTATGACTGCGGCGCTTGAAGAGCATACGACGAAAAATATAGGCATCGGATGGGTGAGCAAAATATACTGTGACGGAAGACTGATAGGCGGCTCAACCATCGAAGGCAAGCTTGATAACTTTACCTCTTATGAATACATAATAGTTAATTTCTCAATTTCACTGAATGAGGAAAATTTTCCCCCAAGGCTTAACGACCTTATACGCAAGGTTTTTGAAAGCGAGAACACCTCTATTCCAATAATAATTGCTAAAAATATTTTGAATAAATTTTTCTCTTATTATTCAAATTTAAAGAACAACTCCAAATTTATGGACGTATACAGGCAAAAATTTATTTTAAGAGGTCAGAAAATCAAGCATCTTAACGCTAACGGAAAAAAGGAGAGCTGCAAGGTTCTTGGAGTAAATCCCGACGATTGCTCGCTTATGGTCGAAAACTCTGACAAAAAAGTAATTTATATCTCGACACCGAATAAGGTAACTATACCTAAGAAAATATCTATAAAATAAAATCCAGAGGGTAGCTCAAAGTTCGAAGCTTGAGCTACCCTCGTTTTTATTCGCCTGTGTAATTATAAGTTATTGTGTACGAGCCCGTACCATAATCCCAGCTGTCTCCTTTAGAGATAGCATTCCACTGTGCCTCTGTGCCGCAATATATGATCTTGGTTAAATTCTCACAATTATAAAATACATCCTTGCCAATCGTGGTTACGGTATTTGGAATGATGACCGTTTCAAGGGACGTGCAGCTTGCAAAGGCCTCATCACCAATCGTGGTTACGCCATGAGGAATGGTAATTTCACTAAGACCGGTGCATTTGTTGAACGCACTACTACCAATCGAGGTTACACTATCAGGAATAGTAATTGCGGCAAGGCCCGTGCAACCGGAGAACGCATCAGCGCCAATAGCAATCACACTGCCATCGGCAGGAATCGTACTCGTGTTAAAGCCCGCAACAATGGTTCCCGTCGCCGTCTCGATCAAGCAATTCCCCGCGATGTGATAGGCG
>JAZORD010000068.1:0-13122 GCA_045656445.1 Eubacteriales bacterium | reverse complement strand
ACCCCAGCTCGGTGTGGATTTTTGTGGGGTCGATGGCGTAGCGCATATCGTGACCCTTCCGGTCTGTTACATAGGTAATGACGCTTTCGGGCTTGTCCAGCGCCTTGCAGGAGATTTTCACAATGTCAATGTTCTTCATTTCATTGGGACCGCCAATGTTATATACCTCACCCACACGACCATTGTGGATAATCAAGTCAATGGCTTTGCAGTGATCCTCCACATACAGCCAGTCACGGACATTCAGACCCTCACCGTAAACGGGCAGGGGCTTGTCTGCCAGAGCATTGGCAATCATCAGGGGGATCAGCTTCTCCGGGAAGTGATAGGGGCCGTAGTTGTTGGAGCACCGGGAGATGGTTACGGGCAGACCGTAAGTGCGGTGGTAGGCCATGACCAGCAGGTCGGCACCTGCCTTGGAGGAGGAGTAGGGAGAGCTGGTATGGATGGGGGTCTCCTCGGTAAAGAACAGGTCGGGACGGTCCAGAGGCAGGTCACCATAGACTTCATCCGTGGACACCTGGTGGTAACGGGTGATGCCAAACTTGCGGCAGGCATCCATCAGTACCTGGGTGCCCAGAATGTTGGTCTGCAGGAACACCTCGGGATTCTCGATGGAACGGTCCACGTGACTTTCCGCCGCAAAATTCACCACGATATCGGGATGCTCGTTTTCAAAGATCTCATAGACCGCCGCGCGATCACAGATATCGGTCTTATAAAATTTAAAATTGGGGTGATCCATCACGGAAGCAAGCGTTGAAAGATTGCCCGCATAGGTCAACTTGTCCACGCAAACGATCCGATCCTCAGGATATTTCCCAAGCATATAATGCACGAAATTGCCACCGATAAAGCCGGCGCCGCCTGTTACAATGATTTTCATATTAAAAACACCTTTCAATCCTTTAAGTTATTTATAAAATATTCAAGAGCCACGTCCCATGGGCGAAATTCATCTCCGACGGTTGCTTTGAACATCATATTTTCAAGCGATGAGTAAGCTGGACGCTTTGCAGGAGTTGGAAATTCCTCTGTTGTGCATGGAGATACTGTAGCGTTGATTTTTGAAAGCTCAACTATCTTCTGCGTAAATTCAAACCAAGAGCATTCACCCTCTCCTGTTCCGTGATATACGCCGTATTCCTCGGTTGTGAGGAGCTTGAGAATGTGATGAGCGAGATCTGCTGCGTTTGTGGGATTTCCTCTTTGGTCGCAAACAACCTTACAAGCGCCCTTTTCTGTGGCTATTTTTCGCATAGTCTTTACAAAATTGTTGCCGTAATATCCGTAAAGCCAGGCTGTTCTTACAATAAAATATCTCGTGGAGAATTGTTTTACATACTCTTCGCCCAGATATTTAGTTTTGCCGTAAACGCTCTGGGGATTACAAATATCCCACTCAACGTAAGGGTTTTTTTCGTCGCCTGCAAAAACGTAGTCGGTCGAAACGTGAATGAGCTTTGCGCCGACCTTTTCGGCAGCTATTGCAAGATTGCGAGGTCCTACGGCGTTCGCCTTGAAGGCAAGAAGCCTTTCGGTTTCACATTTGTTGACGTTCGTATATGCCGCGCAGTTGATGATTGCATCGTATCCTTCGCTGACGACAAGCTTGGTAACAGCGTTTATGTCCGAAATGTCAAGCTCGTCTATATCTATGAGTCGAAGCTCGTTTTTATCCTTGAGCACGGCAGGTGTGCCAAGCTCTGTGAAGCCTCGCTCAAAGCATTTTGCGATTTCAGTGCCAAGTTGACCCTTAGCTCCGGTTATCAATATTTTCATCAGTACTGAATTAATCCTTCCGCAACTTTTTTAAGATGCTGACCGTAAGTGGATTTTCCGTATCTTTCAGCCGATTCAAGCAGCTTTTCCTTAGATATCCAGCCATTCTTATAGGCAATTTCCTCTATTGCGGATATCTTGATTCCTTGTCTTTTTTCAACCATTTGAACAAATTGTCCTGCTTCGATAAGGCTGTCCATTGTACCGGTATCAAGCCAAGCAAATCCGCGTCCTAGAAGCTTAACGTCAAGGTCGCCAAGCTCAAGGAAGACTCTGTTAAGATCGGTTATCTCAAGCTCACCTCTTGCAGAGGGCTTCATTTCCTTAGCGTATTTGACTACTCTGTTATCGTAGAAATAGAGTCCTGTGATAGCGTAGTTTGACTTAGGACACTTCGGCTTTTCCTCTACGGAAATGACCTTGCCATCCTTATCAAATTCAACAACTCCAAATCTTTCGGGATCCTCTACGTAATAACCGAAAACGCTTGCGCGCTTGTTTTCCTCGGCATTTCTTACAGCATCCTTTAAAATTTTCGAGAAGCCGTTGCCATAGAATATGTTATCTCCAAGCACCATAGCGCAACAGTCGTCCCCGATAAATTCCTCACCGAGAATAAATGCTTGAGCGAGACCGTCGGGAGAGGGTTGCTCCTTATAGGAAAGGTTTAAGCCAAATGCTGATCCGTCGCCGAGCAAATTTTTAAAATTAGGAAGATCTCTCGGGGTGGAAATGATTAGAATATCCTTGATTCCTGCCAGCATAAGCGTTGAGAGAGGATAATAAATCATCGGCTTGTCGTAAATTGGAAGTAGCTGCTTTGAGGTAATCATAGTCAGCGGATAAAGGCGAGTGCCTGAGCCGCCTGCAAGTACAATACCTTTCATAGATGAAACTCCTTTGGTGAATTTATTTACATTATTTTAATTTGTACCAACCAAATAAATACAGAAAACGAACAACCAAAGTTTCCGTTCTGATTTGACGGTAAAGCTTGGAAGTGAAAAAATATGATAAACGCGTGAAAAAGTTTCTTTGATTTCCAAGAAACCTATCGATTTCTTTTTTTTGATTTGCCGTAAGAACGTCACCGCAACAATTTGAAAAAGCAACAAGTTGTTTTGTGGTCTTTAGGCAAATGTTATTTTTAACTGCAGAAGCCTTTTGTTTTATTTTTGCCAAAAAGCTTGCCTTGTAACCGATAACGTTGTTGCCGTGCTGTCTGTATAGAGTTGTACATTCAGAGTCGAAAATTACCTCTCCAACAGAGCATGCCAAAAGGTATATCCAATGATCAAAAACAACAAGGTCTGGTGAATATTTGTCCGCTAAAACGTTCATCAAAGCCTTATTGATAATTTGCGTATGACCGGCACACACGTTTTCTGCGATGGCGTTGCAAAAGGTAAGAGGTCTTTTTGGGATTAAGAGTTTTCCTTCAATATTTAGATTCGCATCCGTGAGATTTGAACATGCGGCGTACATAATGGGAGAATTTTCTTTTGCTTTTGAAAGCGCAGCAATTCCGCGCGAAACTTTGTTTGTAAGCCATACGTCATCCTGGTCACTGAAAGAAAAATAATCACAGTCTGTGTCGCGATTTTTTATAAGCTCATACATGCTGGCGTTAAGGCCTATATTTGAACCTTCAATAATCTCAAATCCGTATTTTTCTCTATACTCACGTAAAATATCAATTGTGCCGTCCTTTGAGCCATCGTCACGAATGAGAATTTTTATGTCATCGATATTATCAAGCGCCAAAAAGCTGTTAAGTTGCTCACGAAGATATTTTTCACCGTTATAGGTGGAGAGAAGAATTTGTATGTTTTTACTCATATCTGTGTCCTGGGTGAATCGATATTGTATCTTCCGAATAGGTACATAATACGGAAGATGAATGTTTCTATCGGTGTTTGCCTGTACGCCTTAGAGCGTAAGAGGTAGCCGATTCGTGTGAAGAAGTTTCTCTGACCGTTGAAAAAACGCACAGTTTCCTCTTTGTATTCATCCGGCATCACATCCGAGCAGACTTTGTATAACGCCTTAAGCTGCCTTGCGTTTTCGACTGACACCTTGGATTTTACACGCGCTATGCGAATTTTCAAAATTTTAAGCCTTGAGTGCTCGCAGCCTATGGCGTTTGATTTATGCTGGCGATATAACGTTGTCGGAGTGGGGTCAAATATCACTTTGCCGATAGCGGAGGCAAGAAGATAGGACCAATAGTCAAAAACCATTATATCGTCCGAATATCTTTCCGCAAGCACGTCCATAAAAGCTTTGTTGCATATCTGCGCATGCCCCGGACATACGTTCTGAATCATAGCGTTGTAAAATGAGAGCTTTCTTTTTGGTACGAACGTGTGACCGTTAACGCTTAAGCTGGCATCGGTAAGGTATGAGCAGGCGACGTAAAGCATGGGGGTGTTCCCGTCAGATTTTTTTAATTCGCTGATTCCGCGGGAAAGCTTGTCTTTCAGCCATACGTCGTCCTGATCGCTAAAGGAATAATATTCACAATCCTTGTCGCGATGCTTAAGAAGCTCGTACATACTGGCGTTGAGACCAATGTTGTTCCCCTCAATGATATTGAAGCCAAATTTATCTCGGTATTCGTGGAGTATCGAAAGTGTTTTGTCGGTTGAGCCGTCATCGCGTATAAGCACCTTGACGTCGTTGTAATTATCAAGCGAAAGAAAGCTGTCAAGCTGCTCACGTAAGAAAGATTCGCCGTTATACGTGGAAAGCAATATTTGTATTTTAGAGTTTTTTTCTTTCATACAGCCTCCCGCGTTGTCAGGGCAATTTTTAACTTGGGGCGCACCCCAGGAAAACGCCAAAATTTGACCTATTCTTATTAATTATATCATCAAGGGGAAGAAAAGTCAATAGAGTATAGTTATATTTTACTCTAATATCTTAAATATAAACGCGCGAGCAGTAATCTGAAATCTTTTATATTTCATCGCGCTGAGGTTTGCCGGTGATGAGAAAATTAACATTGTCAAGAGAACGCGGAGGCTGCTTACGTCCTTTAATAAATCAAACATCATTATAACCTATGACGAGCGCCTGCCATCCTTTGTAAAATTAAAAGGTTCTATAATAAATGTTAGGGTAAATGCTCAACAAAAAATAAAAGAAGACGAGCATAAAGATTAAAAATCTGTTAGAATAGAGTTACCACACACCAAAACTAACGGAGGCTAATCATTATGCTCGCTTTAAATTATACACAAGAAATACTCAATTTGCAAGATGTTGAGGTAGAAAAAGTTGAAATTTTTGAAAAAGCTCAAAGAATTCACATAAAGCCCGGACGAAAAGTGGTTAATTGCCCCTGCTGCGAAACCGAAACATCTAAAATTCACGATTACCGTACGCAAATAGTTAAAGATTGCGAAGCCTTTGGAAAAAAGATAGAACTTGTACTTAAAAAAGAAGATACGTTTGTACGGATTGCGGAAAAAGATTTGCAGAACCCAATGCTTTTGTCCCCAAATACAATCGTATGACCTCACGCCTTGTTACATACGTTATTGAAAAACTCTCAGATGAACGTTCTTACACCTCTGTGGCCAGAGAAACCGGTCTTTCTGTATCTACCGTTATCCGCATTTTTGACCACATTAAATACCCGGCATTAAAAACCTGCCCGACCGTTCTTTCTATTGATGAATTTAAGGGCAATACAGGCGGAGAAAAATTCAACGTTATTCTTTGCGATCCAAAAAGCAAAAGAGTTTTAGATATACTGCCGGAACGCAAGGAGAGCTATTTAATTAAATATTTCAAGCAAACAGACCGCAGCTGTGTAAAGTATTTTGTTAGTGATATGTGGACAACATACAGCGAAATTGCAACCAATTTCTTTAAAAACGCAACATTTCTTGTATATAAATACCATTGGGTAAGACAAACAATATGGGCATTTGAAGCCGTTAGGAAAGAAACTCAAAAACATTTAAAAGCAGATATTCGTAAATACTTTAAACGCTCCAGATCTCTTCTTATTAAGCGTTACGATACATTAGAACCCGAACAAAAGCAAGCTGTAAATACTATGCTTTGGTATTGCGATGAAATGTGTGAAGCTCATTCTATTAAAGAATGGTTCTTTAAGGTATTGGATGACAAAGATCCGACAACAATAAAACAAAACTTTAAGAATTGGTTGAATTCTGTAGATACTACCGACTTAAAACCTTTTAAAAGGTGTGTAAATATATATTTTAACTGGAAGAAAGGTATATTTAATTCTTTAGAAGCTCCGTTTACCAATGGTTTTACAGAAGGTTGTAACAACAAAATTGAGGTTCTTAAACGAAACGCCTACGGATACCGGCGTTTTGATCGCTTCCGTAACCGCATTTTACATATCTTCTCCCACCAAAACGACGCGTAGATAAGGCAAGAGGCCTCCACCTCGCTACGCTCCGTTTCAGCCTCTTGCCTTATCTTTGTCCCTCATTGAAACTTTATTCGATTTTATTTAAATCTTTTTTCACCCCATATATTGACAAAGAGCCATAATCAATTTCCGAAATATATGTTGCCGTATGAATCATACATAACATATCTTATTTCGTAATTTGAGTCAAACAAGACGGAAAAATCCGATTCTTGGAACACAAATTTATAAGATTCTCCAGGGTTAACCCTGGTTCCTTCCGGTAGTCCGATTCTAATACCATAATCGTTGTCATAAATCAAGGCACAAACGTATATGCCTTGCTCAGTCCACACTCTAGTACCGGTATTTTTGATTACTACCGATACTGTTTTTGATGCATCGATAGTATCTGTTGCATACGATGTGCTTTCAGTTGTTGCCGCATAACCGCCGATTCCTTGATTCATATTACCACTGGCAAAACATATAACCGCATCATAGTCGTTTTCAAGGGCCATGCCAAGATAATCAGTGTTTGAAAAATATCTGGGATCTAACACCGTTACACTATGACAAGCAAGTGACAAATAAGATATGGTTCTGAATGCCATAGAATCTGAGATAACAAGAATATCATTCTCTTCAACCAAATTGTTAACAATTGTGTAATATGGATTTGTAAACTGCAAAAAATCTGTAACCCAATACGTATATTGATCAGTTTCTTCGTTTGCTCTGTATCCATTCATTACGACTTGCTCAAACGTACCACTTTTCAAAACTGCTCCATTGCTGTTTATAAGTGTCATGTTTGTGTTAAACTTTGGAACAAAATGTGCAAATTTATCGACGCCAAAACTGTATAGAGAACCTGTGGTTCGCCCTAAATTACCCAAAAAAATGTTCTTTTCTACTGCATAATTTTCAATTGAAGAAACGCAGTCGGCGTTCTTGAAAACCATTCCTTTTTCCGAATATAATTTCTCCATTACTGCAACAAATGCTGCGAACTCGGCTTCGGTAGTATAGTGCAAGTCTGTCTTGAAGAAAATATCATTCTCGTCAAAACCGATTGTGGCAAAATAATCCGAATAATCAAAATATAAATCACCGTTTTCTTCGGCAATTTGCTTCAGCGGTAGAATATAATCAAGAGAATTTCCTGAAAACAAATAACTGAATCCATTAGGATACTGGGCTCGTTCTGCAACTTGACAAATTAACAATGGTGTGTTTTTGTGTGAAAGATAGCCGGAAAGATAATTCAAATCGTTGAGCATTCTGTTATAGTCGCGCCAACCATAATTCAGATGAATCATTCCATGCTTCCCGCGAAAATACTGACCGTCATCGCTTAATCGTTTGCCGAGCAATAGTTTGGTCGCGCCTGAAACCTCAATCATTGTATCTTTTCCATACAACTGTTCCTTCAAAACAGAATCCACAGAGTTCACGGATAAGGTTCCTGCTTCCTTTTGCGATTTAATAGAATTTTCTATTTCTGCATGTTTCTGTTGAAACGTCAAAATCAAAAAAGCAAAGAGAACGGAAAGAAAGAGTGTAACGGCGATAATATTTATGATTTTTTTAATGTTATTTTTCATTCTTATCGCATCCCTCTTAAAAATTAAAGTATATGAAAGGGTTGTTTTCGGTTACCAAAAGCAACGATACCGACACGATCAGCAAAACAACACTAACAATCGGCAAGCACACCTCTTTTGCCAACTCCAAGCGAGAATCCTTCGTACATAATCTCTTTATCCATTTGACAACAGGTAGTGCGCAAGTGCAACCTATGATTAGTATAATCAAATTCTCTAACAGGTAAAAGAGTGTTGATTCAACGTTGGCATTAACTCCTCCCATGCCAAACATACACTTCAGATATGATACGGCAGAAGAGATCGTTGGTGCGCGGAAAAGCACCCAACCGACAATTACAACCAACATTGTATATAGCCATTTTATGAGTATAGGAACTCCAAGTTTGATATTTCTTCTTTGCAAAAACAACTCAAGCAATCTGAAAAGTCCGTGCCACAGTCCCCATATGACAAAATTCCAGGAGGCGCCATGCCATATACCGGTAACCAAAAACACTATAAATATATTCAGGTAAACGTTACCTTTCCGATTTCCTCCTAACGGGATATATATATAATCCCTGAACCACGTTGACAAAGAAATATGCCATCTTTTCCAAAAATCCGTGACACCTGTGGCTATGTAAGGATGCTTAAAGTTTTCATTAAAACTAAAACCGAACATTCTGCCCAAACCGATTGCCATATCCGAATATCCGGAAAAGTCAAAGTAAATTTGAAGCGAATAACCGATCGCCCCCAACCACGCCATTCCGACGCCGAGCGATGCGCGCTCCATATTAAAGGCGGTATCCGCCAACACCGCAAAAGTATTGGATAGTATTACTTTTTTTGCAAGTCCAAAAGTAAAACGGTAAATTCCGGAAGTGAACAGCGACAAAGTTTCTTTTCGGCAATCAATCTGCTCATTGATGTCACTGTATCTTACGATAGGACCCGCGACCAATTGAGGAAACAGGGCGATATACAGAGCGACATTCAAAGGATTTTTCTGCACTGATGTTTTTTCCATATAAACATCCAAAGCATAACTCATTCCCTGAAATGTGAAGAAAGAGATTCCTATAGGTAACGCAATATTCCTTAGTGCAATATTTGAGCCGAAAAGGCCGTTAATGTTGGAAACTGTAAAATCGTAATATTTGTAATAAAACAGTATTATGAAATTGACCGCGACGCCAAAAACAAGAATCAGTCTTCTTACTGCTTTTTGCGCATCCAGCGTTTTCCACATTAACAGTCCTATTCCGTAATTTGCGATAATAGAAAGCAACATTATAAGGACAAATGACGGCTCACCTACCGCATAAAACAAAATACTCATCAACAATAGGAATACATTCCTGTATTTCTCATTGATTAAATAATATCCCGCCAACGTAACAGGAAGAAACAAAAACAAAAATACGACTGACGAAAATACCATTACATTTTACCCTTTGTTGTTTTTTTGCTGCTCCGTTTACCGTTTTTACTTATATTTACAAGGTCGTTCAAGGCTGAGATCTCAGATATAACATCTTCGGTAAAGTCAAAAGAAACGAGCACGTACTCGGGGAGTGTATTTTCAGGCAGACTCCACATCACCCATGGATCAGGCTGCAGAAATACATATTTATCGTTTATGGCAAGACCGTTAGGTATTAATGAAGATTGATCTACTAACAGTTCTCCCGTGTCGCTTTTTACAAGAATCGACTTGAGTTTCAAACAAACATTTTTGTTTTCGCCGGGGTCAAATCTCATGCTGAAAACAGGTTTGTCTTTGTTCGGAATTTTGAACAGAACTACCCCACTTGCGATAGCGTTTTCTTCGGCTGCCACAGCGGTCTCTTCAGAAAATCCGTCGCCGTAGTTCAGATAAAGTTTGAAGATTTTTTTAGACAATTCTTCTTGCTCTTTCTGACAGTGAGCCAAAGCGGCTATAACAAGTTTTTCATGCGCATCGTAAAGAGCGGATATTTCGCTTTCTTTAACATCTCTCTCTATGGTTGCGGATATCTTAACCGAAACGACTTCTTTATCCTCATCAATATCCCAACAAAGATTAGGGTCTTCGTTTTTGAAAACGTATTTACCGTCGTAGTAAATTCCGTTTGCGGTAATTGCATCAGGAGAAACTGTAACGGTTTCCTTGTTCTGCAAAAGCATTTCGATAGAAAGGTTGGATAGAATTACGTTGCCAAGTTCTTCCGGGTCAAATCTCAAATACGATATTTTCGAATCGGACTTAGGCAGTTTAAAAACATGACTGAAGGTTTTCTTATCCGTGTTGAACGATACGGTATTTTCTTCTGACAACTCACCGTCCATCGGGAAATAAATCTTCATATCTCCGCGAATTTTTGAACTGTCTATAGAAGATCTCACGCCCAAAGTCTGCGCGATTGAATCAACTACGGTTTTGTATGAATTAGCATAAGTGTTCTGTTGTTTCATATATTCAATAAGCGAAGCATATTGACCTATTGTCGCTCCACCTTTTATAACTTCGGTAACAAAACCGGAAAGCATAAATATAGCGTTTGTAGTGAGAATGGCGGAAAATTTATCCGACACTCCCCACGCGGCATAGTATCCGGCGTCCTGCACCGTCAAACCGTAAACTCTCTCTACAGCGTGCAATAAAGTGCCGTCGTTATTATTAGGTTCTTTAGGGAAGTCAGTGTATTTCCAGTCTGCATCGAACAACTTTTTCATTCCCTTGGGTCTGAACCAGAACATTGTTCCAAGGGGAGTTATCGGATATGATTTCGGTGACATCGGCACCTTTAACTTTAATTTCTTTGCAAGTTTTTCTGTATTTTCATAATTTAACCCCCAACCTTGTGCAATTGTCGTAAGAAAAGCCGAATGAAAAGGCGGGGGCGGAGTGAGAAGGCCGAGGCGCGGATTCTGTTCGAATAAATCTATTACATTCTTAACAAAACCTTCTGTTCCAAGGGTGTTTTCAAGGCATTGATAGGCAAATCCCGCACCGACACTTTCGGGCTCGATTTGTTTGGTTTTTTTATCATGAGCGAAACAAACGCAATCATAATCCATGATAAAATCCTTGGTAGGAACAAGCAAAGCACTGACGTCGCGTCCGCGGTTTTCAATAGGAAGAACTTCAAGTTTGTTGAATTTATGGTCTTTAAACCTTTTCTTTACAAGATTGATTTTTTCCGTTCCGGAGACGGTAAGGTAGATGTCCGCATCCGCAGGCATAGAATTTACGTATTTATACGTACTGTCCAGAAGATCCATAAAATAAATATGGAAAACCAGGGCAACTTTAGGTTTGTTTTGCTTATAGTTATGCTCGGCAGAAACAGTTGCTATTTCCGGAAGAGTGTAGTTGAGGTTAAGTGAATTTTTGATTTTTTCCATTGGGTAACACCTCAAAAGGTTTTCCCAAATCATATCAGTATCGTAGTCGGTATGCTTCTTTAAATATTTCATCAATTCATAACCTTGCTCGCCAACGCTGTTATACAAGGTATCGACCATGTCGTGCATAAAACTACGTCTTTTGAAGACCGGACATTTTCTGTTTTTTATCAACTCGACAGGCGCATAAAGGATAGGACAGAACGTGAACTTTTCAAGATCCTCCGTGTCAACGTAGGCGGTCCATCTGAACCCATGATTTGCAAAGTGCCGTGTAAATTTGGTTTCATGCAACAAAACCGAGTCATCATAACTGTTTATTTCCGGCATATCTGCCCAATATTTTTTGAACTCCTTGGACGTGAGCATTTTCTTTCTTATTGCAATAAAGTGAGACTGCAAATGGTTTGGAATTCCGTCAGGGCCAAAAAGTTCCGGTCGCGCAATAGGCTGTTTGTGATATCTTGTGAGTCCCCAGAAATCCACGTCTGTATTATCCATTTCCGCGAACATCTCGCTAAACGGATATAACGGTCCCATTATTGTATAATTCATCAAAATCAACTCGTCGTATTCGTTGCCGATTTTCTTGAGGCCTATTTTCTCAATTGCAGTTTTATATGCCCAGACGTCAAAACCTTCATTACGGCGTTCGTAAATATCATCTGCAATCGCGGCAACCTTCTCTTTGCTGTTTTTCTCCAGTTTTCCGTTGCTTACGAAGAATATGCTGTCAACACTCTTCTTCATATCTTTGAGCAGGTGAGTTACGTAAGAATCCACAACGCCGTCATCATCGTAGAAAAAATATATCAAAAGCCGTTTAGAAGAAGTTGAGAGTTTCATTTGTTTTCTCCGTTGTTCAAAATTTGATTGATTTTTGTTGCGTCTCCCCAAACACCGGGAGAGTCATAGGGTCTGTCGGGGAAAGCACCGTAATCCAGTCTTATTGACAAACCGTTTTTATCTATAAATTCTTCTACTTTTTGTCCGAGCGATACAGGATTTCCCGTACACACGTTTATAATTCCGGTTACAGTCTCCTGTGTCGACGCCAACGCTATATACTTTGCAAGTTGGTCTACCGAGATAAAATCGTAAAGGTTCTTACCGGACGTGAACGGAAACTTCTTTATCCCTTGGGAATCCATATCGAGAAGTTTGCTGAATATAGAGTGATTTTTACTGTCATCGCCAAGAATATAATAAGCCCTTAACCAGTAAAGATTAACGTTTTTCTCTTTGGCGATTTGTATAATAGACTGACGGAGAGCGTTCTTTGAAATTCCGTACAGAGATTGAGGATTGCAAGGCGTGTTTTCGTCTATTGCACCTTCCCAATAACCGATTTCATGCATTGTTCCCATAACGGACAAATTTTTCAGACCGCCATCAATCATAGATTTCAAAAATGTATAGTGAGCAGGCAAATCACCGATGTGAGTTATAGCGTTATGAACAAAACCATTTCTCCATGCCAAATGAATGCATACGTTGGGAGAGCCGAATCTTTCAAATGCACCTTCTGTATTCTCGAAGATAGACGCATTTATTTTCTCAGCCCTTCCGTCAACACAATCATTAGATATATCAGCCGCAATTACGTGATGTCCTTGGTCCAAAAGATATTTAACAACGTGCCTTCCTATATATCCGTTCGAACCTGTTACTAAAATTTTCATATTCCCCTCCAGAGTACATTTCGACAAATTAATTATACTACGGTACGTATGCTATGTCAAGTAAAATATATATGATACAAATAAAATTTTCCCGAACAGTGAGGTTCGGGGATGTAAGTTCCGTTCACGTCATTCAAATATTTTAGTTCTATAATAAATGTTAGGGTAAATGCTCAACAAAAAATAAAAGAAGACGAGCATAAAGATTAAAAATCTGTTAGAATAGAGTTACCACACACCAAAACTAACGGAGGCTAATCATTATGCTCGCTTTAAATTATAC
>JAZORD010000067.1:0-10914 GCA_045656445.1 Eubacteriales bacterium | reverse complement strand
TTTGCTTCTTTAAAGCCTATTAAAATAAATTTATGAACCAATCTATTTGTTTATACTTGAAAAAGGAAATAACATAGGATATAATTATTGTGTAAATATGTGAATTTGAAAAAATGGCAAAGTTATTTCTTTTAGGTTCTCTTTTTTAGATATTTTTGTCTTGTGGCTTCCCCGCCCCTTAAG
Source organism: Eubacteriales bacterium (assembly GCA_045656445.1). Taxonomy (GTDB): domain Bacteria; phylum Bacillota; class Clostridia; order Oscillospirales; family CAG-272; genus UBA1740. The sequence continues at coordinate 10,731 of JAZORD010000067.1, read as the reverse complement.
TGACGCTCAGATTTGTTTAGTTCTAGTATTTCCTTTACGTCGTCGTATAATCTTGGGTTAAGGTATCTTAGTTTTTGTGATAAATCCTTATGTACTGTGCTTTTGCTTATTCCAAAGTACTGTGCAGTACTTCTTACGGTAGATTTGGTGTCTATAACGTATTCGGCGAGAACCTCACATCGTTCTCTTCCGTGAAATTGCATCATAATTTTAATCCCCCAAAATTCTTTTCTGCTTTAATACAATATATGAAAGGTAATATAATATAATGATTAAGGAAGATATAAAATTTGAAAATTCAACGGTGTTTGAAGGAATGACCTCGATTCGTGCAATTTTAAAGGGTGTAGAATTAAGCTGCAATGATAGAGTTATAGAAAGAATTCTTTTTGATAAGTCAAAACTCAAAAAAATATCAAAAGACGTGGGATATTTAAGAGCAGTGTCAAAAAAATACGGTTTTGATTTGATAGAATCCAATGCCGAAGAAATAGATAAAATCACACTCGGAACATCACACGGAGGTCTTGTTGCCATTGCAAAAGAGAGGACCATTCCTGCGCTTTCCCATGATAGCGATATTCTATCCAGTGGATTTTATTGTATGATTCAAGGAATTGAGGACCCATACAATTTAGGTTATTCCCTGCGGTCGTTATACGCTTGCGGATGCGACGGAATAATTTTGCCGGAACGTAATTGGATGAGCGCTGCCGGTGTTGTTGCCAGAAGCTCTGCGGGAGCATCCGAAGTGCTTCCTATGTATAAATCTGATGCTCTTGTATGTGCCGATATATTTCACAGTCGGGGTTATAATATAGTTTGTGCTGACGAGAGGACGGATAACGTTCTCGGAGAATGCGAGCTTAAAAAGCCGCTGTTGCTTATTGTTGGCGGAGAAAAACGCGGTATTTCGAAGGACCTATTAAACAAAACCGATATTCTTGTAAAGATAAACTATGCACGAGAGTTTCACGCTTCCCTATCTGCCGCTTCTGCAACTACCATGTTTGCCTATGAAATAATGCGACAAAATTAAATTAAAGCCGAAAATACTTCGTTTCGGCTTTAATATGTCAAGGCGTATTTTCTAGATTAATATTATCTTTTTATCTTTCGCGACTATTACATCCGCAGCCATTGCTTTTTTGCTGAGTGTGTTCGCAATTGGATGAGGTAGTTTTAAACTGGTTTACCGGGAACGGCATAGTATTAAATAATGAGCAGGGATTGTCGTCATTGGTAGATGCAACGCATTCTTTGTCAGGTACACTGTAATCTGTTGCTTGAACGAGCAATTGCGCTTCACGTTCAATTCTGATAACCGAGAATATACCAAACGATACGTAAAGCTTAAGGTTTTCGTTTCCGTTATTCATAACAAGCTCGCCGTCTATGCATCCGCATATAGATTCGGGAATCTCGCAACAGTCGTTGCAACAGCAGCTATTCGAACAGCAATCAAGCACCTTGGTGCCGAGAACTATAGGTTCTACCGTTTCAACTATCGCGATGGGATCGTTGGTCGCTACTGTGTTTACGTCACCGATATTGCAATAATTGTTATCCGGACTTGAGGAGTAACTTACTACTCTTCCCTCGCCGCCGTAAAGAATTACGTCTTTTTCAAGCACTGCAATTCCAGAGAATGTTTGGCTTCTGCCTATTCCGAGGCAGGCTTCCAGCTCTACTTTGATGTAATAACGCACGGTAATCTGATAAAAACCGCGATTAAATGGAACGGGATCTACTCCTACGAACGCCCATATGAGCTTTGCAGAGCGAGTTCTTACGTTTGTGGCGTTTGAAAGAATATCCTCTCCAAAGGCGGTTAAATATACTCTGGCATCTTCAAAGCAATCTCTGTCACGGCAGCAGTCAAGAACTCTGTACGTATCTATGCAAACGGTGCCCTGACAGTCGCACCCAAGTCCAACAGGTGAATTTCTGTTATCTTGCATTGTAACTTCTCCTTGTTTTTGCATTTTAGCAAAACGTTGTAAATTGAGGATTACCTCGTTATTATATTATGAAATTCTAATGGATTTGTTAAAGAAAAAAGAAAAGACAGAGGTCTTTATTGAACCTCTGTCCTATTATTATATAATCGAAATTATGCGTATGCCTTTATTCCATCCGGGCACTCTTCAACTGCAATTGAAGCCGTCATCACAATATTGACGCTATCCGATATTGCCTGAAGCTTGCCGAGCATAACCTCAAACGCTTCGGTATCATTTCCGCAAATCTTGAGAGCAGAATCAACAAATACATCAGTAATATCATTGTTTGAAGCGAGTATTCCCGCAATAAAGCCATAAAGCGACTCAGCTGTATATACCTTATAATAATCTGTATCTACAAGTCTTGCCTTATATGTAATATCGTGAGTGAGCTTGTCGCCCTTTTCGATGCATACTACGGAGCCATTGGAAGTTGCTGTGGCGTTGTTTACAAGCTCAATGAGAGTTTTTGTTTTTCCTGAGCCCTTGCCGCCGATAAATAATTTAATCATGTTGAAATCCTCCTGTGTTTTAATACACTAAAATCCGTAAAACTTATATTACGAATCTACTATATATATTTTACACTAAAAGAACAGAAAAATCAATAGTTTTTTGCGCATTTTGCAAAAGAAATTTCAAAATTTTGAAAAAACGCAAAATCTATAAAATACCCGACCGCATTATTTCAAAATCGAGGATTTTCGCACATTCCTTGAAATGCAGCTGTCCGAGTCTTCTTGCGAGCAGAGAGACTCGGACTAGGTAAATTATATAATTTCAGTTATTCGCAATTCTTTCTTCAAGGGCTTTTTTCATATCCTCGTACCCGGGCTTGCCGAGAAGAGCGAACATATTCTTTTTATAGGCTTCAACGCCCGGCTGGTCGAAGGGATTTACGCCAAGCATATATCCCGAAACCGCGCATGCAAGCTCAAAGAAGAAAACGAGATAACCGAAGGAATATTCGCTTCTGTCGTCAAGCTCAATAAGAATGTTTGCGACTCCGCCGTCGTTGTGTGCGATAAGAGTTGCCAGCATAGCGGTTTTGTTTACGTAATCAAGCTCCTTGCCGGAGATGAAATTAAGACCGTCCACGTTGCTTTCGTCATTAGGAATTACGAACGTAGCACCTGGATTTTTTACATTAATGACGGTTTCAAAAAGATTTCGCTGTCCGTCTTGAATGTACTGACCAAGTGAATGAAGGTCGGTTGAGAAAATAACGGATGATGGGAAAATACCTTTGTGGTCTTTTCCTTCGCTTTCTCCGTAAAGCTGCTTCCACCACTCGCTCAGCATAAGCATATAAGGCTCATATCCCACGAGAATTTCGGTGGATTTTCCCTTCCTTGCCAATGCATTTCTAAGTATTGCGTACTTTAGCGCCTCATTTTTCTCAACGTCCTCAGATTCAAACCGTTCCCTTGCATCGCAAGCGCCCTTCATCATAGCATCAATATCAATACCTGATACTGCTATTGGGAGAAGTCCGACTGCTGTAAGAACCGAATATCTTCCGCCTACATCATCAGGAACAACAAAGGTTTCATATCCCGCTGCATCGGAAAACTGCTTCAGAGTTCCGCGTTGTTTGTCTGTGGTTACGAATATGTGGTCGCGGGCTCCGACCGGTCCGTATTTTTCTGTGAGAAGGGCTTTGAACACTCTAAATGCTATTGCAGGCTCTGTTGTAGTGCCGGATTTTGAGATAACATTTACCGAAACGTCCTTGCCTTCACATATTGACAAAAGCTCGTTAAGAGCTGTAGTGGATATGTTATTACCTGCAAAATAAATATCAGGCGTATCCTTTTTCAAGTTATTGTATATAGGACTCTTTATGAATTCGATGGCGGCACGGGCTCCAAGGTAAGAACCTCCTATACCGATAACGATGAGAATGTCGGAATTTGATTGAATTTTCTTTGCTGCAATTTTTATTCTTTCAAACTCTTCTCTGTCATAGCTAAGAGGAAGGTCGTACCAACCCAGAAAGTCTCGTCCTGCGCCGGTTTTCGTTTTTACAAGATTAAGGGCGTGCTTTGCTTGAGTTGCCAAATTATCAATTTCTTCGGATTTGACAAATTGACTTACAAATTTATCCCTGATTTTTAAAGACATAGTACACCTCGCATTTAATATTCTACTCTATATTATACATCATTACTTTAAAATTTTCAATATGTTTTTATCTATTGGATATAAGTAATGTTTTAAAAATTCGGCAGAAGACTTCAAAAAAGGTTATTTTTTCGATTTCTTCGGTTGAGTAAATATCTGACGTACCGATAACCTCCCCGGAGATTTTATACGTTACCCTTCCCACCGGTTCGGATGTTTTTATCGGTGCCGTGACGTATTCCGGTATTTCGTAAAACAACTCAACTTTTTTTAGCTCGCTTTTTGGGATGACAGTGCAAAACGGTGATGAATACAGCTTAACGTTTTCTTTTGTTCCGTATAATACGTCAACTGTTTCAAGCTCGCACTCGCTACGGCTAAAGACTGCATAATTTGCGAACCCGTAATCAAGCAGCGCCTTAGCTTGAGCATTTCTTATATCCCTGGTCTGTGCTCCCATAATTACGGCTATAAGCTGCATTCCTCCGCGTTCTGCGGTAGCGCTTATACAGTATCCGGCTTTGTCGGTGGAGCCTGTTTTCAGTCCGTTGCACCCTTCGTAATATCTTACAAGCCTATTTGTGTTAGTAAGTGTAAACTCGCCATCTCTTATTGTGTCCTGCCACAAAGAACTGTATTTTTTAATAAGGTCGTATTTTATAAGCTCACGAGACATTATTGCTATATCCTCGGAGGTGGTTACGTGGTTTTGGGTAGAATCATCAAGACCTGTTACGTTTTCAAAGTTTGTATTTTCCATTCCAAGCTCAGATGCACGCCTGTTCATCATAGAAACAAATATTTTTTCGCTTCCGCCGACATGCTCAGCCAGCGCTACTGCGGCATCGTTTGCGCTGGCTATTACAGCGCACTTGAGCAGTTCCTCTACGCTCATTCGTTCGCCTTCCTCAAGAAATACCTGGCTTCCACCCATTGAAGCTGCGTGCTCACTTATAACTACGCTATCTTCCGGGGAGATTTTTTCATCAGATATTGCTTCCATAATGAGTAAGAGAGTCATTATTTTCGTTACCGATGCGGGAGATAATTTTTGGTCTTCGTTTTGGCAAAACAGTATTTTTCCGGTATTAGCCTCCATTAACACGGCGCTCTTTGCGTTTACTTCAAAATCCGGAGCTGTTAGGCTTGTAAATATTGCATCTTCAGCACCGTTTACTGCAAAAATTTGTGTATTAAATGACATAAAAATAATTACGGCTAATAAACAGCAAACAAGTTTTTTCATATTTTTCCTCCTGTTCTTTTGTAAAAATATATTACGTATTAAAAATATCTATTCCATTTAGAAAGTAAGATTTTTAAATTTTATAAAACTTTTCATCTTTATACTTGTTTTTATATTAAATCTATGCTATGATTATATAGACCAAAAGTAAGGAGTTGTACCTTGGATAACAAAAACAAAAAGAAGCGCTTAAGACTATTTGACCTACAGCGTGAAGGAAAAGGTGTAAGTAAAAATAATAATGCTCTCGATCCTGGATTGAAGCGGTTTTTTGTTTCTTATAAGGACAATTTTGGAAAGCTTGTTTCCGTGAATATATTATTTATTCTAGGCAATTTTCCTCTGATATTTCTTATTGCCGCACTGTCCGGTTTTTCAAAGCATGAGGTGTTTTTACCTATGTCCGATTTATTTCAGAATATAGGCGGTATATTCAATGCAGAGGGCGGACTAACCCCGTATAAACTCACCCTATACGGAGTTGAGGGACTGCAAAACCTAACTTTCTCACCGTCTGTTCTTACATATGTGTTTTATGTTATAGGAGCATTTTCTATATTTACCTTTGGAATAGTTAACGTTGGTACGGCATATATAGTCAGAAACTTGGTTTCAGGTGAGCCGGTTTTCGTTTGGACGGATTTTCGGTATGCCGTTAAGCGTAACTGGAAGCAAGCTCTTCCTTTCGGCATAATAGACATTCTTTTAAATTTCATTTTAATTTCGAATATATACAATCTCATAACCTCTACGGAAAAGTTTGTATTTTCAATGTTATTCTGGGCGAATGTATTGCTGTTTATTTTATATTTCTTTATGCGCTACTATATGTACGTTCAAATGGTTACCTTCAAGCTTACGGTTTTCAAGATGTTCAAAAATTCTCTCATTTTTTCACTTCTTGGATTCAAGAGAAATATAATTGCTTTGGCAGGAATACTGTTCCTAATCTTCATTGAGGTTTTGCTTTTATTTGGAACGGGAGGTATTCTTGTTCCTCTTGCAGTTGCGGCACCCCTTGCAATACTCTTCTCTACCTTCTCCTATATAAAGGTTTATGCCTCATACTACAAGATAAAGGAAATAATGATAGACCCTTATCTTGCAGAGCATCCTAAGGAAGAAAATCCTGAAGAGGTCGAGGTTATAATGCACGACGATGTTACAGAACGTGAGCGACTTGAGGAAATAAAAAGAAGAAACGGTATTGAGGATTAATTTTATATAGAAAAAGACAGGGAGACTCGAAAAGTATTCCCTGCCTTTTTTAGTCACTCAACAAGCTCTTGAAGAGTCCCGAAGCTGTACCCCATATTTTTCCATTCTTTTATAAGAGATTCAAATATTTTTGCGTTAGTGGTGGATGTGGGATGAAAAAGAAATACAGCACCGTTATGAGTATTTTCAAGAATTTTTTTCATTGCTTTTTTTGGATCTGTTTGGTGCTTTTCATCCCAATCGTCATATGCAAAGCTCCAAAAAACAGTCTTATATCCCATATCCTTTATACATGCAAGTGCATGCTCGCTGTATCTTCCTTCCGGGAATCTGAAAAACTTTGCCATTTCGTGCCCTGTTTTCTCTTCATATATTTTTTCGAGGTCGGTGAGATTTTTTTCTATCTCCTCCTTTGATGCGTTACATAGATTCTTGTGATTTTTTGTGTGATTGCATACAAGATGACCGGAATCTGCAATTCTTGTAACCAAATCCGTATTTTTCAGTATTATATTATCAAGCACGAAAAAGGCAGCGGGAACCTCGTATTTATTTAGAATGTTTAATATAGCTTCCGTGTTCCCGTTCTCGTATCCCGAGTCGAAGGTTAAATAAATTACCTTTTTTTCGTCGGTATCTGTGAGTTTTTTATCAATGAAATATCCGTCGTATTTATATATAAGTTCCTGTTCTTTTTGTATATTTGGGCGGAGGCATCCGTTGCGCTTTATATACCAGGAGTATTCGTTCGATGCGAAAGCAGTATTTGCAATTACGGAAGAAATTATAAAAAACAAAGCTAATACCGCAAATGGTTTTTTCAATAAATTCAATTTGATATTCCTCATTTATCTTTTTAACTATTTTAACTCTATTATCATTGTTTTAAAAAAGAAAAATGAGGAAAAAAATAAAGGATGTACCAACAGAGATACATCCTTTATTTTCGCAACAAAATTATTTATATTTGCGTTTTCTGGCTGCTTCAGCCTTCTTCTTGCGTTTTACGCTGGGCTTCTCGTAGCACTCTCTTTTGCGAAGCTCGGTCAAAATGCCGGACTTAACGCACTGTCTTTTAAAACGACGAAGAGCACTATCAAGAGTTTCGTTTTCTTTAACTTTGATTTCTGCCATTTTTATTTCCCCTCCCTTCGCTGTGCAAAGAGAATAAATCTCATTATTTTCACTGCATAATTATAAAACAAAATTAAACTTTTGTCAAGATGTTTTAAAAATAATTTTGTAAAAATTTACGTAGCGTGTCTTTTTGCCGCAGTGAGCGTGTTTTTCAAAAGCATAGTTATAGTCATAGGTCCAACACCTCCGGGAACAGGCGTTATTTTTGAAGCAATTGGTTCAACAGCTGAAAAGTCAACGTCACCGCATAGCTTTCCGTCATCAGTTCTGTTAATTCCGACGTCTATTACCACAGCACCCTCTTTAACCATACCGGCACCAACGAAATTAGGTCTTCCGATAGCTACAACGAGTATATCTGCTCTCTTTGTCACCGAAGCAAGCTCCTGCGTGCGTGAGTGGCATACAGTAACAGTTCCGTTTTCAGCAAGTAAAAGCAACGCCATAGGCTTTCCTACAATATTGCTTCTTCCTATTACAACGCATTCCTTACCGCTTATATCAACATTATAAAAATGGAGCAGTTCCATAATTCCTGCAGGAGTACACGGTAAAAAGTCATACTTCCCGCTGACAATTTTTCCAACGTTTGTAGGATGAAATGCATCAACGTCCTTTGTCGGAGATATTCTGTTAAGTACTTTTTCTTCAGATATATGTAACGGCAACGGAAGTTGAACTAGAATTCCGTGAACCTTCGGATCACAGTTTAACTCGTCAATTTTTGTCAAAAGCTCATCCTCGGTTGTTTGTTCGGGCATTGTTATTTCGTAAGAGTTAATACCAACCTCAAGGCAGGCCTTGTGCTTGTTTCTTACGTAAACAGCTGATGCCGGATTGTTGCCGACAAGTATAACAGCAAGACCGGGTGTTATACCAGTTTCCTTTTTAAATTTTTCAATTTCGGAAGCAACATTCTTTCTTACCTCAGACGAAACGTATTTGCCATCGATTATTTCTGCCATAGATTATTCTCCTGTTCTGGTGTTTACTTGATTAGTATTAATGTAAAGAGGTTTGTTCGGTTTGCGGAATGCAAAATACACAAGGCACGCAAGACAAACGGTGAATATAACTGCTGCCAAGACTTGCGAGGTGCGGAATTCCAAACCGAAGATTTTGGTATAAAGGCTGTCAGCGCGAAGTCCTTCTATAATCATTCTTCCAAGACCGTACCATCCGAAAACAAATAAAAATACCTGACCGTCGTACTGACGCTTCTTATAAAATAGATTAACTATTAAAAAACCGAGAAGATTCCAAAGTGATTCATATAAAAAGGTTGGGTGTACGAAAACCGTCTCGTAGCCCGTTAAAACGTTATTTAACCCCATACGGCAGAATATATCTGTTTCATATCCAAAGGCCTCACCATTCGTGAAATTCCCCCACCTGCCGATAGCCTGAGCTAGTATTATTCCAGGTGTACAGCAATCAGCAATTACCAGAAAAGGAATTTTTTTGACCTTGGAAACTATAAATACGGTCATAGCACCTGCAAGTAAACCACCGTAAATCGCGAGTCCGCCGTTTCGTATATTTATAACTTCCATAAAGCTTCCGTAGGAATCAAGCTTCGTTAGGACGTAATAAAGTCTTGCTCCGATAATTCCAACCGGAATAGTTATCAAAGCATAATCTATTATAGTATCAACGTTTATTCCAACCTGACCTGCTCTGAAAATAAGATAAGCAACGGCACAAATCATACCCGTGGTTATTATAATTGCGTACCACGCGATTTCAACCGAACCCATGGAAAACGCGGAGCTTTCTATCTCAAAGCTTCCGATTCCAAAGCCGGGAAAAGAAATCTCTGATATTCTGAGCATAAAGGCTCCTTTCGGTTAATGGATTTTGTAGGTTTTGTTAATTACGTCAAGTATCGTTATTCCCGCAAGCTTTTTTGCAACGTCAAGACTTATGGTGTCAAATATGTGATGATATATGCAAGCTGTCTTATCTTGATTAAGTGAGCAGGTTTCCTGGGATTCAAGACATCTGACTATTGCAATAGGGCCGTCGATTTCTTCTATTACCAGCTTTAACGTTATTTTTTCGGGAGGGATATTAAGACTGTAACCGCCCCTTACGCCTTTATAGGATTTTACCATCTTGCAGTTTACAAGCTTGCGTAGTATTTTAAGAGTAAAATTAATTGTTACGGAGGTTTCTTCGGCAAGGGTTTTTGCGTCAACTATTTCTTTGTGAGTTGCAAGCGCGCTTAGTATTCGCAAAGCGTAATCCGATTCAAGCGTAATTCTCATATTTCCTCCGTAATTTTAAATAGTGGGACTGTCGCACAAAGCGAAAATCCCACAAATTTTACCGTCATTCCTTATAATTGTCAAGAAGTGTATGGATTTTTTTGGACTGGTCGAGCAGATGGCTTATCGTTCTGTCGTGGTTAAGGGTGTCAATAATATAGGCAACATATTTGCATAGGTTAACCTCCTGATACCATTCTCTTTTAAGAAGCTCAGGCATTCTGTAAACTAGGTTAGTAGTAAATATTTTCGTTATAATGCCATCCTTATGTGCCTTGTCCATATTATCAAGACCGTTGCAGAAAAGACCAAACGTAGCGAAAACAAAAATCCGCTTTGCGCCCTTAGACTTAAGCTGTTGGGCAACGTCGATAACCGAATCGCCCGAGGAAATCATATCGTCTATTATAATGACGTCCTTATCCTGAACGTCACGACCGAGATATTCGTGAGCAACTATAGGATTTTTACCGTTGATAATAACCGAATAATCGCGGCGCTTATAGAACATACCGAGATCTATTCCCATAACCGATGAATAGTACATACATTTGCTCATACCGCCTTCATCGGGAGAAATTATCATTGTTTTATCGGGATCTATTTCTATATCGGGATAAAGACGGAGAAGCGCTTTTATCATCTGATAGGAGGTACGCACGTTTTCAAAGCCGTGAAGCGGAATAGCGTTCTGCACTCTGGGGTCGTGAGCATCAAAGGTTATAAGGTTAGTAAT
>JAZORD010000066.1:0-3432 GCA_045656445.1 Eubacteriales bacterium | reverse complement strand
GGAGAAGCATTTCCAAATTGATCCCTTAAAAGCTCCCATAGTGGTTGAAATATTCGAGCGTTACGCCCACGGTGAGTCTATTGCCGAGATAGTACATAGCCTGAACGCAAGAGGACTTAAAACGCAGAAAGGCAAAGCCTTTAACCATGGCACACTCAACCGAATGCTCGGCAACAAATCCTATATGGGTGTGTATCACTATAGAGACATTGAAATCCCTGACGGTGTACCCGCTATTGTGTCAGAAGACACATTTAAGGTAGTCGAAAGACGAATGGCGAAGAATAAGCACGCATCCGCTAAAAACAAGGCGGAAGAAAAGTACGTGCTTACAACCAAGCTTTTCTGCGGAAAGTGCCACACAATGATGGTCGGTGATTCCGCGCAAAAGAAAAACGGCAATATCTACCGCTACTACAAGTGTGCCAGCGCAAAGAGGCACGAGTGCGATAAAAAAGCCGTTCGCAAGGAATGGATTGAGGAGCTTGTGCTGAATAAGGTTATCAAGGTTCTGTTCGATGACGAAGCACTTGATAAGATTGCCGACGAGATAGTTGCTTTGCTTGATGAGGACAACAAGGTTATACCGCTTCTTGAGGCTCAACTCAAGGAAGTTCGCAAGTCTATCGACAACGTGATGAAGGCTATCGAGGCAGGAATTATCACTCGTTCCACCAAGGCAAAGCTTGAGGAGCTTGAAGCCGAGGAAAAGCAAATCGAGCAGAATATCCTCAAGGAACAGACAAGCTCACCAAAGCTCACGAAAGAGCAGATTTTATTTGCTTTGGACAAATTCCGTAAACTAGACTTAACAATTGAAGCAAATAAAGAACGTTTGATTGACAGTCTTGTGAAATGCGTTCTACTTTATGACGACAAGCTTGTAATAACCTTTAATTCCAAAAACGAGCCTGTAACCGTTCCCACGAGCGAGGAATTTGACGCAATAGAGAAAAGTTCGGATATTGAAGCGTTTGCTTCACCAGCAAAAAGAAACAGACACTCCTTGTGGGTGTCTGTTTCTTTTTGTCGGCGTTCCGTCGTAATCGACCCACTCAAAACGCTGTGCGTTTTGAATCAGGTTCGAAACATTGCTCCGCCGCTTCCGTGTCGGAAGCCTTGAAGGGCGGAGCAAATTCCCGTACACAAACCACAGGACACTCCTTGTGGGTTTCTTTTTTTCGTTTTTCTATAGCCGTCAGCAGAAACGCAGTTTTTTACATTTTTTATAATAGACCTTGAAAAAAAGAAAAGTGTGTGCTATAATACATCTACAACAGAGTAGAAGGTCGCGCGTTTTAAGTGTCGGGTGAACGGGGAGTTGTCACACGAACGAAATTAGGTTCTGCCTATGCGGTGCGTCTTTCGCATCCCACTGTTACCAAAGGTAGCCCATATATTATGTCGCCCCCAAAGGTACAGAAGATGTAAATCTGTATTTGGAGGTGTTTTTTTATGAGAAAAAATTTGCTGTTCAGAAACGTAAAGGAGCTTACTGTTGCAGCAATGCTGGTTTCGATGAGCGTCGTAATCGGTATTTTTTGTAAGAGCGTTCTGAATTTTGGCGGTGGACTGTTCAGAGTTACGTTTGAAAACATACCGATAATTATATGCGGATTGCTTTTTGGTCCTATTATCGGAGGAGTTACAGGTCTTGCCTCTGACCTTATCAGTTATCTTTTGTCAGGGCAGGTGTATCCACCGAACCTTATTGTGACACTCGGAGCTGCTATGATTGGTGCCATTGCCGGAGCAGTGGCAAAGTTTTTGATAAAAAAACGCTCATCCTTTCAAATAATCGTCAGCGGCGGACTAGCTCATCTTGTGGGTTCAATGATAATAAAGCCAATAGGGTTATTCACATTTTACAGTTGGGCGGTGTTGTGGCGAATTCCGCTTTATCTGGTCATCGCGCCAATTGAAATTTTACTTATATGCCTTCTTTTTAAGAACGATGTTTTTCACCGTCTTGTAAGTGAAATAGATAAGGAGAAAAAATGAACTGGGTACAGGCACTCGAATATATCCACAGCGTCAATTGGACTTTTTGCAAGCCGGGCCTTGACCGAACGAGAGAGCTTTGCGAAAAGCTCGGAAATCCGCAGGACAAGCTCAAGTTTGTCCACGTTGCAGGAACTAACGGCAAGGGCTCGTTCTGCTCAATGCTTGAATCGGTGCTCAGAGCCGCAGGCTATAAAACCGGTCTTTACACCTCGCCCTACATTAAAGAATTCAATGAGAGAATGCGGGTAATGGGGGAAAATATCGAAAACGATACCCTCGCGGACATAACAAGCCGCATCCGTCCCATTGCCGATGCAATGACGGACAAGCCCACCGAGTTTGAGCTTATAACAGCAATAGCATTTCAGTATTTCTATGAATCGGGGTGTGACGTCGTAGTGCTTGAAGCAGGTATGGGCGGCAGACTCGATTCTACAAATATAATAAAAGAGCCTCTTTTGTCGGTTATAACGGGTATTGCGCTCGACCATACCGACTACCTTGGGGACTCGGTTGAAAAAATCGCCGTGGAAAAGGCAGGCATAATTAAGGATAAATCTCCCGTCATCTACGGCGGTGAGGACAAGTCGGCTGCAGCGGTAATAAAGGCTGTCGCCTGCGAGCGCGGGTCGGAGTTTTTCGATATAGATTACTCGGATATAAAAAATCTTCACTCAACCTTAGATGGAACAACCTACGATTACAAGGATTACAAGGATGTAAAAATCTCTCTTCTCGGTCTTTATCAGCCGAAAAATTCGGCGCTTGTAATAAAGGCTGTTGAGATTTTGAGGGAGCGTGGGCTCGAAATTGGTGAAAATGCGCTCTATCACGGTCTTCGTGCAGCAAGGTGGATAGCGAGATTTGAGATAATCTCCCGTAACCCGCTCATAATCTTTGACGGCGCGCACAATCCGCAGGGAATTTCAAGCGCGGTTATGAGTATCAAGCATTATTTCAAGAACGAAAAGGTCTACGTCCTCTCCGGAGTCCTTCGCGACAAGGACTATAAATTTATCGCGGGCGAGCTATCTAAAATTGCGAAGAAGGCATTCACAATTACTCCGCAAAGCCCCCGCGCGCTATCTGCCGAGGAATATGCCGAAGAGCTTCGCGCTATAGAAGTTGACGCAGCCCCATACGAAAGCATCGAAGCAGCATTCAACGCTGCAAAGGCAGAAGCAAAGGCTGACAGAGTGCCCCTTGTTTGTCTCGGCTCGCTGTATACCTACTCTGATATAATCAGATATGTTTAACCGAAAAAGCAAAATGGGGCTGTCGCATTTAGGCATAACCGAATAAAAAACAAGAGGTATTGTGAAAAAAACACAGTACCTCTTTGACATTATGTGAAAAAACGAGGAACACTGAGGTCGAAAACCTGCGGTTTTCCTCGTTTTTAATTGTTTTTTATTCTATTGCCGTTTC
>JAZORD010000065.1:0-48071 GCA_045656445.1 Eubacteriales bacterium | reverse complement strand
TACCTTCTTAGAGCTATTTTATTCTAGCTTTCTCTTACTTTTGAGTATTCTTTCTCAATGTGTTATTAACGAGATTCCTCTGCACTTTTCAGTGCTCAGATTCTTTCTTGTTGTTCAATTTTCAATGATCAAGTGCTTCCCTGAAGCGTGAAGCCTTTACATTATATCACCTAATTTTTCGATTGTCAATACCTTTGTGAAAAAAATATTGAATTTTTTCTTCTTTTTTCGATATACTTTAAAATACGGGGGTGATAGCTTGGCTTCTATTTTCATAAGAACCTTTATTTTGTACATTTTTCTTGCAATTTGCATGAAGCTTATGGGCAAACGGCAGATAGGAGAGCTTGAGATAAATGAGCTGGTAACAACCTTTGTTATCTCAGAGGTGGCGGCACTGCCGATAGCAGACCCCGACATTCCGCTTTTAAACGCTGTGGTTCCCATACTTTTAATAGTATGCTTGGAAATTATAATTTCATCCGCCAAAAACAAATCGGAAAAACTAAAAAAGTGTATCGAGGGCGAGCCTATATTTCTGATTTACCGCGGCAAGCTGTCGCAAAGAGCGCTTGCAGATAACAGAATATCGGTAAACGAGCTTATGTGCGAAATAAGACTTCAGGGTATTGCCGACGTGAACAGCGTAGAATACGCGGTTCTTGAGCAAAACGGGAAAATTTCAATATTCGAAAAAGAAAACAGCAAAAACTTCACTCACGCTGTAATTATAGACAAAGAAATAAATAAAGATTCACTTAAGCTTCTCGGATATGATGAAGGATGGCTTTCATCAGAGCTTGCGCGGCGCAAAGTAACTAAAAACGATGTGTTTCTTATGACAGCAAACAAAAACGGCGATACCACTATTATTATTAAGGAAGAAAGAAATTGAAATCTATAAAAATATCCTCTGTTTTCCTATTGCTTTTAATTTCCGCCATTCTTGCAAACTCCTACTATATAACAAAGGTAACCAAGGAGCTTACTGAAGAGCTTGAGCTTCGGACAGGAGAAAGCTATGAGGCTGTGGAGGAAAAATTTAAAAAGCACGAAAGATATATAAGCCTCACCGTAAGCCACGACGACCTCACAAATATAGAAGAGGCGTTTGCCGAGCTTATAGGAGCGGCAAACGCCAACGACGAGGTAAGGGTTATAACCATAAAAAGCCGCCTGAAAGATTCCCTTTTGCACCTTGGTCGGCTTTCCGGCATTAACCTTGACAGTATTTTATAAAAATTCGGTCATATCGTCAAGATATGCCTTTATCCGCTTAATTGAATACCACTCGTTTGTGAGTACGGGGTCCGAAAGAATGCCGCAACGCGCCCGCAGCACCCTTATAATGTGCTCAGGATTGAGAAATGCCGACTGGTCGGCTGACAGGATACAGGATATACGGATATTCTCACCGTCAGAGATTACGTCGGCGCTTTTTATAAGCGGACGGATATCTACTCTTACATCCTCACCCCTCTTTGAGCGCTTATCTATTTCAATCTTATCCAAAGCGAGAACGTCCCGGCACCTTTGTGCGAGAGTCTCTTTATCGCCGTTTGTCTTTATCAATATAGTATATGACATCCACTTAAGCTCGGTGAGCGCTCTTGTCGGATAATAAGCCGAAAGCGCCTGCATCTCTTCTGTCATGTTTTTATTAAGACGGCAAAGAGCCTCTTTCTCGTCTATTTTCTCAACAAGACGGATGTCCACAAACTCCGTGAGGCTCTCTGTTCCAATGGACAGCGGAGCAGCAAAAACCATCTTAGGCTTTGGATTGAAGCCCTCGGTGTACCACAGCGGAAGTCCTGCGCGAACGATTATCTTGTGCATCGTTCGAACGAGGTCAAGGTGGGACACATACTGAAGTCTTCCCGTTTTCTTAAATTTGACTCTGAGGTTTATAGGGGTATTTACTTGCACCATCTGTTTTTACCTCCGAGCTTATTTGCACCGCATCCGTTACACTTTTCCTTACAGGACGGGGTGGTTTTTCCCTCGTACGCGAGCCTGCGCTCGTTGAGCAAATACTGCTTGGTTACGCCACAGTCAATTATATCCCACGGAAGCACCTCGTCAAGACCGAAGCCGCGCACGGTATAGAAATCAGGGTCAACCCCCGCTCTTGAAAATACATCCATCCAACGCTCGTAATCAAAATATTCATCCCATGCGTCAAGCATAGCGCCCTCTTCGACGGCAAGAGCTATTGCCGGAGCAACCCTGCGGTCACCCCTTGCAAGCACCGCCTCGATACGAGAACTTTTCGCGTCGTGATAATTATATCTGATACGCTTGTCGGTTATGCTTTTTTTCAGATGCTCCTGCTTTTCGGTAAGCATCTCAAAGCTATCCTGCTTTTCCCATTGGAACGGCGTAAAGGGCTTTGGAATAAAGCAGGAAACACTCAGTGTCACCCCGATTCCCTTCGGACGCTCAGGCTTTGGCAATGCGAAATACGCATCTACCACGGCCTTGCCAAGCTTGGCTATTCCCTCAATATCCTCAAGTGTTTCGGTGGGAAGTCCATTCATAAAATAAAGCTTAACGTTGCTTTTTCCGCCTCTGAAGGCTATATTTACAGCGTTGACGAGGTCATCCTCGGTGACGTTTTTGTTTATTACGTCGCGAAGACGCTGTGTTCCCGCCTCGGGAGCAAAGGTAAGTCCGCCTGTTCTGACGGATGATATTTTTTTCATAAGCTCCTCGGAGAAGCTGTCAAGCCTCAAGGACGGCAATGAAAGGCTCACGTGGGCGTCGTCCGTCCAGGAAAGCAACCCGTCTGTAAGCGCGGGAAGCTGCGAATAATCGCTGATTGAAAGAGATATAAGCGAGATTTCATCATATCCCGAATTTTCATAAAGGCACTTTGCAGCGCGGCATAGAGTTTCGGGAGATTTTTCTCTTATCGGACGGTATACCATTCCTGCCTGACAGAAGCGGCAGCCTCGTATACAGCCTCGGTAAACCTCAAGAACTATTCGGTCATGGACTGTTTCAACGTAAGGCATAACCAGCTTTTCGGGATATGACACTGTGTCAAGATCCTCTATTATACGCTTTCTGATTTTCTTTGGCACGTCATCGTAAAGCGGCCTATATTCCTTTATCGTTCCGTCCCCGTTATAAGAAACCTCGTATAGAGATGGGATATAAACCCCCTCTATATGCGATGCCTCCCGCAAGAAAGCCGACCTCGTATATCGACCCTCTTCTTTCATTTTTATATAAAGGCGGCATATCTCGGAGAGAACCTCCTCTCCCTCTCCAACGTTTATAAGGTCAAAAAACTCGGCTATCGGCTCGGCGTTGTAAACGCAAGGACCGCCGGCAATTACGATTGGTATATCCTCTCCTCTGTCCTTTGACCAAATCGGTATTTTCGCAAGCTTCATCATAGCAACAGCCGTCGTATAGCAAAGCTCGTATTGCAGAGAAAAGCCCACCATATCGAACCTGAGAAGCTCGTCGCCGCTCTCGGTTGCGACAAGGGGTATGGAATACTCCTCCATCTTCTCCTTCATATCCATCCAAGGAGCGTAAACGCGCTCGCACCAGATATCCTTATCCTTGTTAAGAACGTCGTAAAGGATTCGCACACCAAGATTTGACATTCCTATCTCGTAGGTATCCGGAAAACAGAAGGCAAAGCGGCATTTTACGTCCGCTTTGTCCTTAATTATACTGTTATATTCCCCTCCGATATATCTTCCCGGCTTCTCAACCGATTTGAGCACGGAGGATATGTTTTTCATCTCAGACATTTTGATTTTCCTTTTTCTTTTTAGAGCATCTGAACTCTTTTGCGCTTACAATATGTACGATGCCGCACCACGCAGCCTGCCATACGGCAAGAGCTACGGACGGAACGAGGAGCATTCCTCCGACTGAGAGCAAAATACCAAGCACACCTCCAACCGCCATCGCTATAAGCTCGGTTATAGAAAGACGGGAGGACAGCTTTGCATATCTTTTTGCAAGGATTATCATATTGATTGCGTTTGATTTTTCCCCAAACGTTACCATACCGGAGCTAACCTCTTTATAGACTGCGCTTCCGTTTACGGTGGGAACGAATCTTCTCATTACCCGAATCTTATCAGCGCCCGCGGTAAGAGATTTTATAAGAGCGCCGGTTATATTAGGGTCGCTTGTATATACCAGAGCCTTTATACCCTCATCCTCAAGCGTAGGCAGAAGCATTGAAAATTCCTCGGAGAAGGAATAACGGATATAGAATTTTGCGTAAACCTCTCCGTCAAGCGCTGCGTACATAACCTTGATAGAATCAGAAAGCTTTTCTTGCCTATCTGCCTCATCGTCGGGAATGCGTACCCCCTTTTCAAGCATATATTCAAGAGTTCCGGCAAATGCGGGATGCGAATCTATCTCCCCGTATATTCCGCCATCCTCAATACAGGTATTGCTTGCCGCAGAGGATTTGCGGTCAAGGGCATCAGAAAAAAGCCTGTCAAGCGGTCCGCCGACGTTCATGAAAAGCGATGACATCTGCCTTAACGCCTTGGTAAGATTATCACTTCGGCCATATAGCATTATACGCTGAAGCGTTACGTCCTCAGGACCGAAAACCTCAGTGTCTTCAAAGGTTATTACGTCAATTGAAGAATATTCAAGCAGCGACGCCTCGCCAACGAACGCAGAATTTTCCTCTTTTGCCTCGCGCTGCGCCTCAAAGCACGGAAGCTTATGTATCAAAAGTGACATAGCCGGAACGCCCAGCATAAACACAAGAGCAAACGCTGCTGCCGCCTTTTCAATGCCTCCGGGCACGAAGAATACCACCGTGCCGGTTGCGATAGCCGCGCCTAGCGGCGCAAACAAAAGGAGCGCAACGGTTGAGGTTTTCTCGGTGCACCGTTCTGCACGTCTAAAGAAATCCGACACGAAAGCTGTTCGGAATATTCGCATAATTCTCGATTTATGCTCCTCGACAGCTCCGTCAAGAGCCGCGTTTTCACGCTCAAGCGTACGCGTGAGGTGATTATCTATTATTTGCTTTTCTTCGTTTTTGGATATTTCCTTGAAGGCGGAAAACTCCGCGCTTTTTTTAAAATAAGTTCCGCCTATTGCAGCAAGAGCCGGCACGGCGAACAAAAGCCCGAATATCGAGAAGTTCCTCGGTGAGCTCGCAAGAATTATAGCCGTATATACCGCAAACACCGCAAATGACAGAGCTACGTGCAGCTCGGGAACAAGCCTTCCCTCTGCCAAGCGTCTGAATGCCAAAATCGTTTCCGGGAGAGTTATAAGGAAAAGACATATAACAAACTGCGCATCAAGAAGCGCAAGCGCCCCGGGAACTGTTTCGAGCTTAAACAGCTTTACTATATCAACGCCGAAGGCAACCGCCGACTCAAGCATCGCAAGAAGAAGAGTTATTGCCGCCGCCACAAAAAAGCGAACCCTTACGCTTATAATAACGTCAAGAAACTTATCCTTAAAGGAGTCCCTTTGTGTGTACGAGGTATATTCGGAGACTTTATACCCTTTTTTAGAAAGAGTCCTATCACCAACATCGTCAGGAGCATCCTCAAGGATTCCCGTTTTAAAAGAGTAGGTGGAAACTCCGCCTGCGACTGCAACGTCAAGCTCGCGCACAGGGTCGGGTATGCTGTATTCCTTCGGCTCTTCACTCTGCATAGCAGGCTCGGAATCCTCATTCTCAACCGCCTCATCCTCCGCGTTGCCGTTCTTCTCGACGGGCGTTTCATCAGGTAGAGCCTGCGGCTCGTCTAAGCGCTCATTTTCCAAAAATTTAAACACCTGAGATGCCGATTCAAGAGCTTCCGGCTCTCCCCTGTTAACGCTTACCGTTACCGCGCCTACACTATCTGCTTCGGAATATATTTCAGCGGTTGGGTCGATTTTTTCCTCGGAAATATCCGACGGAAGAGAGTCGCTCGTAACCCTGACGTACTCCTGCTTTTTTTCACCTGCCATACGGTAGTTAAGGCTAGCCTCGGTAAACCTCGGGACGTACGTAGCTATTATCCTAGGCTTTTCCTCCTCTTTGATTTGCGAGGAGTATTTCTCATCAGCGACAAATTTTTCCGGAACAGACAGCTCGACAGAAGGCTCTTCTGCTTGCTGTGCAATTTCAAAGCTCAAATTTGGCTTTTCAGGTACCGGCTCGTCCGCATCCTCAGAGTCATCAAACACAAGACCCTTGGGAGAACTGTTTTTTTCAAAAACAAGCTCCGACTCAAAAGAATCGGACAGCTGTGCGCCGACGCCCGACAGTGAATCCAAAATATTTTTGATGTGGTCGTTAGAATTACTGTTATTTTGCAATACCCCAACCTCCTCTATTTGTGTCTTTGCCTTGCTATTTCCGTAAGTATAACAGCGGCGGCGCAGGAAACGTTCATCGAATTGACCCTTCCGTAAAGCGGAATTGATACGGTGAAGTCGCACTTTTCCTTCACAAGACGCGAAATTCCGTATCCCTCGCTGCCAAGAACCAAGGCAACGCTTCCGGAATAATCGGTTTCGCAATATTTTTCACCGCCCATATCAGCGGCGTAAAGCCAAAAGCCAAGAGCCTTAAGCTCGTCAATTACAGATGAAAGATTAGTAACTCTTGCAACTCGCATATGCTCAAGCGCTCCTGCCGACGATTTTGAAACAACAGGGGTAAGACCAACGGCGCGTCGCTTGGGAATTATAACTCCGTGGACTCCCGAGCATTCCGCGCTTCTGATTATCGCACCGAGATTGTGCGGGTCCTCAACGCCGTCACATATCACTATAAACGGTTTTTCTCCGCGCGAGCTTGCATATTCGATTATCTCTTCAACCGTGCAATAATTCTGCTCCGCCGCTAAGGCAACTATGCCTTGATGGTATGAGCCGGAGCACATTGCGTCAAGCTTCGACTTTTCCACGTCGATTACGGGTATTTTACGCTCCAGAGCCCGTCCGATAAGCATTTTTACCGAGCCCTCGCGCTCTCCCCTCTGCACGTATATTTTATCTATATCCCTGCCGCTTGCGAGAAGCTCCTTTACAGCGTTTCTTCCACTTACAAGGGACTCTCTTACTCTATTATTTTCCATCTTCTCAAGCACTTTCCGACGAATTTTGTCTTTATATATTTTATTATAGCACAAACTTATTACTAAGCACAAGATATTTTAAAAATTTTATAAAAGAAAAAATCCCGCGAGTCGCGGGATTTTTTCTCGGGTTGGTTTCTATACTCAGCCTCTGCGGCGGTATTTTGAAACAATTACTCCTTGTCGGCTCTCTTAGCTGCGAAGCACTCGCTGCAGTAAACCGCTTTGCCTTCGGTAGGCTTGAAGGGCACCTGGCATTCCTTGCCGCACTCCGAGCAAACAGCTGCGAACATTTCTCTCGCACCTCTCTGCGCGTTCTTCTTTGCGGCACGGCATTCCTTGCATCTCTGGGGCTCGTTCTCGAATCCTCTGGATGCGTAGAATTCCTGCTCACCTGCTGTGAACACGAAATCATTGCCACAATCTTTGCACTTCAGTGTCTTGTCCTCGTACATGGTTCCTTTTTTCCTCACTTAATAGGTTTTAAATATTTGCCCTTAGTCGGATTTCAACCAACGCCTTTGTAAACAACGCTCTCCTTTAAGCTACCGGGGCATATAAACTTTTTCAAACGTCGGAAAACTCCTTACATTCCTCGCGCAGATGCCTAAGCATCCTCGCCTTTGCATTCTCCACCGACTTCGCGCCCTTGCCAAGCTTTTCGGCAATCTGCTTTGTGGTGTCGCCTTCTATGTAAAGACGGAAAACGCAATATTCGTATTCCGACAGCACGCCGCGCGCTTTCTCGAAAAATCTCGACATCTGCTCACGGCCGACAAGGCGCCTTTCAATATTATTCTCAGCACTTATAGTGTCCACGTCAACATCAACCACCTCAGCTCCGCGCCGCTGCGCAAGAGCCGCGTCACACAGCCTTCTGTAAACGCATATCTGTGCGTAGAGACCAAAGGTAATGTCAGCAGACCTTGACACGTCATAAGAAAGAGCCGCGCGGTGAAGCGCAACACATGCCTCCGAGAACGCCTCGTCATAACGGAAGGCTTGCGTGATAAAGCCCGAAACGAGCTTATTCATCATAGGGGTATAGCGGCTGACAAGCTCATCAAACGCCGAGTCGTCATGCCCGCGCACCAATTCTATCAAAGCCGCAACATCAAGTTCCTTATACAAAATCATCGCATTTTCGCTTCCGTATAAAATCATTATATATATTTGTTAACACTTTGTCAAGGGTTTTGTTAAAAAAAGAGGGTGATTTTTTAAAAATTTGTACAATTATGATGGTTTTGGAGTGTCAAACTTTGTCAAAATCACCAATTTTTACTTAAGACAAAAACTCCATTCTGCCGGTAACCGAGAACAAAACTCCTCGATATACCCCGTCCGGTCTTGCCTCGAAATTTTTTCTTATTTTTTCGGCTTCCTCACGGGAATTGACCACGATTGACGTCGACATTACCTCTCCGCGCGAGTCGAATGCAGAGAGTGTGACCTTGTATCTTTTGCCATCAAGCTCAACGACTGTCGTATCGATAGACGAGCCGCTTTTTGAAAGCGAGGCATATTTTGCGGCGTATCTCAGACTGCGCTCTCTGAATTCCTTATCAAGATTATCGTAAAGCTCAGAGGCAATCATACGTCCCGTGTCGGAAATCATATAGTATTTCTCACCGTTATATTCGTCAAAAAGAAGATGACCGTCGTCAGAAAGCTCTCTTAAGCACTCGTCGTAGTCAATGAGTATTTCCTCGGTATTCTCGGATACCATTCCAATAACGGAGGTATGGTCGATAGGGTAGCCGATATTATTGAGCAAAAACAGCAAAAAGACCTTTATATCGGTCATTGTTCGCAGTGTAAACTTTTTCTTTCTCATATTTCCCTTTATTATATTAAAAACCCGCATAGAAGCAACGCGCGAGTCGTTGCTTCTGCGGGTATTTCAAATTAATCTTCTTCGGATTCAAGATAATCTCTGTAATTCTTCTGCTTTACGTCGGTAAACACAAAATTACCGAGTCCGTCAACGGTAAGCTTTGAAATGTCGCGGCTTACAAATGCGAAGCTATGATTGTAAACTATCGGTGCTATGGGAGCAGAATCAATGAGTATCTTCTCAGCGGCCTTAAGCGCGTCTGCTCTCTCAGCTTCAGTCTCTGCCATATAAGCAAGATTTATATAGTTATCGAATTCCGCGTTAGTCCAGCCGCTTATGTTCTTTCTCGCGCTGCCGGTCGTGAAATCGGTGCCGCATCCGTTGAGCGAGGAGGTAAAGCCCGCAAGAGCAACGAAGGGGTCGGTTGAATACATTTGCCAGTCAACAGCAATAACGTCAAATTTGCGATTACCGTAAGATGCTTCCTTGACTAAAGCTTGTATTGCCGAATCCTCTATGGTTAAATTATCGTCAAGAGTAGAGTCAACCACGATTGAGGTTACACTGTCAACCGCTTCAACAGTAACGTTAAAACCAAGCTCGCTCCAAGCAGCCTTTGCAATCTGGGCGATAGCAAGGCTCTCTTCGTCATCGTTGACGGTAAGGGTGAAGGATTTTGATATGCCGTTAAGGTCTGCCGCCTGAACGAGCGACTTTGCTTGCGCAAGGTTTGCTGCATGGTCGGCAGATATTCTCGCTTCAATATTTTTGCCGTATATAGATTTTGCCGCGCCGTCGGTAAGGAATCCCGTAGCAGCCGCGCCAAACGTAATAGCGTCAGCTATCATAGTTCTGTCAAGAGCAAACGAAAGAGCTTTTCTGACCTCAGCTTTTGCAAAAAGAGGATTTTCGGTATTGAATACGTAAGCATAGGTGGATGCATCCTCTGCGGTTTTCGCTTTATCAGCATTGTCAGCTCTGTCAGCGAGGGTGGCGTCTGCCATATAGAATACCGTCTTGTTCTCTATATCGCTATAAGAAAGCTCCTTCTCACCCTCTCTTACGAAGAAGGAAACAAGAGATGCGGGGCTTACGTGCTTCGTATAATTCTTTGCGGAAGAGGGCTGATGGTAACCCAGGTTTCTCGCAAGCGTAAAATCACCAAGATCGTAGTCAAGAGCCTCAATTCTGAAAGGACCGTTTGATACGATAGTAGATCTATCCTTGGACCAATAGGTTTTAGATGCGGAAACTATGTCCTGACGTAGAGGAGAGGTTGCAACCGAAGCAAGATTTTTAAGAAGCTGCTCGTAATCTGCTCCCTCACCGTAGGTGATGGTTATCTCGTATATTTCTGATTTTACAGCGCCGAACTCAGCATAGCTCTTAGAGCCAAGCTTAATAGCCGCCGCGTTTTCGATGTCGTAGAGAAGCGCAGCCGCGGGATTGGGATTCGCGGGATTAAGCAATACCTCACGCCAAGCGTAAATATAATCGTCAGCCTTAACTCTAATGTCATCAGACCAATATGTTTCGCGAAGGGAAATCACTATTTGTCTTTTGGGTTCGTCAACCGTGTATTCCTTAGCAGCAGCGCACTCGAGCTTTCCCTTAGAATTAAGCTTAAAGAGAGGCTCGTACAGAAGCGACATTACCTGCTCCGCGTTGCTGTCCGCATAATAATCTGTCGGGTCAAAATCGTAAAAGCCGTCTCCAAGGTAAACGCTGATTTCAGCGCCCGCGTCCTTAGGCTCACCGCAAGAGGAAAGGACGAGCATAGAACCGAGTAGCATTACGACCGCAAGAAGTAAACTTACAATCTTTTTCATTTTGTTCTCCTACGTCGCGTACTTCGCGACAAAAATAATTACTTAGTATATTCTAGCATAAAAAGCCATCATTTTCAATCAAAAAATCATTTATACACAATTTTCGTTTCTATTGCACAAATCGAAAGGCTTGGCATTGTGATATTTACACAATTTTTCCCTTTATTTGAATATAATTGCCTGCCACGCGCCATAATCAAGAAAAAACCAAGGAGTTAACAGGTGAAAAACTACTTTACCGACAGATGCGACGGCAGCGGATTTTATACCGACCTTGCCATAGAAAGAAGACGCGCGGACACCGACGCAAAGGGCGTAGAATACAAAAGCTCTGAATGTGCCGGGGGGATTTGGGAGTGCGTCAGGATATACTCAGAGGAAGGCGAGCGTGAAATTGGGCGTCCTATGGGAAACTACGATACGCTGAACACAGGAAAAATGGAGCTTCTTGACGAGGACGGGATTCTTGACGCGACCGAGGCCGTGACAAGAAAGCTGTGTGAACGAATCGAGGGAGTCGGCGTTTTTCCCGACCGCCTTCTTATCGTCGGACTCGGGAACAGAAACCTTACCCCCGACGCCATAGGTCCTAAGGCCGCCGCTTACGTAAAGCCGACTTTACACATAAAGGAGTTTGACGAGGACGCATTTGAGCAGCTTGATTGCTCGGAAATAGCCGTTCTATGCCCCGGAGTTACGGCGGAAAGCGGTATGGAATCCTCGGAAATTATAAGGGGCGTGTGTCATAGGATAGCACCCGA
The DNA here is from genome assembly GCA_045656445.1 of Eubacteriales bacterium. Lineage (GTDB taxonomy): Bacteria > Bacillota > Clostridia > Oscillospirales > CAG-272 > UBA1740. The sequence continues at coordinate 36,565 of JAZORD010000065.1, read as the reverse complement.
CGCGGTCATTGCCATTGATTCGATTGCAACCGCATCTGCCGAAAGGCTTGGCTCAACCGTGCAAATTTCCGATACAGGTCTTTTCCCAGGCAGCGGTGTGGGCAACACACGGGATGCGCTCACCAAAGAGAGCCTTGGCACACCTATAATCTCCGTCGGCGTGCCGACGGTTATAGACTCAAGAGTCTTCGGCGGGAGCGAAACTATGCTCGTCGTTCCCAAGGATATCGACGAGATAACCTCGGTTGCGGCACGCATTATAGGAGGCGCTATTAATCAGGCTTTTGGGATATGCCCGTTTTGTTAAAACTTTCAAAAGAACTTGAGTCCAAAAAACTCAAAAATGCTTGACTTACCCCCTGCCGTATGGTATACTCTCAGTATACCACGTCTGCAAGGAGTATTAACTATGTACACTATTAACAAAATCACATCACACCACGTTGTAGATTATGCTGCAGAGGAATTAAAAAAGTATCTGCGCATGATGATGCCGAGATGCGGAGAGATAGCTATAAAATACAACCCCGACGCTACCGACGGATTCCGTCTTGGAGTTATGTCAGATTTCGGTCTTGACACCTCTGAATCGGACGACGTAACCCTTGACGATATTCTTCATATCGACACCGATAAGGACGGCGGAATTATTGCGGGAAGCAACCCGAGAAGCGTTCTTTTGGCAGTATACAGATATCTTAACATAAACGGATGCCGTTGGTTATTCCCCGGTATTGACGGAGAATTTATACCGGCAAAGGATATTGAGCCGACAAAATATCACAAGATGGCAGACTGCCGCTACCGCGGACAGTGCAACGAGGGCGCTGAGGCTCAGCACCTTATGGTTGAGGTTATAGACTTTATGCCTAAAATCGGAATGAACGTCTTTATGATAGAGTTTGACAATCCGAGAACCTACTACAACAGATATTACGTGCACGAGGCCAACGAAGAAAACAGAGAGCCCGAGCCCGTAAACGAACTAACCGTGCTTCAGTGGAAGCGTCAGTGCGAGGCTGAGATGTCAAAGCGCGGACTTCAGTTCCACGATATAGGCCACGGATGGACCGCAGAGTCATTCGGCATCGACACGACTATCGGCTGGAGAAAAAACGACAACGTGGTCGTTACCGACGAGGCGCGCCAGTATCTTGCGATGATAGACGGAAAGCGCGACCTTTTCAAAGGCGTGGGACTGAATACAAATTTCTGTATGTCAAATTCCAAGGCTCGCGCAAAGGTTGTAAAAAAGGTATCCGATTACGCTGAGATATCAACTAACGTAGATTACCTTCACGTTTGGCTTGCAGACGCAAGCAACAATCACTGCGAGTGCGACGAGTGCCGCAAAAAAACTCCTTCGGATTGGTACGTCACCCTTATGAACGATATCGACGAGGAGCTTACGAAGCGAAATCTTGATACAAGAGTCGTATTCATCTGCTACACCGATACCACGTGGGCGCCCAAGACGGTGTTTATTAAAAATCCCAAGCGCTTCTCTCTTCTTATCGCTGCTATTTCCCGCGATTATTCGGTACCCGTGACCCAAAACATCGACACGAGCAAGATAAAGCTCACAGAATATAGCGAGCGAAATAAAATTAAGCTTCCCACCACCGTTGACGAATACATAGCTCACGGCAAAAAGTGGCAGGAGTGCTGTGGCGTTCAGTCCTTCGTTTACGAATATCACTACTGGTGGCCCCAATACCGCGATTTAGGTTTATTCTCGGTGTCAAGGCTTGTCCACGACGACGTAAAGGGCTACAAGTCAAACGGATGCAACGGTGTGGTTGAGGACGCATCTCAAAGAAGCTACTTCCCTAACGGATTCTGCTTCTTCGTTTACGCAAGCACGCTTTACGACACCTCGGTTGACTTTGAGGCTTTGAAGGAGGACTATTTCAGTCACGCTTACGGCGAGGATTGGCGTGAGGTTGCGGCGTTCTTTGAAAGAATCGGAGAGGCGTTAGACTATAAATATATGATTCAAAAGCAGGCTTCCACGGGTGATTTTTACAATCCTGATATGGTTGAAAAGATTCAGAGCGTTGCTAAAATTGTAGATGATTTCGAGCCGTTCGTCAAAGAGCATATTAACATGCCCTACCGCGCGCAGACTGTTTCTTACAGAATTCTTAAGAGATACCTTCAACTCTGCAAGGACGTTGCAGAAGCACTTGCTCTTAAGGCTCAGGGAAAGGAGCAAGAGGCTCGCGAGCGCTTTGACAAGCATAGAGTTGAAATTGGAAAGCACGAGCTTGAGATGGAAATCTGCTTCGACCATAATCAGTATTTATCCTCGTTCAATAGAATCTTCAAAAAAATATGGGATGGCTCTGCCGGCAAGAAGGCTGAGGAAATCATTTTCCAAGCATAAAATTTATAAACGTAAAAACCGGGGCAGATACCTTACAAAAGGCGTCTGCTCCGGTTCTTTTTATTGTAATGTTCAAATTATAATTTCGTCAAGCGAATACTTTGGAACTGCGTGGTCGTCGTTTTTATCTCGGAAATATTTTATATCTCTGTCCTTAACGTCAGTGAGGTATACCTTTTCGGCGGGTGCGCCGAGCGCTATTACAAGCCCTGCGTTATATCCGCGCTTTGCAAGTATCGCTTCAATCCTAGACTTTTTGAAGCTTCTTATCATACATCCGCCAAGTCCCATCTCGGTTGCTGTAAGAAGTATTGATTGGGCGGCAATTCCCATATCCATAGCAAGACTCGTGTCAATCTCGTCGTCGCGGTACATCATAACGATATACGCCACGGGACGCTCAGCGGGTGTGGGGCCTGCCCAGTCCTTGAGATACCCTGCGAAGGCTACGTTAGTAAATATTTTGTCGCAGGTCGCCTTATCGTTTACGAGCGCAAATCTTATGCGCTGACGGTTTGCGGCAGAGGCTGAGCATCTTGCCCCCTCTATCATTTCCCGCAGCTCTGCGAGCTTCACCTCTCGGCTTGTATCAAAGCGTCGGTATGAGCGCGTCTTTTTTATAAGCTCTGAAATCATAGCGTTACCTCAATATACAAAATCAAACTCGAAATCGTAGATGCTTACGGTGTCGCCCTCTCGCACCCCTGCCTCGCGCAGCTTGTCTATAACTCCGTTTTTAACGAGAACTCTTTGGAAGAAATTAAGCGATTCGTAGTCGGAGAAATTTATCTGACCCATAAAGTTAAAGAGCCATTCTCCCTCAACCAAAAATTTTCCGCCCTCGCGCTTAACGGTAGTCGCCCTAGCGCCCGCGGTATTCCTTAGCGCCTCGTCCTCGGGACTTATTTCGGTTTCATACACCGTTATCGGCGGAAGAGATTTCAGCGCCTCAGCCGCCCTCAAAACAAGCTCGTCAAGTCCCTCTCCCGTGACCGCGGAAACGTATACGACCTCGCGTGAAAGCTCCTCGCAGCGCTTTTTAAAGCTTCTTACGGCGTCGGATTCAAAATCGGCAGAATCAATCTTATTGGCAATTATTATCTGCGGACGCTCCGAAAGCTCGGGCGAGTATTTTTTCAGCTCACTGTCTATTTTGTCAATATCATCAGCGGGTTCTCTTCCGTCCTGCGCGGAAATATCCACGACGTGCAAAAGAAGCCTGCATCTGTCAACGTGTCTGAGAAATGCGTGACCGAGTCCCGCGCCGTCGGACGCCCCCTCGATAAGTCCCGGAATATCTGCGGCAAGAAATCCCTTGCCTTCTCTTACCGGAACTACTCCGAGGTTAGGAGAAAGGGTTGTAAAATGATAATTTGCAATCTTCGGCTTTGCAGCAGAAATTCGGGAAAGTATTGAGGATTTTCCGACGTTCGGAAAGCCTATGAGTCCCACCTCTGCGAGCATTTTAAGCTCAAGGATTACCTCCCTTTCCTCCCCCTTGGTTCCGCTCTTTGCAAATCTTGGAATCTGCCTTGTGGGTGTGGCAAAATGACGGTTTCCAAAGCCGCCTCTGCCGCCCTTGCAGAGTATATACTCGTCGGCATTTGCCATATCGAAGATTATCTTGCGCGTTTCCGAGTCCCTGATAAGAGTGCCCCTAGGAACTGTGACTATAACGTCAGCGCCGTTTTTTCCGTGCATTTTTCCGGTCTTTCCGTTTTCTCCAGGCTCGGCTACGAATTTTCGTTTATAACGGAACGCAAGAAGTGTGTTTGCACCCTCGTCAACCTTGAAAACGACGTTTCCTCCTCTGCCGCCGTCGCCGCCGTCCGGACCGCCCGCATTGACATATTTTTCTCTGTGAAAGGAAACTGCGCCGTTACCGCCGTTGCCTGCCTTCACGTAAATCTTTATGTTGTCTACAAACATTATACTTTTCCTTTAATCAGAAGACGCGTCGTCGCCCTTCTGTCTTATTATTATCTTAATGGGTGTACCCTCAAAGCCAAACGCATCGCGCAGACAGTTCTCTATATAGCGTCTGTACGAAAAATGGAAAAGCTCCTCGGAATTACAGAATATAACGAAGGTTGGCGGGTTGGCATTGACCTGCGTCATATAATAAATTTTCAGTCGCTTTCCCTTGTCCGAGGGGGGCTGAACTCTTGCCATCGCGTCGTTTAAAAGGTCGTTGAGCATACCCGTGGTTACACGGCGGCTCGCCTCCTCGTAAACGCTTTTTATAAGCGGATATATATTGGTTACTCGCTGACCGGTTTTTGCCGAAACGTAGATTATCGGCGCGTAGGTCATATAAGAAAGTGCTGTTTTTATCCTCGTGTTGAAGTTGTTTACAGTCGAATTTTCCTTCTCAATGGCATCCCACTTATTAACGACGATAATTGAAGCCTTGCCCGCCTCGTGAGCTATGCCGGCAATTTTTTCGTCCTGCTCCGTAATACCGTCCTGTGCGTCTATCATAATGAGGCACACGTCCGCGCGCTCTACTGCCATATTTGCTCTGAGAACGCTGAATTTCTCTATCCTGTCCTCGACCTTTGATTTACGGCGTATACCCGCCGTGTCAATAAAATTGAACACTCCGACTGAATTTTCAACCCTCGTGTCAACCGCGTCACGCGTTGTTCCCGCAATATTCGAAACAATCATACGCTCCTCGCCGCACATACGGTTAATCATTGAGGATTTTCCCGCGTTTGGCTTGCCGATAACGGCGACGTTTATAACTCCGTCATCCTCATCCTCGCCGTCAGAAAAATCACACTCCTCCACTATTGCGTCAAGAAGATCGCCGGAGCCGGTGCCGTGAAGAGACGAGAGAGCTATCGGTGTGCGCTCGAAGCCAAGCTCATAGAACTCGTAAAACTCAAGCGGGACGTCACCTATACTGTCTACCTTGTTCACCGCTAAAATTATCGGCTTTCCCGATTTTTTAAGCATTATTGCTATATCTCTGTCGTCAGCTAAAAGACCTGCTCTTATATCGCACATAAACACTATGACGTCAGCGGATTCGATGGCAACCTCTGCCTGAAGACGCATCTGCTTGAGTATAGTATCCTCACTTTTTGGCTCTATTCCGCCGGTATCAATGAGTATAAACCTGCGCTCACACCATTCCGCCTCGGCGTATATGCGGTCGCGGGTTACACCCGGAGTATCCTCTACTATTGAGCGACGCTCGCCTATTAACTTGTTGAAAAGTGTGCTTTTACCGACGTTCGGTCTGCCCACTATCGCTACTATTGGCTTTGCCATTATTATCTCCTTAATTATATGCTGTCAATTCCAAAAACGGCGTCAACGAAATCAAAGCCGCCGCCTTCACACAGTCTTATTTTTACCGAGAGCTTCTCGCTTAGCTCGGAAACAGTCATTCCGCAAAGGAAATCTCTCTCCTCGCGCCTTGTGCAAACGGCAGGAATTATGAGCTCGTCACACAAAAGCTTACCCGAAAGCTGAGCGTATATATCCTTTCCCGTAAGAAGACCGGTTACGGTTACACTCTCGCCAAAAAAGTCGTTTTTTATCGGATAGACATCAATTTCAAGCTTATCTGTAAGCGTGGCGAGTGCCCTTGCCATATCGCTTACCGCGCCATACGAGGCGTAGCCTGTTACTACGGCGACTCGACGCTTTCCTGTAAGGGCTGCGGCGTATTCCGAGGCGTCCTCTAACGCACTCCTAAATTCCTCGGAAAACGAGCGAAGCATACCCACTCCGTTTTCTATCTGCTGGTAATCCTCATAATAATCATCTCCCGGCAACTCCCTTTTTGCTTTAAGGTAAAACTCGTCGGCAAGGAAGAAGAGGCGGGAGCCGGTTTTTGTGAAATGCTCCTGCGCAAAGCTCTCTACAAGGTCAATAACCTCCCCTGCCTCACTCTCGTCAAAATCTGCGAGAGGATAAAGTCCGTCGCGGTATTTCGTAAGACCTGCGGGAACTACCGAAACACTCGAAAGGTTTGGGAAATACTCGGTCAAATCCCGCATAGTACGCATAAGATTTTCTCCGTCATTCACACCCTTGCAAAGCACTATCTGACCGCACATTGAGAGCCCGGCGTCACAAAATCGTTTAAGATAGGAAAGCACCTCTCCGGAGCGCTTGTTTTTCATCATTTTTACCCTGAGATTCGGGTCGGTTGTGTGAATCGAAATATTGAGGGGAGAAAAACGCATTTTAATTATTCTGTCAACATCCTTATCCGTCATATTGGTAAGGGTGATATAATTGCCGTGAATAAATGAAAGCCTTGAATCGTCGTCCTTAAAGTAAAGCGTGTCGCGAAGTCCCTTCGGATTCTGGTCAATAAAGCAAAAAATGCATTTGTTTTTGCAGGATTGCTTTTCGTCCATAAGCGGAGTTTTAAAGAAAAGTCCGATATCCTCGTACTCGCCTTTGCTTATATTAACCGTAAAGCTCTCGCCGTTACGGCGGCAAAGAAGCATAACCGACCGTTCCGCAAGATAAAAGCGGTAATCAAGCACGTCCTCTATTTCGTTGTCGTTTATGGATATTAACTCGTCGCCCGGCAAAATTCCGCGCCTATGGGCAACAGAGCCCTCTTCCACCTCTGTTATTTTAACCATTTTGTCACCGTTATCTTGACTATTTTTGTTTACATTTCCCGTATATAAATATTACGATGGCTGCCACCGTGTAAAAACACGCGCTGGCAAAAGCGAAGCCAAAAAAATCTATCCAAACGTCCTTGACTGAAGGTCCTCTATTTGAAAATATCTGTATGCTCTCATCAAAAAAGGCAACTATAAGCGCCGTGGGAAAGGATAGAGCTGCCCACTTTATACGAGGCAAAAAAAGTATAACGTATAGCGACACCTCGCACCCAAGAAAGAAAAACTCGGTAAAATGAGCAATCTTTCTTATATTTTCTTGAACGTAGTCGCCGGCGGGAGTTCCCGGCGGTATTATCTCGCCGACTATCTCGCCCACCTTATCGCTTTCAGCCTGAGATTTTTGGGGCGGTTTCGTCGATTGAAGGAATATGAAAACCAAGGTCGCCGCTATCAAAAGAAGAAGCAGAATACGGGCTATGCTTTTGTATTTGTTTTTCATATCTTCCTCCCCTACCTTCCGGCATCCTTTAATCTTTTTCCCTCGGCAAGTATCATTTCGGGAGTAACGCCGCTTTCCTTAAGAAATGCAACTGCCTCTGCCGAGCCGCTTTTTCCTGCGACGAGCATAAGACGCGTTCCCTTTACTCTGTCAAATTCCGTTCCAAGACCGTCCAGGTAACATTTTGCATAGAGGTATTTTCCCTTTGCAACAAGCTCCTCTACGTAGGTCGGGTCGTGTCTTGCCGCTAGGCGAAACCACTCAAAAGCAGACCTGGCGTCAGCGTTTATGACGGCAAATCGCATATCCTCTTTATCAAAATCCGGAACGTAGCCCGTAAGAAGCGGTGTCGTTAAGTCACGGTATTCCGGCTTATGATACGGTATCATACATATACCGATAACGTCCGGCTCGAACATACATCCGAGAGTATAAGCCATACCCATATAAAGCTGAGCCTCAAGGCATCCGTCCTCAGCGGACATACGCATGTATTTGAGCGCCGCGGCGAAATCCTGAGTTACCCCCTCGCCGTGCAAATAAAGCATTGCGATATTGTAGCAGGCGGCGCCGCCCTCGTAATTTCTGGCAAAGGAAAAATAGCTTTTCGCTTCTTTGGGGTCGTACGGTCTACCAAGTCCTTTAAGCAGACAATATCCGTAATTGAATGCCGCAAGCGCATCGCCTTCTCTTGCTCCCTCAAAAAACATATCGGCGGCGCTCACGTAGTCGCCTCTTATAAATGCAACGTCAGCCTCAAGCTTATCGTACAAAAACGCCACCTCCGGTTTCTAAAGTTACCCTAAAATTCTTTTAAGCTATCGTAAATTTCGTGCCTTCCTTAGAGTCAATAAGCGTTATTCCCTTTTCCGAAAGCTCGGCTCTTATTGCATCGGCAAGAGCGTAATTTTTCTCTGCCTTTGCTGCTCTGCGGGCTTCTATTTTTTCATTGATATAGGTAAGCAGCTCCGGTGAAATAGCATCCGATGCCCCGCTCTTCTCTTCCTTCTCGTTAAGCCTTTTTGCAGCCGCAAAAAGACCGAGGTCAAGCACTCTTTCAAAATCCTCTATCAAGGCAATCTTGGTTTTGTCGTTAGCTTTCATCTTAAAAACGTCATAGAGCGCCGTTACCGCGAGAGAGGTGTTAAGGTCATTATCAAGAGCGTCTGTAAAGCGCTTCTTCCCCTCGGCAAACGCAAGAGCGTCAACAGCCTCATCTGTACTGTCGCGAAGAGCCGCAACCTTTGCTACGAGCTTATTGTACGCGGTTTTTGCATTTTCCAGGTTTTCCCAAGAAAATACGAGATTTTTTCTGTAATGCGACTGCATACAGAAGAATCGATATACAAGCGGGTCAAATCCGCGCTCGATAAGAAGCGAAACGGTGAGAAACTCGCCCTTTGATTTAGACATTTTTCCGCCTGCGGTGTTAAGATGATGGACGTGAAACCAGTGGCGGCACCACTCGTGGCCAAACGCCGCCTCGCTCTGCGCTATCTCATTGGTGTGATGAGGAAATGCGTTGTCTATACCTCCGCAGTGTATATCAAGATACTCTCCGAGATGCTTAGCGGCAATGCAGGAGCACTCAATATGCCATCCGGGATAGCCTACTCCCCAAGGTGAATCCCATTTAAGCTCCTGGTCCTCAAATTTCGATTTCGTAAACCAAAGCACGAAATCCGCCTTATTGCGCTTATTTGAGTCCGCCTCGACGCTCTCACGCACGCCTACCTCGAGGTCATCCTCGGTAAAATCATTAAATACGTAGTATTTTTCAAGCCTTGAGGTATCAAAATACACGTTTCCTCCCGCCTCATAGGCATAGCCCTTCGAAAGAAGCGTCTTTACCATATCTATAAACTCGTCTATACAGCTCGTTGCGGGTACTGTAAGCTCGGGCTTCGATATATTCAACCTTTCACAGTCGGCAAAAAATGCGTCGGTGTAAAATTTAGCTATTTCAAGAACGGTTTTATGCTCCCTCTTTGCGCCCTTGAGCATTTTATCCTCACCGGTGTCGCCGTCACTTGTCAGATGTCCAACGTCGGTAATATTCATAACTCGGGTTACGTCGTAGCCAATATAACGGAGATATTTTTCCAGCACATCCTCCATAGCGTAGGTGCGGAGATTTCCTATATGGGCATAGTGATAAACGGTTGGGCCGCAGGTATACATACTGACGCGTCCATCGCGCCTCGGTAAAAACTCATCCTTAGTTCTTGTAAGCGAATTATATAAAAGCATAAAAAAGTCCTTTCAATACGTGGCATACCATAAAATACACATAATTATACAAATACGATTTTAGCAGAATTTCTTGTGTTTGTCAAGTGCGTTTACAGTATTACATTGCACTAAGTAAATAATTTTTTGCTTTGCTATTGTAATTTTCCATAAAATCTGTTATCATTAAGAGTGGATAAAAATGACTTGCTTGGAGGATTTAGATAGATGGCAGAAAAAGAAAAAAGCAAAGAGGGCGCTTACGCATCTCTCACCGGATTCAGAAGAGCCGTTCCGATAATACTCGCGGCGCTCGCTGTTTTCACAGCGCTTTGCTTTTTTATGCAGGACACCGGAGCTCTCGGAAGGGTTATTTCCAGCGCCTTTCTCGGACTGTTTTCCTACGGCGGATACCTGATACCCGCATTTCTTTTGATACACGCGGTCTTCTATCCCCAGGACGTTAAGAAAAAAAGAACGGTTTCCAGATTTATATTTACCGTCTTTGCCCTCATTACCGTTGCAACATTTGTTCACACTGTAAGCTATATAGGGGCGGATATGGTGTTTGCGCCCGGCGAATTTTATAAGAGCGGCAAGGAGCATATCGGCGGCGGTCTTGTAGGTGGCGCTGTGTCATTTGCGCTCACCAAAATTTTCGGCACGGTGGGCATCATAATAATTGCCGTGCTTATTATTGCGCTTTACGTAACCTACTTTTTCGCGGGGGGAAGGTCTGCTGTCTCCAGACTTCTTTTGAAGCTGCTTAACGCTATTTCCGATTTGTTTTCCTCGGTAGGCAAAAGGAAAGAAAATAAAAAGGAAAAAAGGCTTCTGCGCCGTCAGCGCCGCCGTATACGCGAGCTGGAGGCAGAGCAGGAATCACTCTTTGATGACGATTTCTTTGCCGCTGATAACGGAATGAAGGAGCTGACAATCGAGGAGCTTGGAATACGAGAGGTCAGAGATGACAGAGCGCTTGAGGAAAACCCAACCCTTAAGGAAAAGGTTTTTCACAAAAGCGACGCGGAAAAAGCGGAAAGCGCCGCCGCAAAAAACAGAACCTTTACCTACGGCTCCGAATCCGAGCCGCGACGCAGACCGGTCAATATGGATTACAGCACCACCGACTCTATGCACGGTCTTTCGGTGTCGGTTGACGATTACAGCTACGAGCCGAAAAACGACGACATAATTTACGACTCTCAAAGCATATGCTCCGACGCAAGCGCAGAGGACGTATTTACAAGCAGCTTTGAGGCTTTTGACCTGAAGCTTAATCAGGAGCTGATGAATAAGCCCTCAAGCAAGGGCATCTCGTCAGAGCCCGAGGGAATCGCAGAATTTGCCGAGCCGATAACAGAGCTTAGCGAGGAGGATATCGAAAAAGCAAGACAGCGCGCGGACTTTGAGATGAAAAAGAGGGCTGCTGTCGATGCGCAAAAGCGTTATGCAGAGGCTCGCGCCGAGATGGAGCGCCGCAGAGCCGAGCAAGCGGCAGAGGCAGAAGACAGAACATTCGACCCCGCCGAAAATACAGAGTTCGTTCAGGAAAAAGAGCCGTACGTCCCCGAATATATGAGGGATGAGCGCGTCGAGCCTGTGGAGTGTGTTTCAAGAGAGCAGGAGCTTGCGGCAAGGCGTGAGGAGAGCTTTGAGAGCGCAATTTCCGATTACGAGAGCTCAAGGTCTGCGACCTTTAAGGCTTATACCCCTCCAACCACCGAAATATTCAAGAGCAATAGAGAGGAAAGCAAGCCCGACGAAGAGAACCTTTTGAAAATGACACGCACAATGCTTGACCCATCAGACTCCTATGACGAAGTCCCACTCAGCTTTAACGAGCCTTTGGAAGAAGGCGCAGATGACGCGGACGAGCTTGAATTTGAGCTTGAGATAAACGAGAGTGACGAAGAGGAAAATATACAGGCTGCGCCTGCGCAAGAGGATGAGCCGCTTTGTATCGAAGAGGAAATTCCCGAAGAGGAGCAGAGCGAAAAGGTCAAAGAGCTTCGCAAGCTCTTTCCCTTCCTTGACAACGGTGAAAGCGACAAGGATTCAGATGAAAGAGAAGCTCGCGCGGACGAGATTTTCTCCGCCGGCGAAGCAGACTACTGCGACCCCCAGACAGAAAGCCAGCCTGCGCAGGCTCCGCCCGAGGACGAGCCTCCGTTTGAATTTGCTCCAAAAGCAAGCCCTATAAGAGCTGCCGCGCCGACTGTGACACAGACTAAAAGCGCACCGGTTTCCGAATATAAAAAGCCTGACTACTCTGATTATAAGTTCCCTCCCCTTGACCTTTTGATAAAGGGAAAGGAGGAAGAGGACCTCAACCAAGAGGAAGAGAAAAATCTCAACGCAGAAAAGCTTGTCGACTCTCTCCTTCAGTTCAACGTCAGAATATCTATAAAGGGCATCGACAGGGGTCCTCGTATTACTAGATATGAGATAGTTCCTGCGCGCGGCGTCAAGGTGCAATCGGTTACCAATCTTTTCAACGATATTGCCCTCAACCTCGGAGCAGAAGGAATCCGTATGGAAGCTCCGATTCCCGGAAAATCGGCTATCGGAGTTGAGATACCCAACAAGAAGCCGAGCACCGTTCTTTTGCGCGACCTCGTTGAGTCTGACGAGTTTATCTGCGCAGACTCCAAAACTATGTCCTGTCTCGGCAAGGACGTTACTGGAAATCCCGTATTTGCCGATATTGCCAAAATGCCTCACGTTCTCGTTGCGGGAGCTACGGGTATGGGTAAATCGGTATGCATCAACTCAATACTCATAAGTATCCTTTATAAAGCGAAGCCCGACGAGGTCAAATTTATAATGATTGACCCGAAAAAAGTCGAGTTTAACGGATATAACGGTATTCCGCATCTTCTCGTTCCCGTAGTTACCGACGTTAAGCAGGCTGCCGGCGCTCTTATGTGGGCGGTTGAGCAGATGGAAAAAAGATACGACCTTATGGAGTCGCTTGAGGTAAGAAAGCTTGACGCATATAACGAAAGGGTGCGCGAAAATCCCGAGCTTGGCGAGCCGCTTCCCAAGATAATCATCGTCATTGACGAGCTTAACGACATTATGCTTCAGGTAAGAAAACCCGCAGAGGACCTTATTATGAGCATTGCTCAAAAGGCAAGAGCCGCAGGCATACACCTTATCATAGGTACTCAGCGCCCCTCCGTTGACGTTATAACCGGTGTTATCAAGGCTAATATTCCCTCCCGTATTTCCTGCAAGGTTGCATCCTACAACGACTCAAAGACGATTCTTGAGCAGGCGGGAGCAGAAAAGCTTCTTAACAACGGCGATATGCTGTATATCCCCGCGGGAGCTCCCAAGGCTCTTCGCGTACAGGGAGCTTTCGTTTCGGACGGCGAGGTTGCCGCTATTATGAAATTCTTAAAATCTCAGGCAAAGGGCGATATTTACGACTCGCAGGCGCTTGAGGAGATTAACCGAGCTGCACAGAAATGCTCCAAGGGCAAGGGCTCGTCCGACGAATACGGTGACGACGACGGAGATGACGGAGATAACGTTGGCGTTCTTAACGACCAGCAGTTCCTTGATGCTGTCGACCTTGCCGTAAAATCCGGAAAAATCTCAACCTCGCTTATACAGAGAAAAATCAGTATAGGCTACGGAAAGGCAGCTAAGTTCATCGATATTATGGAAGAGATGGGCATCGTCAGCGAGCCTAACGGTCAAAGACCGAGGGACGTTCTTATTACCAAGGACGAATGGCACGAAATGCTCTCAAGGCGCAGCCTTGACTAATGAAAGGAAAAAAACAATGATTACAGTCCTACTTGCCGACGGATTTGAGGAAATAGAAGCACTCACCCCCGTTGATTTCTTCAGAAGAGCAGGTCTTGACGTAAAGACCGTTGGCATTACCAATAAAATAGCCGTGGGCTCTCACGGAATACCCGTAATTTGCGACCTTACACCAGACGAGGTCGAGCTTGATAAGGTTTCTCTTGCGGTTTTTCCGGGCGGAATGCCGGGCGCGCTCAATCTTGACGCCTCGCCCTTCACCGACGAAGTAATAGACGCCGTTACCAAAAACAGCGGCAGGCTCGCCGCAATATGCGCAGCTCCGCTCGTTTTTGGCAGGCGCGGTCTTTTAAGTGGCAAAAAAGCCGTTTGCTATCCGGGCTTTGAAAATGAGCTTATCGGCGCTGAAATTTCAAAAGACGAGTCGGTAGTAACCGACGGCAATATCACCACCGCTAAGGGAATGGGAGTATCTATCGACTTTGCAAAAGAGCTGGTTTCGCTCGTTTGCGGTGAAGAAAAAGCCAACTCACTTTCCTATGCCATAATGTACGAAAGGTAAGAGCTATGGTAGCAGATATGAAAACTCACGTAGCCTACAGGTGTCCCGAATGCGGAACGCTTATATACGGATTTGTAGGCCGATTTGCCCTTTCTGCAAATCTTCTCCGCCTTAAGTGCTCCTGCGGACACTCGGCAATGGATATAACTATAACGAACGATAACAAAATACGTCTTTCCGTCCCTTGCGTTTTTTGCAAGCAAAACCACAATTACGTCGTTTCGCAAAGCATTTTCTTCGGTCGGGAAAGATTTCTTCTGAACTGCCCCTACGCGAATATGGATATATGCTTCATAGGGGAAAAGGAAAAAATCGACGAGGACGCGGCGCGCACTTCCTCCGAGCTCGAGCGCCTTCTTAAAAATCTTGAGGCAGAATCGGTAAAGGATATTCAGCCGACGGATATGGACGAGGATGAAATACTACCCGACCCCGCTGTGTACGACACCGTAAGATTTCTCGTAAGAGAGCTTGAGGCTGACGGAAAAATAGACTGCCCCTGCAAGAGAGGCAGCTACGATATACGGTTCTCGGATAAAGGAATAGAGGTTTTTTGCCCTGATTGCGATGCATATTACACCTTTAGCAGCGAATCGGTTGCCGCCAGCGAGGAATATCTGGGATTGGACAGTCTGACGCTTAAGCCCAGGCAACAGTGAATAAATCAGTCGTAATAATCAAGAACTCCCCTGTAGATTCCAAGCGCAAAAAGGTCGGGTGAGTTTGCCATAAGCTCCGCCTCCTCAGGATTCGTTATAAAGCCCATTTCCACAAGCACTGCGGGCATCCTCGTGCGTCTGAGCACGTAAAGTCCGGGGCGCTCTATTACCCCCCTGTTTCGAAGCCCTGTTATCTGAGTCAGCTCGGTTAAAATATCCTCGGCAAGACCATATGCAACCTCGTTTGCCGCGCTGTATATCAGCGCCTCCGTGCCGTTTGCCCTCGGGTTCACCGATGCGTTGGTGTGCAATGAGAGAAAAACGTCAGCTCCCCAAAGATTTGCCTCTCTCACTCTTGCGGTAAGGCTTGACGAGTTACTCGTTCCAAGCATAGTTTCCGGGGTCGGTCTTGAAAGTCTTGGGGTGAACTCGGGGTTTTCGGAGAAATAGTCGTAGAGTCTTACGCCTATTTCATAGGTGATATCCTGTTCAAAATAGCCGTTGCCCTCCGCTCCGGTATTGTAATCCCTGGGGTTGTGACCCTGGTCTATGTATATTTTGATAGGCATATTTGGCATCTCCTTTTTACCTTTTTTATTATTATACGCAGATACCGAAAGGTTTGACTATGAATGAAATGAAAAGACTGCTGAGCTTCGTAAGACGGGCAGTTGACGATTACAAAATGATAGAGGACGGCGACAGGATTGCCGTCGGCATCTCGGGCGGTAAGGATTCGCTTACCCTGCTTGAAGTGCTCTCCGAAATGCGAAGATTTTATCCAAAGCGATACGAGCTTTTCGCGATTACCGTCAATATGGGCTTTCCCGGCTCGGACTTTTCCGAGGTTCGTGAATTTTGCCGCAGAATAAACGTCGCATACAAGGTGGTTGACACCGATATTGCAAAAATCATCTTTGACGTGCGTAAGGAATCTAACCCCTGCTCTCTTTGCTCGAAAATGCGGCGCGGCTCGCTTCACGCGGCAGCAGTGGAGCTTGGTTGCAACAAGGTGGCCCTCGGTCATCATTATGACGATGCTGTCGAAACCTTTATGATGAATCTCTTTTTTGAGGGCAGGCTCGGCTGCTTTTCCCCTGTAACCTACCTTTCAAACCGAGATATAACCCTTATCCGTCCGCTTCTTTACGCTCAGGAAAAGGACGTTTTATATTTCACACGAAAAAGAACGCTCCCGATAATAACAAGCCCTTGCCCCGAGGACCACGCCACAGAGCGCGAGAATATGAAAAATTTGCTCCTTGAGCTTGAAAAAAGCAACAAGGGCCTTCGCCACAGAATATTTACGGCAATATGTCGCGGCGAAATAGACGGCTTTAAAAAAGTCGGAAGATACCCTGACGCAGGGAAAATAAAATAAAAATACGCTCCGAACGTTCTATGCGCTTGGAGCGTATTTTTCATATTTAAATCGGCTATTTCTGATTGTAGTACACGACCTGACCCGCCGGAACGGAATGGGTAAGCCACACGTTACCGCCGACAACGACGCCGTCGCCTATCTTGGTATCTCCTCCGAGTATCGTTGCGTTTGCGTATATTATGCAGTTGTTTCCGATATCGGGATGACGCTTAATTCCCTTGACGGGATTTCCGTTCTCGTCAAGCTCGAAGCTCTTTGCTCCGAGCGTCACGCCTTGGTATATTCTCACGTGGTCGCCTATCGTAGTGGTTTCGCCTATTACTATACCTGTTCCGTGGTCGATAAAGAAATATTCCCCTATCTTTGCTCCCGCGTGAATATCTATACCTGTTTTCTCGTGTGCAAATTCGGTCATAAGTCGGGCAATGTACGGAATTTTTCTTACGTAGAACTCGTGCGCTATACGGTATATGGATATAGCGTAAAAGCCGGGATAGGACATAATTATTTCCTCAGGCGCTCTTGCTGCCGGGTCACCCTCGTATATTGCCTGAACATCCTTTATAAGCGCTGCCTTGATTTTGGGAATAAGAGAGAGCATCTCGTAAGCCAGCGCCTCTGTGTCAATGGAAAAATTATCGCAATCCGAGCAGAAATAGTACGCAGCTGTTATCTGCGCCTTAAGCCTCTCAAACAAATCCAAAAGTATTTGCTCCTGCGTTTTACCCTTATTTTCTTCAAGAGTGAAATAATCCGGGAACATAAGGCACTGGATATTTTTAATTATCGCTATTATTTCCTTACGGGAGGGAATAAGCCTTGAGGCTCCGTGAAAATAGTTATATTCACGGTATTCCGTGCTGTTAAGCTCGGCTATTATCTTTTCAAATTTTTCATTCATTATGCGACTGTGTCCTTTCTGTCTTAAACATATTTTAGCACACATATTCAGTTTATTCAATAGCAAAATTAAAGAAACACATCTTTTATTAAAACTTGGGCTGCTCAAATATAAATCCGAGCAGCCCGTATTTGCTTGTTATATCATTATTTCAAAAGAGCCTTAATTATATCAGCCATCTTGTATACGTCTGCCGAGGGGGCGGTAGCAGAGGATACGTCAAGGGTGTTTCTGACTGCTGTGTTGAAGCCCGCATTTGCCGCCGCTACGTCCTGATTGAACTTAGCGGTTTCTTCGAGAAGCGCTTCCCTTGCAGCCTTTACTCCGGTTATCGAGTCCTCGGCTCCTTTAGCCGCATTAGTTGCAATGAAGATAAGCTCGCGGCGCTCAGCCAACGTTTTAGCATCCTTTAGACTGCTTACAGAAGCCACAAGAGTCTCGCTGTTGCCCTCAAGGGCTTTGACCTTAAACTCTGCCTCATAGAGCTTTATATTAGCTTCCTCTACTCCAACAACACCAACTACGTCGCCCTTTTCCTTAAGCGCAAGAGCATCGGCAACGCTCGCTTTAAGCTTTGTGTAAGGAGCAGAGATGTCAATAGCATTAACAGCCGCCTTATAGGCGTCGGCATTAACAACGTCATCAGCAAGCTTTTCACGAAGCGCGTAATAAGCAGCGATAGCCTCGTTTACGCCTGCATATTCGGTTTCAACCGATTTATTATTGATGTCTTCATCGATATATACGACCGCTGCGTCAAGAGATTCAAGCGTTTTTCTGTAGGTTGCTGACGCCTCAGCGGCGCTCATAAGCCTAATAAATTCCTCGCACTCTGTAACCCTTTGCTGAACATACGCCTCGCGCAGATAGTAAATATCAATGCACTCTCTCATTGAAATTCCGTAAACGTCGGGGTACGTGTCTATATTCAGTGACTCGTGGACCGTTCCGTTTGAGAAAACCGAGCTCGCCTTAAGATAGTTTTCGTAAAGTGCTCCAAAGCCTTTTGTCTTTTGGGGCTCATCCTTCATCGCGAAAACCGCACTGGCAAAGGTGCTGGCATTAGCATCCATTTCGGCAAAGGCAAGCTTAATTGCATTGTACTCCTCTATAGCTAAAGCTGCGTACTGATACTTGTATTTCGGGTCGTCCTCGGTTACACCGACCTCCTCGGCATATTTAAAGGTTCCGTCACATTTATCACAGTCGCTAAGCGAGTCAATGAAATTCTTTATGTAAGCGTAATCATCGTTATCATAGTCAAAGCCCGATATGAGATTAACGAATCTTATTGAGTGCTGCTTAACCCTTTCGCGCATCGCCAGCTCGTTTTCATACGTCTGCTTTGCGGCAAGAATATCGTCAGCCTTTACGTTGCCGTCCTCTCCGTTTTCATCGATACCGTCCAATGCGAGAAGCTCATCTCTATCATCAGGCAAGAAATCAACGTACGGCGTTGTCAGATCGCATAAGTCAATGCGGTCATAATATCCAACGGCACCTGAGGCAAGCTTGTTCATATTGCTCACAAGAATCGCGGCGTACTTATTGTTAACGTATTCTCTCGCCCCCGACTTGATACGCTCGACATCTTCGTAGTTAGCTGTGTCGGGTTGAGGGTCGTAAAGGATGCCAAGCTCCTCGTTTAAGAACACCTTTTCGTAGAAATCTGCAATCTTGAGCTTATCGTCAAACGAGGTAGAGGATGCATTTGCAATCCCATCCACAGCAACTAAATATTTGTTAAACGTGTCTTGGGGTGTCCTTGTATCTCTGACAAAGGAACCCTTATACATTTCAACGTTGTCAAAATACACCGTTGTCTGACTGTCCTTTTTCGTTGAAAAGAGAGTTATATCAACGCTTGTGGGTCCTATATTTCCCTTGGAATCTTTTATTATTTTTGTGTCAAGGTTGAATTTCACGTTTCCGGTCGATATTTTATTTTGGGGGTTATCCCTTTCAAAAACCTCAACCGAGAGCAGATTATCCGAGAAATTCATAACGGCAGTTATAGTGTACCACTTATTGAATTCAGGGTCCATGCCCGCAAGCTCGCGCGTTACAGGATATTTCAGCGTGCCGTTTGGATCGTACGAAAAGTATGAGAAGGCGGGGGTTTCAGCGTTGCTAAGGTCAAGCTTGAAATACATCTGATTATTTGCGGAGAGCTGAACGTAACACCCCTGCGCATTATCATCTTCCACCTTAACGTCAAAGCTGACTACAATGCTTTCGGAAATTGCCGTAGTTTTATTTGCTATGTATCTTGCGGTCATACCGGTATAATTTTTGCCAAGACTCTTAACAGCGAGTATCTTATTGCTACTGTTATCGGGGTCAAGCGCGAGCTTTGCGGCGACGTAGGTTTTATTGAACAGATATCTGCTGATGTCAGTGACCTGCTTGTTGGGATAATCAACCTCCGCAACTCCCGCGTCAAACTCTACTTCATCATAAAATTCGTTTACATACACCTCGTTGCAGGTGTGATATTCGAGCATATCGTCAAGACTGTCAAGAGTTATTGTTGGCGCTTGTGCCGACGAGAAGAGAGCAAAGCAGGAGGCTAATAGCGTAGCCGCCAAAAGCACCGCTAATATCTTCTTCGCAAGTTTCATAAGTGTTCTCCTTAGTGCATAAGTTGCTTAGTAGGTTTTTATTGTACTTATTATACCATCTTATTTACCGAAAATCAAGTATGCAATATGGCGAAATTTAAGAAATTGTTTTGTGTCAGTTGTACAATACTCACACAGCTCATAAGCCCGCGCGTGACATAGAGCGCAAAGCAAAAAACGGGCAAACGGCAAAAGCTGACGTTTGCTGCACTTTTACGGCTATAAAAGCCCCATTTTCAACCGCAAATGTAACACGGGTAGCGCTTTGTGACGAAAAAAATAAGATTTCCTTAATAAAATTTGCGCTTTTTTTCATTTTTATTGTTGATTTTTCGACACGCGTATGTTATACTTATAAATAAAGCACAAATTATATAAAACGCAAGCAAGGAGAAGCTACTATGGGAAAAGGTATTTACACCTATTACAAGGAACGTCTTATAGAAATCGGCGGCAACAACAAATGCCTTTACCTCAAAAATATAGTTCGCAAAAGCGCGTACGACATCGGAAAAATTTTTGAAGGCAGAGATGCAAAGGTCGCGGAATTTGTGGAGTTTCTCCATTCCACAAAAAAGTACCCTCTTACGCTTATCAGCAACAAAGAGAAAAAAGCGATTTTACAAAATCTTGAAATACAGTCAAAAAACCTCGAAAAGCTCTTAGAAATGCCCGCGCCTATCGGCGAGGAGGCAGATAAACTTGCCAAGAAAATTGACAGAGAAAGAAAAAACGCGGAGAGCCGCGCGTTTGAAAGCGAGATATCAAAGCTCAAGGACTTAAAGCGCGAAATCGAAGAGATAGAAAAGGAAACCGGAAGATACGAGCTTTACGTCGGCTATCCCTTTGTCTTCGGCACTCTTACACAAGGCTTTAACAAGACGCTTATTAAAGCGCCTCTTATGTTATTCCCCGTTAAGATAGAAATTCCTGATGAAAACACGGTTGAAATATCCTTTAACGAGGCTGAGAAAATCCGCATAAATCCAGCCCTTGTCTTCGCTTATGCTCAGGCAAAGAGAGTAAACGTTGACTCCCTTGAGCTTGAGTTTGACGATGCGTCGGGCTTTGGCGGCGTGGGCGACGTTGTTAAGTATCTTAACGACGCGCACGTGCGAATTGACTGGACGCACTCCAAAAACGTTTTTGGATATTCAAGGTTCAAGGAGCCCACCGAAAAAGAGCTCTCGGTTCGTTATGCCGCAGTGCTTGGAAGATTTCCCCTCTCCAACTCCATATATAACGACTACACACTTCTTGAAAAAAAGAAGCTTACAAACGACGCTGTAAACGAGCTCTTGAGAACAGGAAAGCAAAAAAAGGTAAAAAAACCAAAAAAAGCTACCAAGCATAACACCTACGCAACAAAGACGCTCGACTACGCGCAGTCAGAGGTGCTAAGCAAGGTCGATGAAAAAGGAAACATGGTCATCTACGGACCTCCCGGCACCGGAAAATCGCAAACCATAGTTAACATCATAAGCGATGCCATTTGCAAGAACAAAAGAGTGCTCGTGGTTTCTCAGAAAAAAGCCGCCCTTGACGTCGTATACAACCGTCTTGGACTTCTCAATGCCAAGGCTATGTACATAAACGACGAGTGCAAGCAAAAACGCAATTTCTACGACAGATGCCTTGCGGCGCATCAGGAAAATATGAAAACCTGCATGGCAGACGTTGAGCAGCTTGAGGGTGAATACAACGCTCTTCAGCAAAAGATAGACCTTGAGGAAAAGAACCTCGATACTATTTACCGCGTTCTTAACGAGGTGCGTCCCTTCGGTCTTTCGCTTTCGGATATGTACTCATCCTCATCTATGATATCCAAGAGCTCAACCGACTACGATATATACTCAAAGCTTTGCGAGAATACCGAGATAATGACGCTAAGCTATAAGGAGCTTAGCGATGCGCTGTTCGTAATAAAGGCAAAGAGTCTTGAGAAGCTCTACTACAATTTCATACAGGATAAGGAGAAAAATCCCCTTATCGACCATATGCAGCCCGAAATAGATATTCACACACTCGGTGAGGTAAAGGGCGCGCTTGTTGAGATACAAAAATCGAGAAAAGGATTTTTCAACACGGCAAAATACCCCTACTACCGTCAGGTTATGGCGTACTATAAGGAGCTCGCGTTTGAGGAAAACCTTGACCTTATCGTAAAGCAGGAATGCCGCTTCAGGCATCCCGGAAAGCTCTTTACAAAAAAGCTTGAGCAGAATATAAAGGAAAATTTCATAGAAACAATGGAAGCGGTTGACTCCTTCGTTAAGGAATACGACTGCCTGCACAGAGTCCTCACGGTTGACGGATATATTTCTGTCATCGACAATATTCTGCGCGGAAATATTTCTTATATTAAACTCGTATACGACGCGCTTGATAATTACATAGCTCTGCGCGACGTGAATAATCTTATTGAGAGTCTTGAGGGCAATAAAATTGCCATACTCAATTTTGCGTATTCAATAAGCAAAAATTACTCGAATTATTCAGATATAATCGATAAGATTATGGAGCTTCGTATATATCACGAGGTTATTCGCTACGAGGAAATATGCAAGGATGAGCTTGCCAAAACGGTGGATTTCCCGAATATAACCGCTAGAATATACAAGCTAAAGGAGCAGCAGCTTGAGGTAGCGTCAAAGCTCGCATGCGGCAAAAACAGCCGTGAATACGAGGAGCTTTACAACAACGCAAAGAATAATAAGGACTATCTTTATCAGATATCGAAAAAGCAGAAGTTTTGGCCGATAAGAAAGACTATGGAGGTTTATGGGGACTTCGTGCTTTCGCTTTTCCCCTGCTGGCTTCTTTCCCCCGAAAATGTGTCATCGCTTTTGCCGCTCAATAAGAATATGTTCGATCTAGTCATATTCGACGAGGCATCGCAGGTATTTATTGAAAGCACGATACCCGCAATATACAGAGGAAAGAACATCGTCGTTGCGGGAGATTCAAAGCAGCTGCGCCCCTCAACAACCTTTATGAAGCGTTATCTTGGGGGCGACCACGAAAATCAGGATGATTACGCTGTTCAGGCGGCGCTTGAGGTGGATAGCCTTCTTGACCTTGCCGTTGCAAGATACGAAAGCGCAAACCTTAATTATCACTACCGCAGCCGGCACAGCGAGCTTATCGACTTTTCAAACAGCGCGTTCTACTCCTCCCGTCTCAGAATCGCGCCAAATATCTCGAAAAACGTGGGTGAGCGTCCTATCGAAAGATATAAGGTTTCGGGAAAGTGGATAGACAGAAAAAATCCGACCGAGGCAAAAAAGATAGTTGAGCTTCTTAAGGAAATATTTGCAACCAGAAAGAATAACGAAAGCATCGGTATCATCACCTTCAATACAGAGCAGCAGTCCTGCATTGCCGACTGTATAGATAATGAAACTGCGCGTGACCACGAATTTCGCTCAAATATGCTCAAGGAAGCCCGCAGAATAGAATCGGGAGAGGACACGAGCATCTTTATCAAAAACCTTGAAAATGTTCAGGGTGACGAGCGCGATATAATCATCTTCTCAATAGGATACGCAGAGAACAGCGACGGAAAGGTTTATACAAATTTCGGCTCGTTGTCAGCAGAGGGCGGCGAAAATCGCCTTAACGTTGCGATAACGAGAGCAAAATCCAAGGTTATCGTGGTGACGAGCATTGAGCCTGAGGTGCTGAGGGTTGAGACATCAAAGCATCAAGGTCCTAAGCTTCTCAAAAAATATCTTATGTATGCAAGAGCCGTTGCAAAGGGAGATGAGCAAGAGGTTTCTGCTATACTCTCCGGGCTTGAGGGCACGGAGACCTTAAAGGAAAGCGCTAAAATTATGACCGGCGTTGCCTCGGTTGAAGAGAGAATGAAGGAAAAGCTCGTCAAGCTGGGCTACAAGGTGGATATAAATCTTGGAAATGAAAGTAACAGAATTTCCCTTGCCGTATACGACGAGAAAACCGACAGATACCTTGTCGGAGTGGAGCTTGACAGAGATGCTTACGCTGCATCTTCCTCTGCTATGGAGCGCGACGTTTACAAGCCGAAGTTCTTTGAGGCGTGCGGATGGAATCTTATGAGAGTATGGTGCCGCGATTGGTGGCTATATCCTCAAAAGGTTATAAAGTCCATAACCTCCCTGGCAGAAAAAGCAAGCAAAAAAATGATAAAGTAAATTTATTGTAAACGTGCTTGAAATATTTGCCTATTTGGTGTATAATGGTTTAGAATTTAAAAGAAAGGTATTTTAAAAATGTTCAATTTCGGATTTTTGCTTGAGGGCGAAGCTACGAACAACGGCGGCAGCATGTGGATTTCCGTCGGTATGATAGTTCTCCTCTTTGTATTCCTCTATTTCTTTATGATAAAGCCTCAGAAGAAACAGGAAAAGCGCGACGCTGAAATGCGCGACGCTCTTCAGGTCGGCGACGAGGTTACCACCATCGGCGGTATTATCGGTAAGGTCGTTTCTATAAAGGGTGAAACCTTCGTTCTCGAAACCACTAAGGATAAGACCAAAATCCGTTTCCTCAAGGGTGCTATAAGAAGCGTTGACGTGAAGGCTGCCGACATTGCAGCTCAGATTATTGAGGCAAATAAGGAAGCTGAGACCACCGCGGCAGCTGAGGATGTTCAGGATGCTCCCGCGCCTGAAGCGGCTGAAGAAAACAACTGATTCTGTCATAAAAAAGATTTACTCCGAATAGGTTTTAATAAACTTATTCGGAGGCTTTTTTATGAAAAAACACAAAAGGCGGGGTATGTCAGGCGGTATCAGCTCCTTTTTATTCGGGGTGCTCCTCTCGTTCGGATTTCTTATTTCCCTTTCTCTTATAGCGTCAATATTTCTGATAAGCGCAAAAAATCCAACGAAAAACCTTGGAGCAGTGTCTCTTGCGGTATTGCTTATATGCGCTCTTATATCGGGATTTGTCAACTCAAAGCGCGGCGGAGAAAACGGAATTGCTTACTCTGTTGTCACCTCTTTATCCTTTACGCTTCTTCTTGTTATAATTTCACTTATTTTGACAAAGGGGAAGATGGGCGGTATGCTTTTTATGAACTACCTTTGCTATATGATGGTAGCCGCGTTCAGCGCCTTTCTTGGAAAAAGGCGAAAGCGCACAAGAAGAAGATAATCACAGCTTTAATATCCCCAAAAACAAGATTTGGCGACCTGCTTACCGCAGGCCGCCTATTATTTTTAAATTTTTCTAAAATTATTTCTTTCCGGTAGAGCCAAAGCCTCCGCCGCCCCTTGCGGTTTCGGATAGCTCGTCTGCTTCCTCAAAGTCCGCCTTTAAAAACGGAACTATGACGAGCTGAGCAATCCGCTCGCCTCCCTCAACCTTAACCTCGGCATCGGTGTGATTATGCAGCGCGACCATACACTCTCCGCGATAGTCCGAATCCACAACGCCAACCTTGTTGGCCGGAGCTATCCCGCGCTTTGAAGCAAGACCGCTCCTTGCAAAAACAAGCCCTGCGTATCCGTCGGGTATCTCTATTGCAAACCCAAGCGGAATCATCTGCGTTTGGTGCGCTCCTATAATTACATCGTTTCCTTCCTGATTATAAAGGTCTGCTCCTGCGGAAAAATCCGTTCCGTAGGTCGGAATTTTTGCATTTTCGTTTAGTTTTTTAATTCTTACCGTCACTTTGTTTTTCTCCGTAGAATTTATTATCGCAAAAGCTGCCCGAAATTACAGAAAAGCTCTTGACACAAGCCTTTTAATATGTATTACTCTTCAAAAATGCCGTACTGCTCGAGCATCCATTTTGCAGTCTCGTACATCAATTTTTCCATATGTCTTTGCATAAACAGTTGCGGCTCGCGGAGCTTATCGTTGCCTTCAAAGCGTCTTCTCTTTACAGGGTACTGATTATATTTCGTAATCGACGAGGGACACTCGAGGGTGAAATATCCTTTATATCCAACGTCTATAAGAGCCGTCAAAACCTCGTCGTGATTAAGATTTCCCATAAACGGAGCAATGTGCTCGTCTTTTTCGCCGTGGTTATCGTTGTAATGAATTGCGTAGATTTCTTTTCCTACAGTCATAATCTCGTCGTACTGATTTCCCATACAGTTTGCGTGGCCGGTATCCCAGCAGCAGTGGAAATAGGGATGGTTGACGTAATCTACGAGGGCTCTCATATCTCTTCCGTTATCCTTATATTTAGCCGGCGCGTTTTCGCAAAGCACGTTAACCCCGCAACGCTCCATCGTAGGAAACAGCCTTGAATAAAACTTCTTGTTCGTTTCTAACCACTCCTCACGGGTTAAATCTCCGCTGCCGATACAGTGCAGCACCGTATTTTTAATTCCGAGCACCTCGCAAATCTCAATAGAACGCGCGGTCGCCTTTATTACAAAATCATACCACTCCTCCTGAGTGGGAAATTTAACCAGAGTTGTGCCCTGTGAATGCGCCTGAACAAATTTCATACCCAGCTCATCCGCAAGGTTCTTTAGCCTCAGAGCAGCATCTTTCCAATTTTCCTGCATATATTCACATTCAGGGGTAAAACGATACATATCGAGGTCAATATACCTGAATCCCGCGCGGTGCAGCTCTCGAATACGCTCCTCATCCGTGTTGCAAAATGTTAAAAAATCACCTGTTGTCGTAGCAATTTTCATAAAAAACCCCGCACAACTTTAAATTTTATAACTGGATTATATCACAGTGAATTAAAAATTACAATATATTTTGTAAAAATTGGCTTTCCAAAGAGAATTTGCCGATATCCCTTTATTTGTTAGCGTGATTTTTCGTTTCTCCGTAGCATTTATCCTCGGAAGCTCCGTCCCAAATGACCGGGTCTCGCTTATCTCGAGTCTTATTCATATCTATTATTCTTTGGTTTTTAGAGCCACGAAATCTTAGACCCAGACTCTTTTGTTCTTCAATAAATCTTCCGTCAACGAGTATATCGACAAAAGAAAGAAGCTCTGCCGTTATATCAAGGCATTTGGGATGGCTTCCCGGCTCGCCGCAAAGCTCCTCGTAAAGATTTCCTGTGTAAAGCCATACCGTTTTATCGGGAAATCGCTCTTTAAATTCCCTAAGAAACGGCAACAGCGCCGCCTGGTTTTCCGGCTCCATAGGCTCGCCGCCAAGCACAGTAAGTCCACGCAATACGGGGTTTTCAAAGGTCTCAAAAATTTCTCTTGCCACATTATCGGTAAACGGAGCTCCGTAATCAAAAGCCCAGGTTTCAGGCTGAAAGCAATTTTTACATCTGTTTCGGCAGCCGGAAACGAAAAGACTTGTTCTTATCCCCTCGCCGTTTGCTATGTCGTTTTTCTTTATTGCCGCGTAATACATATGTTAGACCAACCCCAGCTTTTCTCTGAGAAATGCGCCGGTATATGATTCCTTGCAGGCGGCAACCTCCTCGGGTGTGCCCGAGGCAACCAGCTTTCCGCCTCCGTCTCCCCCCTCGGGACCAAGGTCAATAATGTGGTCCGCCGTCTTTATAAGGTCAAGGTTATGCTCTATTACCACCACGGTGTTTCCTCCGTCGGCAAGCCTTTGGAGAATGCTTATAAGCTTTCTGACGTCCTCCGTATGAAGTCCCGTCGTCGGCTCGTCAAGTATATAAATGGTTTTTCCGGTTGAACGCTTGGCAAGCTCGGTGGCAAGCTTGACGCGCTGAGCCTCTCCTCCCGAAAGGGTAGTTGAGGACTGACCGATTTTTATATATCCGAGTCCGACGTCAAAAAGCGTCCTGAGCTTTCTCTCTATCTGAGGAATACCGTCGAAGAAGGCTATTCCCTCCTCAACCGACATCTCAAGCACGTCGTATATGCTCTTGCCCTTATATTTCACCTCAAGAGTGTCGCGGTTATAACGCTTACCCTTACATACGTCGCACTTTACGTACACGTCGGGCAGGAAATTCATTTCTATACACTTTACGCCGTCACCCTCGCACGCCTCGCATCTTCCACCCTTAACGTTAAAGGAAAATCTGCCTGCGTCGTAGCCCTTTGCCTTGGCATCCTTGGTTTTAGCGAAAAGATTTCTTATATCGGTGAAAAGTCCCGTATAGGTTGCAGGGTTTGAACGCGGAGTTCTTCCGATGGGACTTTGGTCTATTGATATGACCTTGTCAAGATGCTCAAGCCCCGAAATGCTTCCAACCTTGCCGGGATAGGTTACTGCTCTGTTTAATTCCTTTGCAAGAGTCCTGTAAAGCACGGAATTTATAAGAGAGGATTTACCGCTTCCCGAAACTCCCGTCACCGCTATAAATTTTCCAAGAGGAATATCAACGTCAAGATTTTTCAGGTTGTTTTCACATGCGCCGCGGATGCGAAGAAATTCTCCGTTTCCCGCCCTTCTCGTTTTTGGCACTTCTATAACGCGTCTACCCGAAAGATACGCACCTGTTATGGATTTTTCGGATGCGGCAACCTCCTCAGGCGTTCCAGCCGCCACGACCTCACCGCCGTGAATTCCCGCGCCCGGACCTATATCCACAATAAAATCCGCCTCGCGCATCGTGTCCTCGTCGTGCTCAACCACTATAACGCTGTTTCCAAGGTCGCGAAGATTTTTAAGAGTTCCTATGAGCTTACAGTTATCCCTCTGATGCAGACATATGCTCGGTTCGTCGAGTATATAAAGAACTCCCGTAAGCGCTGAGCCTATCTGCGTTGCCAGCCTTATTCTCTGCGCCTCGCCGCCCGAAAGAGTGCCTGCGGTTCTTGCGAGATTTAAGTAATCAAGACCTACTCTTACGAGGAAATTCAGCCTTGCCTTTATTTCCTTTAATATTTCCTTGGCTATCTTTGCCTCGTTTTCACCGAGGGTGAGCTCCTCTACAAATCTCAGCATTTTATCCACCGACAGCCTGCAGATTTCGTCTATATTAAGTCCGCCGACAGTAACGCCGAGAACCATATCCGAAAGCCTTCTGCCGCGGCATCTTGGACAAGCGACCTCTTCAACGAATTCCTGATAGTAGTCGCTGCCCTGCATTTTCATCCTTCGTTCAATTATGCGGACTATACCCTCGTAGGTCGTGGTCTGCTCTCTGCCCTCCCCGCCGAAATAACGGACGACGTTGTACTTTTTATCACCTGCGCCGTACATCAGGGCGTCAAACGCTTGCTCCGAAAACTCTGATATCGGCGTGTCAAGGGTGAAGCCGAAATCACGGCCGACAGCCGCAATAAGAGGTCCTGTCCAAGAGTCCTCGGTTAAGGTTTTAAAGCCTCCCGCCACGATTCCGCCGTCACGCAAGGAGAGGTGTGGGTGCGGCACGAGCTTTTTAACGGATATTCTCTGCATATTTCCGATTCCCGCGCAATCCGGGCACGCGCCTATGGGATTATTGAATGAGAACATTCTCGGCTCAAGCTCGGGAAAGCTTATACCGTGCTCCTCGCAGGCGTATTTTTGAGAAAATTCAAATTCCTCCGGCTCACTCTCGCGCGGTACTGTAACTATATTCACCCTGCCGTCTGCCGCCTTAAGCGCCGAGTCAACCGAGTCAGAGAGTCTGGAACGGATATCCTCTTTAATTACAAGACGGTCAACGACGATATCCACCGTATGCTTTTGGTTTTTGTCAAGCTTTATCTCTTCGGTGAGGTCGTACATATTTCCGTCGACCCTGACTCTCGCAAAGCCGCTTTTGCGCGCGTCTGCAAAAACCTTCTCGTGCATACCCTTTTGTGCTCTTACGACCGGAGCAAGCACCATAAAACGAGTTCCGTCCGGGAGCGCCATTATTCTGTCAACTATCTGGTCCTGCGTCTGCTGTCTTATCTCCTTATTGCACACGGGGCAGTGAGGAATACCGACTCTCGCGTAGAGCAGCCTTAGATAATCGTATATCTCGGTTACAGTGCCCACCGTGGAGCGCGGATTTTTAGAGGTAGTTTTCTGGTCTATAGATATTGAGGGAGAAAGTCCTTCGATAAGGTCCACCTCGGGCTTGTCCATCTGACCGAGGAACATCCTCGCGTAAGAGGAAAGACTCTCAACGAATCGCCTGTGCCCCTCCGCATAAAGCGTGTCAAAGGCGAGCGAGGACTTTCCGCTTCCCGAAAGTCCGGTCAAAACGACGAGCTTATCGCGCGGAATGGTTATATCTATATTTTTGAGATTATTAACTTTTGCGCCCTTTATAATTATGCTTTTTGACATCTTTATTACCTGTTTTTAAGTTCTTTTATTTGGTCTCGCAGATACGCAGCCTTTTCAAATTCCAGAGTGCGTGCAGCCTCACGCATCTCTGCGGTAAGCCTTTCAATACTGCGCTCTCTCTCAAGACGCGTGAGCTTTCTGTCCTTTTCCGGCTTTGTCTTTTTGCCTATTTCTATAATATCGGCAACCTTTTTCTTTATGCTCGCGGGAGTTATTCCGTGCGCCTCGTTATACTGCATTTGTATTTTACGGCGGCGGTTTGTTTCATCTATTGCTCCGCGCATAGAGCCGGTCACCGTGTCGGCGTACATTATTACTCTGCCGTTTATATTTCTTGCGGCTCGTCCTATCGTCTGAATAAGCGAGGTTTCGCTTCGGAGAAATCCCTCCTTGTCTGCATCAAGGATAGCTACGAGAGAAACCTCCGGTATATCAAGTCCCTCTCTGAGAAGGTTGATTCCTACAAGCACGTCAAATTCTCCGAGTCTGAGGTCGCGGATTATCTGCATACGCTCTATCGTTTCTACCTGGTGGTGAATATATTTCACCTTTATTCCGTGAGTCGAAAGATATTCGGTGAGGTCCTCCGCCATATTCTTCGTCATTGTGGTGACAAGGACCTTTTCACCTCTGTTTACAGTTGCCCTTATCTCTCCGATAAGGTCGTCAACCTGCCCCTCTATCGGTCTGACCGTTACCTCGGGGTCAATAAGACCAGTGGGTCTTATAAGCTGCTCAACCATGCTTGAGGATTCGCGTCTTTCATAATCTCCCGGTGTTGCGCTGACGAACACCGCCTGACGAATCTTTTCCTCAAACTCATCAAAGAAAAGAGGGCGGTTGTCAAATGCGGATGGAAGACGGAAGCCGTACTCCACAAGGTTCTTTTTTCTTGCAAAGTCGCCGCCGCTCATACCGCGCACCTGCGGCAAGGTTACGTGTGACTCGTCTATAAACATTATAAAATCGTCGGGGAAATAATCAAGAAGCGTAAAGGGCGTTGAGCCCTCGGGTCTGCCTGCAAGCACGCGCGAGTAGTTTTCAACACCTGAGCAGAAGCCGACTTCGCGAAGCATTTCAAGGTCGTATTTCGTGCGCTCCTCTATACGCTGAGCCTCAATTAGCTTCTTTTCGCTCCTGAAAAACTCGACACGCTCACGCATTTCCGCCTCGATTTCAAGAAGAGCCGCCTCGCGACGCTCGTCCGAAACTGCGTAGTGCGTTGCAGGAAATATCGCAGCGTAGGTGAGATTTTTTATCACCTCTCCCGTCAGGGGATTTACGCTTGACACCCTGTCTATCTCGTCACCGAAAAACTCTACCCTTATCGCTTGCTCCTTGCTTGACGCCGGAAAAATCTCAACGACGTCCCCCCTTACTCTGAACTTATTACGAACGAAATTCATATCGTTGCGCTCATAGCTTATCGAAACAAGACGGCGCAAAAGCTCGTCGCGCGACATCGTCATTCCGGGACGGACCGCAACGAGAAGGCTCTCGTATTCAAGGGGGTCGCCGAGCGAGTATATACAGGAAACCGAGGCTACTATTATAACGTCCCGCCTTTCAAAGAGCGCTGAGGTGGCGCTGTGTCGGAGCATATCTATCTCCTCGTTTATCATCGCATCCTTTTCTATATACATATCCTTGCCGGGAATATACGCCTCCGGCTGATAGTAATCGTAATAGGAAACGAAGTATTCAACGGCATTTTCCGGAAAAAAGGAGCGAAACTCCGTGCAAAGCTGTGCGGCAAGAGTTTTATTATGCGCCAGCACGAGCGTTGGGCGGTTGAGCTTAGCTATGACGTTTGCCATAGTAAAGGTCTTACCCGAGCCTGTAACGCCTACGAGGGTTTGCGCCCTCTCCCCCGCCTCAATTCCCTCTACGAGAGCGCGTATGGCTTCAGGCTGGTCACCGGTTGGCTTATATTCACTTTTCAGGATGAAATTTCGCTTTTCCATATCTGCTCCCCCTTCTTTTCGCAGGACGGGCTTGCTCCCGCCTTCTTTTTCTGAAAAGGGCTGAGTCAAATTTCGCTCAGCCCTTTTATTACGCCTCTATTTTATCGGCTGTAATATATCCCTTTTTTATACCCTTTGTTATAATTTTCCGAAGAGCCTCGGGCTTTATACACACGGTGGCGGAAAGCTCATCCAAAGAAACAGCCCCCTCTTCCGTATTTGATATTATTTTTGCATAGAGCCTATCATCTCCAATAGATATACACAAAATCGGAATCGCATAAATTGAAGCCATCGCCGCTGCTATACATATTACGAGCGGTGCGTAATAAAGCTTCAGAGAAAAGAGCGCGATGCCGACAAGCGAAGTCACAGCCAGCACCGCCGACGCTATAAGCGCCGAAATTTTAATTTTTTTAGCCCTTATCAGCTTTTCCATAAAAATCAGTTGTCCCAGTTTGTATAAACGGCGGTGACGTCGTCGTCCTCGTTAAACTTGTCAAGCATTTTTTCCATATTGTCAATATCGTCCTGGCTCGTAAGCTCAACATAGGTTGAAGGGACTTTAGCAAGGTCTGCCGTATCAATTTTATATCCAAGCGCAATTATGGCGTCGCGCACCTCGGAAAGCTCGTCGGGCGAGGTATATATTTTATATTCTCCCTCATCGGACTTGATATCCTCCGCTCCGCATTCGAGAGCGTCCTCCATTATCTTGTCCTCTTCTATTTCCTCGTCCTCGTCTATGATGGTAATAACGCCCTTTTCCTCAAAAAGATAGGAAACGCATCCGTTCTGACCCATATTTCCGCCGTATTTATTGAACCACGCGCGAACGTTGCCGGCTGTGCGGTTGCGGTTATCGGTAGAGGTTTCCACTATGATAGCGACGCCCGACGGACCGTATCCCTCGTAGGATATCTCCTCATAGTTAATATCGCTGTTATCTGTAAACTTTTTGATAGTTCTCTGAATGTTTTCGTTGGGAACGTTATTAGCCTTAGCCTTTGCGATAAGGTCGCGGAGCTTTGAGTTTACCGATGGGTCGGGACCGCCCGCCTTTATGGCAACTGCCATCTCCTTGCCTATCTTTGTGAAAATCTTTGCCTTTGCGGCATCGGATTTTTCCTTTTTATGCTTAATATTATTCCACTTTGAATGTCCTGACATAACCTTAACCTATCCTTTTATATTTTTTCGGGACTCTCAAGGCATATAAGGCGAAGCGCCGTACCGAGAACCCTCTTGGTTGCTGCCGTGAGCGCAAGTCGGCTTTCGCGAAGCGCCGCATCCTCACAGTTTGCTATTTTACACTCGTGATAAAAATAATTGAACGCCGCGGCAAGATCAAGAATATATCTTGTCACAATGCTCGGCTCGTACTCTGAAAGAGCCGCTGCGACACGCTCGGGGAACATTGCAAGAACCTTTGCAAGCTCGGTTTCGGGAGCGGTCAGCACCGCATCTGTCATTTTGCCCTCGCCGCCTGCCTTTTCAAGAACAGAGCATGCTCTTGCGTAAGTATACTGAACGTAAGGACCCGTGTTGCCGTCAAATGAAAGCGCGTCCTCCATAACGAAGTTTATATCGCGCATACGGTTGTTTGAAAGATAATAGAATACCACAGCTCCGACACCGACCTTCTCGGCAATCGCGCGGCACTCCGCATCGTCGGGATGCTTTTCCTTTGCGATATCGTAAACGCGGCTTATTGCCTCGTTAAAGAGGTCCTTAAGAAGAATTACGTTGCCCGTGCGGGTGGCAAGCTTCGTGCCGTTTATGCTTACCGTTCCGTAAGGGACGTGAACGAGCTTGTCGTACCAATCGTAGCCCATAAGCTCAACGACCTTGAACCACTGTGCGAAGTGAAGCGACTGAGCCGCGCTGGTTACGTATATTGCTTTATCAAAGTTATATTCGCCCTTACGGTATACCGCAGCCGCTATATCACGGGTCGGATAAAGGGTTGAGCCGTCGCGCCTAAGTATAAGGCATACGGGCATATTCCATTTTTCAAGATTTACGATAGACGCTCCGTCATCGATTTCGAGAAGCCCCATATTGCGTAGGCGCTCAACCTGCGCGGGCATCTTGTCGGTGTAGAAGGACTCGCCCTTATAGCTGTCAAACTCTATACCGAGAAGCTTGTAGGTTTTCTGATATTCAAGAAGGCTGACGTCAACGAACCAGCGCCAGAGCGCAAGGTTTTCCTCGTCCCCCTGCTCAAGCTTCAAGGACTCGGCGCGCGACGCATCTGCGAGAGGCGAGCGCTTTGCATTCTGCGCCTCTGCCTCGGAAAGACCTGCAACGCTTCTATCCTCCTCTGCCTTTATTTCGTTGTTTATTCTTACGTAGAGCTTTACAAGCTCGTCAACTCCGCCGTCCTCGACCGTCTTTTTATCACCCCATTTTCTGTAGGCGACAATAAGCTTGCCAAACTGAGTTCCCCAGTCGCCGAGATAGTTGATTCCGACGCACTTATATCCTGCAAACTCGTGAATAAGCTTTAGGGAGTGTCCGATAACAGTCGTTCCAAGATGTCCTATATGGAAGGGCTTTGCAACGTTTGGCGAGGAGTAATCGAGCACCACGGTTTTTCCTTCACCGCAATTTGGCGAGCCGTATTTCTCCCCGGCATTGAATATATCGCTGACGACTCTTTTTGAAAACGCCTGAGCGTCGATTTTAAAATTAAGATATCCGCTTATCGCGCTGACCTCTGAATACTCCGGGCAATTTACAGCTTCACGGAGAACCTCTGCTATCTGCACGGGGGAGCGGCGAAGGGATTTTGAAAGGCGGAAGCAAGGGAGGGCAATATCTCCCATACTTTTATCCGGGGGATATTCCAGCATTGAGAATATCTCATCTGCCGATAAAAGCCCCTCTCCAAATTTCTGTGATACCGCGTCGCAAAGAAGCGCAGCGGTCTTTTTCTTTAGTACCAGCATATATACCTCTTAAAGTGAATTTTTCATTTTGATATATTTTTTCTCGCCCACGTCGCCTTTTACAAGTCTTGCGGGAATAAAGGCTTCCATATTCAAGGAATAGGCTATAGCCGATTCAAGCCCCGAAGAAAGATAAAACTCTCCGTCCGACTCGAAGACCTCGACTGTGGGTATGCTCTCCCCCCCGTCAAGAGCTGCGGCAAGGCTCGCAGCACGCTCTGTGTCTGCCGGGTCGTCGGGGTAACACAGCCTTTCGGGAGCTATGTAAGCCATCTTAAAATCTCGGTCATCCTGCCATGCCTTAAATGACGTAATAAGGCACTCGGCAACTTCGCTTGGCGTTGCCGCAGAGGTGTCAATTATAAGCGAGTAATTCATAAGGTCCTTGATATCGACTCCGTACTGGGTCATATATCTTTTCTTTTCGCTCTCGCGTCTTGCCTTAGTTTCCTTGACGGTATCTTCAAGCGTTGCGGCGTGCTCGCCTGCTCTGTTTGCGCCCATTATACGCAGGGCGCTGGTTTCAGGGTCAGCCGAAAGATACACCTTAAAAGTGCCCTCCGTAAAATGCCACGCCATACGGGAATCTATAACGAGAAGCTTGTCCACCGACGAAAGAGCCTTAAGCCCGTCGTCTATCTCGTGGTCTATTTCCGGGTGTGATTCCATATATAAGTTAAGCTCGACAACACTCATACCGTGCTTTTCTGCAATTGAACGGACTATTGCACCGGTAGAATAATATTCTGCACCGAGCCTTTCGATAAGTATTTTTGAAACCGTGCTCTTACCGCTTCCAAGGTCGCCGGCAAGCGAGATTTTATCCTGCATTTTGGACAACGCTCCTAAAATATTTATTAACTTCAATATTATATACTAAATTTACCGTCTTGTCAAGTTAGAAAGAATAAGGTTTTGAGTTTACCGAAATATTTTCACAATTTTTCGCTTTTGTGAATAAATCCCTGCGTTTCTGAGAAAATAGCAACAGAAAACAAAAAAGGAAAGGACACGAAAAAGTGGAAAAGAAATTCAAATTCAGCGATAATCCCAGCGTGGCTAAGGCGGTATACGGCGCGGTTATCGCACTTCTTTGCATTACCGCTATCGTTATTGGTATCGTAGCGGCAAACAACAGAAACAAAAATCCGCTTCCCGACGATGAAAATCCCCCGGTAAGCGACGAAAACAAGGACGATACCAATAAGGACGACGAGAATAAGGACGAGGGTAACACAAACGAAACCGTCACCTTTATATCCCCCGTATCCGGCACGGTTATGAAGGAGCACAGCACGACCACCCCCGTTTACTCCGAGACTCTTGAGGAGTGGAGAATACACACGGGTATCGACATTTCGACAGAAGAGGGCGCTGAGGTATTTGCCGCAGCGGCAGGCGAGGTAACGAAGGTTTATTCTCACCCCTTGCTTGGAAACACGGTTGAAATAACCCACGCGGACGGCGCAAAAACGGTTTACTCAAACCTCACCGCCGATAAGACAGTCGCTGTGGGCGCAAAGGTTGCTTCGGGTGAAAAGATTGGCGTCGTTGGATACAGCGCCATTTCCGAGGTTGCCGACGAGGTGCACCTTCACTTTGAAATGCTCGTAAACGAGGCATCCGTAAACCCCCTTGACTATATCTCCGAGGAGTCCAAGAAAGTTTCTCTTGGAATAACCGAAGAGGAAGCCGCATAATTTTTCGCCCTGCCGACGAGCAGGGCAATTTTTTTGCCGTTCCTACTTGAATTTTTCGCTTTAATGTGATACAATATCTCTATATTTGTATATGCGGAGAGAAAAAATGACCAACATTGCAATTCTCGGCTTCGGCGTTGTAGGCGGCGGCGTTGCCGACCTTATCACTA
>JAZORD010000064.1:0-5657 GCA_045656445.1 Eubacteriales bacterium | reverse complement strand
ATAAATTATAAGATATGCACTGATAATTTGTCAACTGAAAGTTAATTTCGGCGTTTTTGCTCTTGTATTGTTGCTGTTTTTATGATATACTTAAAAAATATGAAAAGAACAACATTTATTAATGTTTAATGTAAAGGACAGGTGTATTATGAAGAACAGCGAAAAGACAATGGAAAAAATCGTGGCCCTATGTAAGACTCGCGGATTTATATTTCCCGGCTCGGAAATATACGGCGGACTTGCTAACTCATGGGATTACGGCCCGCTTGGCGTTGAACTTAAAAATAATGTAAAGCGCGCTTGGTGGAAAAAATTTGTTCAGGAGTCAAGATATAACGTAGGTCTTGATTCAGCAATAATTATGAACCCAGAGACTTGGGTGGCTTCAGGTCACGTCGGCGGCTTTTCCGATCCTCTCATGGATTGTAAGCAGTGCAAGGCGCGTCACAGAGCAGACAAGCTTATTGAGGATTATGCCTTCCAGAACGGAACGAATGAAAATCCTGCCGGCTGGTCCTTTGACGAGATGGCTGAATTCATCAAGGAAAAGGGAATTGCGTGTCCTCTTTGCGGCGGCAAAACCTTCACCGACATAAAGAAATTCAACCTTATGTTCAAGACCTTTATAGGAGTTACGGAGGATTCGTCAAGCACGGTTTATCTCCGTCCCGAAACCGCGCAGGGAATATTCGTTAATTTTCCGGCTGTTGCTCGCTCATCAAGAAAGAAGCTCCCCTTCGGAGTCGCTCAGATAGGTAAATCCTTCAGAAATGAGATAACGCCCGGCAACTTCGTTTTCCGTACCAGAGAGTTTGAGCAGATGGAGCTTGAGTTCTTCTGCAAGCCCGGAACGGACCTTGAGTGGTTCAAGTATTGGAAGGATTACTGTCACAACTGGCTCCTTAACCTTGGTATGAGAGAAGAGAATCTCAGACTTCGTGACCATGACCCGGACGAGCTCTGCTTCTATTCCAAGGCAACCACCGACTTTGAGTTCCTCTTCCCGTTTGGTTGGGGCGAGCTTTGGGGTGTTGCCGACAGAACGGATTACGACCTCTCACAGCACCAGAACCATTCCGGTAAGGATATGACGTATTTCGACCAGGAAACCGGAGAGCACTATATACCTTACGTAATTGAGCCGTCGCTTGGCGCGGACAGAGTTACGCTTGCGTTCCTTGTTGACGCTTACGATGAAGAGGAGATTGGCGAGGGGGATGTGCGTACGGTATTGCACCTTCACCCTGCGCTTGCACCCATTAAGGCAGCAGTTCTTCCCCTTTCCAAAAAGCTTTCGGAAAAGGCGCTTGAGCTTTACGATGAGCTTTCCAAGGAGTTCATGACCGACTTTGACGAAACCGGTTCTATCGGCAAGAGATATCGCAGGGAGGATGAAATAGGAACTCCTTTCTGCATCACCTACGACTTTGAAACTGAAAATGACGGCTGCGTTACCGTTCGTGACAGGGATACTATGGAGCAGGTGAGAATACCTCTCGGTGAGGTTAAGAATTATATAATTGAAAGACTCAAATTTTAAATTGCGTGCCCCGCATTTTTGCGGGGCATAGCTATAGGTGTAAATATGGATAATTTGACACGCATAGCATCTTTTTCTGTAAATCACGATAATATTAAAGAAGGCATATATATATCCCGCATCGATGGCGACATAACTACGTACGATATGCGTACAAGGCGTCCCAATATGGGCGAATATATGGATAATCTCACGATGCACTCGGTAGAGCATCTTTTTGCTACCTACGTAAGAAACAGCGAGATTTCCGAAAACGTCATTTATTTTGGCCCTATGGGCTGTCAGACGGGGTTTTATTTACTCGTAAGACGCACCCCGTGTGAAAAGGTTTTGAAAACCGTGATAACAACACTTGAAAAGATTATAGCGCACGAGGGGGATATGCCGGGGGCGCGACGCGAGGAGTGCGGCAACTATAAGAATCTTTCCTTAGATTCGGCAAAAGCGGAGTGCAAGCGGTATCTTAAGATTCTGCAGAGTAAAACTAACGATTTTATGTATTAAAGAGGAAATGTAAATGAAGGTTGACATAGGAGTAATAGGCGCTCTTTCAGAGGAGGTTGCAGGTCTTATATCCAGGCTGGACTTGCACAGGAGCGAGTCTATCGGAGGAATTGAGTTTCATACCGGTGAGATTTTTGGAAAAAAAGTTGCTGTTGCAAAATGCGGGGTAGGCAAGGTTTTTGCCGCGATGTGTGCTGAAGCTATGATAGTTGCGTATTCCCCCAAGCTAATAATTAATACCGGTGTCGCCGGCGCTCTTGATAAGGGGCTTGTAACGGGTGATATAGTTATTGCAGACAAGCTTTGTCAGCACGATATGGACACCTCGCCGCTTGGCGACCCTAAGGGGATGATTTCCGGCATTAACGTAATATATATGAATTGCGATGAAAGAGCTGTTAGCCTTCTTGCCACCGCTGGCGAAAGACTTTCTTGCAGAGTGGATTGCGGCATTGTTGCATCCGGCGACAGATTTATTGCAAGCCCCGAGGATAAGCTTGCGATAACCGGTGACTTCGGCGCTGTAGCTTGTGAGATGGAGGGCGCCGCAATAGCGCAGGTCGCATTTGTAAATAAGACCCCCTTCGTAGTAGTACGAGCAATATCAGACTCTGCTGACGGTGAGGCAACAATGGACTATATGACCTTTTTACCGATAGCGGCAGAAAGGTCAGAGTCGCTTACACTTGATTTAATAAAAAGCTATTAACCGTTCTTATTTTCAAAGCTGCCGAATAAAATACAGTATAACTGTATGGTGGTGATGGCTTTGATTATATCATCCTTTTCCAGAATGAGATACTTTCGTTTTGACAAAGCTTCCCTTGTGCTGAAGCTTTGTCTTCCTTTTTTTCGCGCCGAAGCGACAGAAGAAGAGGAATGCTGTGAAAGGTTGAATTCCTTTTACTCGTCGCTTGCCGAGGCATATCGTGAAGCCTTATTCAAGGCGGCATCGGAGCGTGAGGAAAGGATAACCGTGTCGGTTCTTTTTTCGGTTGTTACCGATAAGTACCGAAATAAGTATAAAAGGGTTTTTAGGAAATGTAAAAATCCTGTAATCATAGAACGGAATATCAGGTCAAACGCGCCTGAGTTTTTTACTAATAAATGTTACCTAGACGTTTTGGACCTTGGGCGCGGAATTTTATTAAAATAGAATGATAATATAACGAAAGAAAGTTTTTGCACGGTTAGACGAGAATAAATATAAAAATAGCCCGCGATTTTAATAGATCGCAGGGCTATTCTTTGCTTTCTCCCCAGAACTCGTCAAGTCTTGCTCTGAGCTCCTTGGGGTCTTTTATAAATTCCATTCCCCGCCATAGCGTAGGAATGATTTTTTTGTATATAGGGTCATCAAACCTGTCGTCAACGAGGACTATAACACCCCTGTCGTCCTCGCGGCGAATTACGCGCCCCGCTGCTTGAAGCACCCTGTTCATTCCGGGATATACGTAGGCAAACAGCTTTCCCTCATCGTACTTTTCGTCATAATATGCGGCGATAGCCTCGCGCTCATAGGAGAGCGCCGGCATACCTATCCCGACAATTACCGCTCCTATAAGACTGTCGCCCGCAAGGTCAATCCCCTCAGAATAAATACCACCCATAACGCAAAAGGCAACGAGATAGGATTTGTCGTCCTTTGAAAACTCCAAAAGAAAATCTCTCTTTTCCGCCCCTGTCATCGTTTTGGTTTGCACCAGTGTTTTTATCTTTGGATATTTAGCCGAGAATGCCTTGGCTAAGGCGTCAGCATATACAAAGGACGGAGCAAAGATTATATATTTTCCGCGCTTTGCCGAAACCGTTGCCGCTATAACGCGGCAAACCGCCGAGAGAGTATCCGTCCTTTCGGAGTAGCGGGTGCTTACAGAATCCATCATGCTTACCGATAGCTGCTCAGAAACGAAGGGGGAGTCAAGTGAAAGGGTTTCGGAGGCGGTTTCGCCTCCGAGAATCGATTTGTAGTAGTAAAGCGGGGTGAGGGTGGCAGAGAAAAATATGGCGGCGCGTCCCTTCTCAAGACGCTTGGAAATTTCTTTTGCCGTATCAATGCAGAATAGCTTTACCCTTATTTTTTCATCGGAATAAAACAGAAACATCTCGTAGGATGAATCGAATGCCTGCATAACAGAGCGGAACTTTTTGATTTTGTAGTAGTAATCGCGGAGAAAAGAGGAGCGTCTGTCAGCAAGCTCATCCTTTGCCGCTCTGTTTTGAAATATTTCCTCCTCCGCGGCATCAAGCAGTCTGTCGAATAGGTCGTAGAGTCTTACGGGAATCTCTTTGGTGTGGGTTGCCGCGCGCTTTTCTCCGTCCTCTCCTATGCGAATTTCTTCCTTCAAAAGAGGGAAAAGAGTGTCTTTAAATTCTGAGTACGCCACCCGTGCAACTTTTTTTAGATTTGAATGCTCTCCGAGAAGAACCTCGCTTGCCGACGGAAGAAGGTCGTCTTCCAAGATTTCTGAGGAATATAGCTCTCTTGCGCGGTCCGGCAAATTGTGAGCCTCGTCAATAAGGAAGGTATAGTTTCCCCCCGCCTCAAAAAATCTTTTTATATACACGTCCGGGTCAAAAAGATAGTTAATATCGCATATTACGACGTCGCAAAGCTCCGCGTAGCATAGCGAAAGCTCGTAAGGGCAAACCTTGTGAGCCTTTGCGACAGCATCAATCCTTTCACCCGTTATCACAGTAAGGCCCTCACCGTAAAGCGCAAGGACGGCATCCGGAAGCCTTTTCATATTTGAGTTTTCACACAAATCCCGCCTTTCGCGGCATAGCCTGCCGTTTTTACAGCATTTATCCTTAGCGGTAATCTTTATCGCCCTTATAAGCGCCCCGGAGTCCGCCATAAGATTGAGGCAATCCACCGCCGCGTCGGCAGTTGTGTCCTTAGGTGTGAGGTAGAAGGTTTTGTCTCTTTTTCCATCACCCATTGCGCGAATAGCGGGGTAAAGCGCCGCCACCGTCTTTCCCGTTCCGGTGGGCGCCGTTGCAAACAGGGTAGTACCCCGTGCAATGTTTTTATAAACCTTTTGAACAAATTCCTCTTGACCGTCACGCACGGTTTGGTAAGGAAATCTTAGCGCTCTCATTGACGGAAGGCGCCGGGTTACGCGGTCTATTTCAGGCTTTGCATATATACTGACGGAAATCGCGCATTTTTCAAAAAAACGTTCCAGCTTTTCTATCGTGGCGAATTCTGACGTCTCGCTGTACTTTTCAGTTTCGGAGTTGGTGTAAATGAAGTTTAATTTAACACGCCTAAGCCCCTTCTCCTTAGCGTAGGCTAAGGCGCAGACGTAGCCCTCTCCTCTTGCCTGAGCTATATACTCCCGTTTCGGTCTTTGGGGGTTGCAGTCTACCTCGTAGACTATCCAAACCGCATCTGCATCTGCTTTCTCCATTTTGCAGGTGAGAGTAAGGGAAAGGTCTTTTTGGATGAAAGAAAGGCTTGCCTTTTTTTCTTCACGTTCGCCTATTGCGCGGTCAAGAATTCTTTTTGAGCTGGAGCGGAATATCGGCTCATCCTCATCACAGGAAAAACAAGAGCTTATCCCGCGTCTTGCCGTAGACACGAATTCTCTGTATGATATAAGTATTTGTC
>JAZORD010000063.1:0-11375 GCA_045656445.1 Eubacteriales bacterium | reverse complement strand
GGAGACCATCCGCAAGCAGGTCAGCGTGGATCACAAGTACTCCCGTCAGTCCGGCGGTAAGGGTCAGTACGGTCATGTTAAGATCACCGTTGAGCCCAACGAGCCCGGCAAGGGTTACGAGTTCGTCAACGCTATCGTTGGTGGCTCTGTTCCCAAGGAGTATATTCCTGCTGTTGACCAGGGTATCCAGGGTGCTATGCACAGCGGTGTGCTGGCCGGTTACCCCGTTGTTGACGTCAAGGTAACCCTGTTTGATGGTTCTTACCACGAGGTTGACTCCTCTGAAATGGCCTTTAAGATTGCCGGTTCTATGGCATTCAAGGAGGCTATGCGCAAGGCTGATCCCGTGCTGACTGAGCCCATCATGAAGGTTTCCGTCATCGTTCCCGACGATTATATGGGTACCGTTATCGGTGACCTGAACTCTCGTCGTGGCCAGATTCAGGGTCAGGAAAGCCGTACCGGTGCCATCCAGATCGATGCACATGTGCCCCTGGGCAACATGTTCGGTTATGCCACCGATCTGCGCTCCAACACCCAGGGCCGTGGCCAGTATGCCATGGAGCCCAGCCATTACGCAGAAGTACCCAAGTCCATTCAGGAAAAGCTGGTTTCCGGCAAATAAATCCTTGAATAACTATTGCAATTTCGCAAGAAATCGTATAGAATAGGACTATCTAACGACTCTTATTTATTTGAAAACACAGGAGGAAACGAACAATGGCTAAAGCAAAATTCGAAAGAACTAAGCCCCACGTAAATATCGGTACCATTGGTCACGTTGACCATGGTAAGACCACCACCACCGCTGCTATCACCAAGTACCTGTCCCTGAAGGGCCAGGCTAAGTTCGAAGCCTACGACATGATCGACAAGGCTCCCGAAGAGCGCGAGCGCGGCATTACCATCAACACCGCTCACGTTGAGTATGAGACTGACGCTCGTCACTATGCTCACGTTGACTGCCCCGGCCATGCTGACTATATTAAGAACATGATCACCGGTGCTGCTCAGATGGACGGTGCTATCCTTGTTATCGCTGCTACCGACGGCCCCATGGCTCAGACTCGTGAGCACATCCTGCTGGCTCGTCAGGTTGGCGTTCCCGCAATCGTTGTTTTCATGAACAAGTGCGATATCGTTGACGACGAAGAGCTTCTTGACCTTGTTGAAATGGAAATCAGAGACCTTCTTTCTGAGTACGATTTCCCCGGCGACGACATTCCGATCGTTCGTGGTTCTGCTCGTGAGGCTCTCACCTCTTCTAACGGTCTTGACGCTCCCGAGTTC
The DNA here is from genome assembly GCA_045656445.1 of Eubacteriales bacterium. Taxonomy (GTDB): domain Bacteria; phylum Bacillota; class Clostridia; order Oscillospirales; family CAG-272; genus UBA1740. The sequence continues at coordinate 10,085 of JAZORD010000063.1, read as the reverse complement.
GCTTGCATTAAGGAACTCATGGCAGCAGTTGACTCCTATATTCCTACTCCTGACAGAAAGGCTGACCTCCCCTTCCTTATGCCTGTTGAGGACGTATTCTCCATCTCCGGCCGTGGTACAGTTGCTACCGGTAGAGTAGAGCGCGGTACCATCAAGATGGCAGACGTTGTTGAAATCGTTGGTCTTTCCGAAGAGTCTAAGCAGACTGTTGTAACCGGTATCGAGATGTTCCATAAGCTCATGGACAGCGCAGAAGCTGGAGACAACGTTGGTCTTCTTCTCCGTGGTGTCCAGAAGAACGAGATCGAAAGAGGTCAGGTTCTTGCTAAGCCCGGATCTATCACTCCCCACACCAAGTTCGTTGGTCAGGTTTACGTTCTTACCGAAAAGGAAGGCGGCCGTTCTAAGCCCTTCTTCTCCGGTTACAGACCTCAGTTCTACTTCAGAACAACCGACGTTACCGGTATCATCAATCTTCCCGCTGATGTTGAAATGTGCCGTCCCGGCGATAACGTAGATATGAACGTTGAACTCATCACTCCTATCGCTTGCGAGAAGGGTCTTCGTTTCGCTATCCGTGAGGGTGGACGTACCGTTGGTTCGGGCGTTGTTGCTGAGATCCTTGGCTAATTCTTAATAAGAATACCAGTCTAAAAATAATATTTATTGCCCGATGCATTTGCGTCGGGCAATATAACTCAAAAACAAAAACACATTTTTTGGGGATTGGTGAAAATCCATACCGGCAGTAAAGTCTGCGAAGCGAGCTTCTCTCGCCCGACAAGGTGTAATTCCTTGACCGACGGTAAAGTCCGGATGAGAAAACAAATGTGCTTTGTATATACGCATATATTCATAAGGCGACCCCCGTGTCGCATAAAATCTATATACGTACATACAGAGTAATTGTAGCTCCCTGCATTTGTGTGCGGGGAGCTTTTTTGGAGGTTTTATGGAAAGTCAAAATAAAAAAACAAAATCAGTAGACGTCAAAAAGCTTGTGGGCATGGCGATGTTTGCGGCGCTTGCATACGCTGTAACGTTCGCGTTTCGTATTCCGGTGTTGTTTCTGACCTTTGATGCAAAGGACGCCGTTCTTGCGATTGCGGCGTTTATTTATGGTCCGGTGGCAGCGATTATTATGTCATTTATACCAGCGTTCATTGAGTTTGCCAGTATAAGCGATACTAGCTTTTGGGGGTTGTTTATGAATTTTGCTTCCTCTGCCTGCTTTTCGGGTACTGCGGCACTGATATATAAGAAAAAAAGAAACTTTAACGGTGCAATCATCGGTCTTTATGCTGCAGTGATTGTTACTACGGTGCTTATGGTAGGATTGAATATTTTTGTAGTTCCAATATTCAATCCGGATATGACGCGCGAGACGGTGATGGAATGGTTACCCAAGCTTATACTCCCGTTTAATCTGGCAAAAACACTTATGAATGCAGCTATTACGATGCTTCTTTATAAGCCGGTCTCAACGGCACTGAAACGGGCTAAATTGATAAGCGGCAAAATGGAAGCTAAATTTAATAAGCAGTCGGTTATAATGCTTATTTTAGGCGCTGTAACACTTTCCTGCGCGATAGTAATTTTTATTATTTTGAGAACAAAATAAAAAAGATGCCTCAAAGACATTTGAGGCATCTTTTTTAGCGGATATGTAGATTAATCTACAAAAGCAGTGTACTTACCGTTTATGATAAGTGTTACAAGGTCAACTACCCAAGCAATAATATTGCCGAAGCCGGTGAAGGTCGTGACAAGACCGACCACAAGAGTAACGATATTCTTAGATTCGAAATACTTAACTATACGGTAAATACCGCCTACAACTACTCCACCGATAATCTGTATAATGATTCTTAATATGAGGGGGAGAGAATCATAGCTTGCTGTTAAAGAATTCTTTTTTGCCATTTTTATAAAACTCCTTTTAAAATATTGTTTATTTTTTAATATATAAGTGTAAAAAATGAAATTTGGTATGGTTTATCAGTGGTTTCCTGCTGTGAGCTTAATTATAAGCTCCATGTCGTCGGGCTGCACTTTTGCTTCGTGAGCGGCCTTGTTTCTCACTATTGCATCGCACCTGTCACAGCGATGAATTATTATGTATCCTCGCTTTGCGTCGGGCAGAGTTTGCATTGGTCTTAAAATACCGCCGCATTCGTTTGCCCTGTCACCGGGGTTTATATCCACGTGCAAGGAGCAGAGGCAAAACGGGCAGTGGTTGCGAGAGGTGTATCCAAGTGGCAAAACCTCTTTTCCGCAATTTTTACAGATGAAGCCGCTGTCATTTTTAGTAAATCTTTTAAATTCCATTATAGACCTCATTTGCCAACGCAGAATTTTGAGAATATATCCGCAACCACGTTTTCAGAAACGGCTCTGCCATCAAGCTCTGCTATAGCTCCCAGCGCACGCTCAACATCCGAGGATGCGGCATCCTGCGCAAGACCGGATTTATATGCATCAATCGCCGACCTTACAAGCGTCAGCGAACGGACGAGCTCAGCGTTTTGTCTTGCGGAGGAGATTATAGCATCCGAACCTACAGTTATTTTCTCATCTGTGAAAAGAGAATTTATAACATTCGTTAACGCTTCAATAGCATCGTCGCCTCGCTCCTTGGCGGAAATTTCAATTACGCTGTCAAAGACTTTTTCTATATGTGTTTTGTCAAATTTAGCGCCGATATCGGACTTGTTCAAGACGGCAATTTTCGCTGCTTGGGACTTTGATATCTCGCTTATAAGCTCTCTGTCCTCAAGGGTGAAATCTTTTGATACGTCAAACACTGCCAAAACAAGCTCCGCCGAAAGAATGCTTTCAATGCTTCGGCTAATGCCTATTTTTTCAACCGGATCAAGCTCCTTGCCGCTTCGTACACCGGCAGTATCAGAAAGGCTTAAAACAATCTTGCCAATCGGTATTCTCTCTGTAAGAACGTCCCTTGTAGTTCCCTCAATATCTGTAACTATTGCCGCTTCGCGACCGAGAAGAAGGTTATATAGTGTGCTTTTACCAACGTTGGGCTTTCCGCATATAACCGTTCTGACGCCCTCTTTCACGGCTTTTCCTGTTTGATAGGTGGCTACGAGCTTTTCTATTTTTGCTGCGGTATCCTCAAGGATGTCTACGGATTCTGCGTCTGAAAAATCGCCGAGATCCTCATCGGGATAGTCTATTCTCGCATACGCAGAGCTTAAAACCGAGGTAAGACGCTCGCGTATCTCGTTTATCTTTTCCGTTAAAATCTCTCGCGAGTGCACTGAGGAAAGCTTTACTTGCTCAAGGCTTTCTGCCTCGAGAAGATTACCGATAGCCTCGGCTTCAACGAGCGAGAGCTTGCCGTTTATAAATGCGCGTCTTGTAAACTCGCCTGCTGTGGCAGGATTCGCTCCGCATACGAAAAGGGCTTCCAGAACGGTTCTTGTGACAAGGACGCCGCCATGACAGGAAATTTCCACGACGTCCTCGCCCGTGTAAGAATTTGGCGCTTTGAAATAGGTTGCCATTCCATCGTCAATAACGCTGCCTAGATATATCACGTCGCCCCTGTACTGTACCCTTGGGGTTGCGGATTTTAAGCTTTTTATAGATCTTGTTATAAAAACCTCGGAAGCAATCTCAAGCGCATCTATGCCTGAAATTCTCACAACGGCAACCCCACCCTTGCCGGGTGGGGTAGAGATTGCCGCTATTGTAGCGGTGTAATCAGTCATTTTCCTTGTCGTTTTCTTCATCAACGGTGATTTCAGCCGCAACTACCTCGTCTGCATCATCGCTTGTAGGATAGCTGACTTCAACCGATTTCACATTAGATACGAATGCTTCTGCCTCGCGTGCAGCTTCTTCCTCGGCTTCCTTATCAAAAAGCTCCTGAGGCTTCTTGTCAGTGAGGAAGATAACTATCTTTCTGTTGTTATCAGAGCCGATAGAATTTGTCGAAACTCCCTCGATGCCCTGAATTTCAGAGTGTATTATTCTTCTTTCGTAAGCGCTCATAGGCTCAAGCATAACGCTGCGCCTGTTGCGAAGCGCCTTTGCTGCCATGCGGCGCGCAAGAGCGCGTAGAGTTTCCTCTCTTTTTGCACGGTATCCCTCAATATCTATGGTAACGCGGCTCTTGTCGCGCTCGCCGTTGATATTCTTCCTTGCGGAAGCGAGATTTGCAAGATACTGAAGCGCATCAAGCGTATCTCCGTGGTGACCTATAAGAGTTGAAGCATCATCTCCCGAGATTATAATTCTTCTCGTGCCGTCCTCGCAGGAGAAGAGTGAAGCCTCCGCGGAAAGTCCGATATCGGCAATAACCGTCTTAACGAAGTCGAAGGACATATCCTCGCCCTCGCTAACGTTTTTAGGCTCAAGCTTGAGTTCGGTTTCGGGAATTACCTTGCTCTTTGCGGTATCCTGCTTCTTTTCTTCCTTTTTCTTCTGATTGTTTTTATTCTTCTGCTTCTTTTCGCTGCGTACCTCACCGTTGTTTTCACGACGGGGTCTTTCAGACTTTCTGCGGTGTCTTTCCTCAAGGTCGGGAAGCTTTATATAAGCCTTGACCTGCGCGGGCTTCACACCGATAATTCCGAAAATTCCTTTGCTTCCTGCGTGAAGTATTTCAAAATTTACGTCGTCAAGAGGACCTGCGCCTAGCGCGGCTCTTGCATTTTCCTTTGCTTCTACAACGTCTTTACCGGTTGCAATTATTTCTTTAATCATAAATGTTATTCCTTATCAGTCTTTAATTTCCGGAGCGTCGGATGGGTTAAGCTTTTTCTGAGAGCCGGGGTTTTTGGATTTTACCTCGGGAAGCTCGTCATAATCGTCCTCGTCTATATAGTGAAGCGAACGGAATTTTGGTTGTTGCTTGAGCGCGGTTTTCTGAGCCTTTTCGGCTTCCTTCTCTGCCTTACGCATAGCCTTAATTTCTTCCTCTGTGAATTTCGGAATAGGCATAGCCTTTGCCAAAATGAACATCTGGATTATTGAGAATATAGACTGGTATATCCAGTAAAGACCGAGCATTCCGGAAAATCCGAATGCGATGAACAGGGTCATAAGCGGCATTACGAGGTCCATAATTCTCATTGAAGCCTGAGTCTGCGCGTCGCCTTGAAGCTGCATACCGTTGCCGTTAATCTTACGTGTCAGCCACATAGTCAGCCACTGAAAGCCTGCAGCAAGCACGGGTATAAGCACGAGAATGGAAAAGTTAGCGAAGCTCGGAGTTTCGGCAAGGTTGATTCCGAAAAGATTGAAATCGGGGATTTTGCTTAATTCAAGGCCGGTATCCTTGAAAAATGTTGCGGCGCGAAGTTCACCAATGTCGGGATCGGTGATGTACGCGTTTATTTTAGATATGAGTCCTATCTGCTCAATGTTCTTTGCAGATTCGAGAATGTTTTCGGGGTTCACCAGGTTGTGAACATTGAGTATAACATCGTCCGACACCTTTGCGATGAAGGAAAGAGGCTTTCTGATAACGTTATAAAGGAAGATAATAAGCGGAAGCTGAATAAGCATAGGCAGGCAACCGGAGAAGGGACTGTATCCCTCTTTTTGTTGAAGCTCCATGATTTCCTGCTGCATCTTCTGCTGAGTAACCCTGTCGGTTCTTCCTTTGTATTTTGCTCTTATAAGTGATATTTTGGGTGTGAGCTTTGCCATCGCAATCTGGTTTTTCTGTTGCTTTATTGAGAAAGGCAGAAAAATGATTTTGAAAGCCAAAGCGTAAAGGAGGAGTCCAAGCGCATAGCTTCCTCCAAAAAGACTACTGAACCATCCAAGAACAGTTCCAAGTAGATTATAAAGCCAATTAAACATTATAAATTGTCCTTTTCTTTGGTTGTGATTGTATCTCTCTCGGTTTCCCTGCTTTTCTTGTTCCTGAGTCCTTTTTCTGGGACGGGGTCGTATCCGCCCTTAGAAAATGGGTTGCAGCGAACGATTCTGCTTATCGTTAGAATCATTCCAACGAAAAAACCGCGTTTCTTAAATGCCTCTATAGCGTAAGCCGAGCAGGTTGGTGTAAATCTGCAGCAGGGCGGTTTTATTGGGGAGATATACTTACGGTATAGGCCTATCAGCCATATCATTACATGTTTCATCGATTTTTGAACATATCGAGCTTTGTAAATGCTACGTCAAGCTCGCTTTTTATATCGCGGCTTTTTTTAGAAACTGCCGCGCTGCGCGCTGCTATGACTATAAGGAATCCTTTTTTTAATTCTTTTTCCTTTTCGATTGCTCTAAGCCCTTCGCGCAAAATGCGTCTGCATCTTGATCTGATGACAGCGCCTCCGAGTTTCGTCGAGGTCGTCAGACCTATTCGGTTAACTATTTTCTTTTCTGGGTGTGATTTTGCAAGCCGTTTTGCCGCATAATCGGGCAAAACGTACACGGCGAGAGCGGACGTCACGGCTCTCTTACCCTTTGAATACGCTTTTGAAAACAGATGATTTTCACACAGTGCTACAAATTTCATAAAAATCATCCTTTCCTGCAAAAATTAATTATTAAACAAAAACCCCGATAAAAATGCACAGCATAGCGCGTTTTATCGGAGGTTTTGTAGGTCACGTTAAGTGACGGTCACTGCGCGTGACACAAATCAATAGGTGAGGCGAGCTCTACCCTTGGCGCGTCTTCTTTTAAGAACTTTTCTGCCGTTAGCCGTTGCCATTCTTTTTCTAAAGCCATGTTCCTTTTTTCTCTGTCTTTTCTTAGGCTGATATGTTCTCTTCATGATAGCACCTCCTTTGGTTTAATTAACGTCGGGGAGCAGGTAAATGCATCCCATTTTCGCGTATTCATACGAAAGCACGATATATTATAACTGAAAAAACAACATTTGTCAAGTATTAATACAAATATTTTATAATTTACATATTTATGTCCTTGCGATATATTGACTTTCAAGACGTTTTCTGTTAAAATATCGGTATGAATACATATTTGCAGGTGGACTATGCATAAGGACATTGACAGAATTCTTGTATCGGAAAAAGAGCTTGACGAAATCACTACGAGAATAGCAAAACAGATTGATGAGGATTACGGAACGCCGGATAAAAATCTGGTTATGCTCTGTATTCTCAAAGGCTCGCTTATGTTTATGAGCGACCTTATGAAAAAGGTGAGCGTGCCGGTTGAAATCGACTGTATGCGAGTTTCATCATACGGCGCAGGAACAGTATCGGCAGGCACGATAAATATAGTTCTTGACCTTGCGCGCCCTGACCTTGATGAGTGCGACATCTTGATTATTGAGGATATTATAGACAGCGGCTCAACGCTCTCTTACCTTAAAAAATATCTCACAAACAAAGGGGTTAAGAGCGTCAAAACCTGCACTCTTCTTGATAAGCCCTCAAGAAGAAAGGTGGAGTTTGTGCCGGATTATATCGGTCTTGAGATTCCCGACGAGTTCGTAGTGGGATACGGACTTGATTATGCTGAAAAATACCGCGCGCTTCCATTCGTTGGCGTTTTGAAGCCCGAGGTATATCTAGGAAACTAATTTGAAAGCGAGGACTGCCTTTTGTACAAAGTGGGACTTTATACTCTCGGGTGCAAGGTTTCCCAGTACGAAACCGAGGCAGTCGGAGAGGCGTTTTCGGCACGAGACTTTCAGGTATGCAATTTTGATGCCGTGTGCGACGTTTACGTTATAAACACCTGCACGGTAACTGCCGAGAGTGACAGAAAATCGCGTCAATTTATAAGACGCGCGCACAAGAAAAATCCTAACGCCGTTATTATGGTTATGGGGTGCTACAGTCAGCGCGCGCCCGATGAGGTAGCAAGCCTGCCCGGTGTTGTCGTTGTGATAGGAACGGAAAACAAGCTTTCACTTGTCGCTATGGCTGAGAAAATTCTTGAGGACAGACAAAGCACAGAGCTGCCTATAGTAAGCACCACAGACGTATCAAAGGCTACCTTTGAGAGAATGACCGTCAAACGTGCTCCCAGAACGCGAGCGTACGTAAAAATTGAAGACGGTTGCGAGTCAAAATGCACTTATTGTGCGATTGCGGGCGCTCGCGGAAGAGTGAGGTCTAAGCCCAAAGATGACGTTATAGCCGAGGTTGAGTCGCTTTATCGCGGCGGCACTCGTGAGATAGTTCTTACCGGTATTGAAACCGGCTCTTACGGAAGGGATTTTGACGAGAGATATACGCTTGCCGAGCTTATCTCGGAGCTTGATGCAAGAGGGAGCTGTGAAAGAATAAGGCTCGGTTCGCTTGCCCCTGAGCTCATAGGTCAGGATTTTGTTATGAAAGTGAAGGATAAGAAGATTCTTGCTCCGCATTTTCACCTTTCTCTGCAGAGCGGGGCGGATGCGGTTCTGCGACGGATGAAGCGTAGATATAACAGTCGGCAGGCGATGCAAATAATAGAAAAAATACGCGAAAATATTCCCAATGCTACCTTTACAACGGACCTTATGGTTGGATTCCCCGGAGAAACCGAGGAGAATTTTTCGGAAACGGCGGATTTCGTCCGTCGGGCAGGATTTCTTGACGCCCACGTTTTTGCATACTCAAAAAGAGAGGGAACAGAAGCCGCGTATTATGAAAACCAAGTGCCTGAGGCAACGAAAAGGGAACGCAGCGCGCGGCTTATAAATATAAAAAACGAAACGAGAGATGAAATTCTTGACGGTATCGTAAGCTGTGGCAGACCGCTTTCTGTAATAGCTGAGACCCGAGGAGCAGATGGAGTGTATTCCGCCCATTCTGATACCTATGTTGAGGTTAATTTCTTTTCCGAAGACCCGAATTTGTCTGGAGAGATGCTAACCGTCATACCCGTGTCGCACAAAGATGGTATAGTTTGGTGCGAAACAACAAAGGATATATAAATAATTATTTACATAAATGGAGTAGAAAATGAAAAACAGCGAAAAGACAATGGAAAAGATAGTCGCCCTGTGCAAGAACCGCGGCTTCATTTTTGCAGGCAGCGAAATTTACGGCGGCCTTGCAAACACCTGGGACTACGGCCCCCTCGGCGTTGAACTCAAGAACAACGTCAAGAAGGCATGGTGGAAGAAGTTCGTTCAGGAAAACCGCTACAATGTCGGCCTTGACGCAGCTATCCTCATGAACCCCCAGACCTGGGTTGCTTCCGGTCACGTCGGCGGCTTCTCCGACCCCCTCATGGACTGCAAGGAGTGCCACGAGCGTTTCCGCGCAGACAAGGTCATCGAAGACTGGTGCCAGGAAAATAACTTCGACCTCGGCCGCAGCGTTGACGCTATGAGCCACGCTGAGATGAAGCAGTTCGTCGAAGAGCACAACATCGCCTGCCCCACCTGCGGCAAGCACAACTGGACCGATATCCGTCAGTTCAACCTCATGTTCAAGACCTTCCAGGGCGTTACCGAGGACGCTAAGAACACCGTTTACCTCCGTCCCGAGACCGCACAGGGTATTTTTGTCAACTTCCAGAATATTCCGCGCTCTACCCGCCGCAAGCTGCCCTTCGGCGTTTGCCAGGTAGGTAAGAGCTTCCGTAACGAAATCACCCCGGGTAACTTCACCTTCCGTACCCGTGAGTTCGAGCAGATGGAGCTTGAGTTCTTCTGCCAGCCCGGAACCGAGCTTGACTGGTTCAAGTACTGGAAGGAATTCTGCCACCAGTGGCTGCTCGACCTTGGCATCAAGGACGAGAACCTGCGTCTGCGTGACCACGATCCCGAAGAGCTTTCTCACTACTCCAATGCAACCACCGACTTCGAGTTTGCCTTCCCCTTCACCGAGTGGGGCGAACTGTGGGGCGTTGCATCCCGTACCGACTTTGACCTCACCGCTCACCAGACCACTTCCGGCCAGGATATGACCTACTACGATCAGGAGCGCAACGAGCACTATATCCCCTATGTTATCGAGCCTTCCCTCGGTGCAGACCGCGTAACTCTCGCATTCCTCTGCGAGGCTTACGACGAAGAAGTTGTTGGTCAGGACAAGAAGGGTAACGACGATGTCCGCACCGTTCTGCACTTCCATCCCGCCCTCGCTCCCTTCAAGGCTGCTATCCTGCCCCTTTCCAAGAAGGACGTTCTCACCGGCCCC
>JAZORD010000062.1:0-21940 GCA_045656445.1 Eubacteriales bacterium | reverse complement strand
GTAGTACGGCCTTTTTTAGAAAGAAGGTTCTTTGCAGAAAGCATAAATGCCGTGAAAAAGGACATTTTTGCCTTTTCCTTCCTCTTTTTAACGACTTTTTTGCGCTCCTTTTCGGTTGCTACCGTGCTGAGAGCCTCATCGAGCTCCTGCTTTTCGATAGCGGCGGTTTCTTTGCATTCCTTCTCCTCATCCTCGGGTGAGAAGGGGTTGGTATCCTCTATCACGTTACCGTCAAGAAGTCTGATTATTCTTGAAGAATACTGGTCCGCAATTTCGGGGTTATGAGTAACCATTATTACAAGGCGCTCGCCCGAAATCTCTTTTATAAGGTCCATTATCTGAACCGAGGTTACTGTGTCGAGTGCACCCGTGGGCTCGTCTGCAAGAAGTATTTCGGGGTCGTTTACGAGCGCTCTTGCAATAGCTACGCGCTGACACTGACCGCCCGAAAGCTGATTAGGCCTTTTATAATATTGGCCCGAAAGACCTACGCGGTCGAGCGCGTTTTTCGCGCGGCGTATTCTTTCCTCGCGGCTTACACCGGAAATTGTGAGCGCAAGCTCAACGTTTCCAAGCACCGTCTGATGCGGTATGAGGTTGTAGCTCTGGAAGATAAAGCCTATTCTGTGGTTTCTGTAAACGTCCCAGTCCCTGTCACTGTACGACTTGGTGCTTCTTCCGCCTATAATTAGGTCGCCGGACGTATAATGGTCAAGACCTCCTATAATGTTGAGGAGCGTGGTTTTTCCGCATCCGGAGGGACCGAGAATAGAAACGAACTCCTTTTTTCTGAAGGAAATACTTACTCCCTTGAGAGCCTGCACGGTCTCTGAGGAGGTAACGTAATCCTTTTTGATTTCTCTTAATTGAAGCATATTTTTTATCCTTAAAATAATTTGTGAGAATAATTATACAATATATTTATGAACAAATATACTTTTTTTCTTAAAAATATTAGAAATTTGAGAGTTTTTTTATCAAAAATTGCCGTCAAAACGGAAAAACGAAATCACAATATATTGATATTTGCTATTGACAAAACCACAATATCTAGTTATAATATTAATGCACGAAAGAAAAACCTGGTTTTTGGGAGTTAATAAATATGAAGCTTATAAAAAGAAACGGAGCAGAGGTAGTATTTGAGGGTGAAAAGATAGCCGCTGCCGTAAGAAAGGCGAACTTTGCCGTAGACGAGTCTGACAGAATAAGCGAGGAGTCGGTTAAGAATATAACCGCAAACGTCGTCACAGAATGTGAGAAGATGGGGCGCGCGGTGAGCGTTGAGGAAGTGCAGGATATGGTAGAGGACGAGATAATGAAGCTCGGCGCTTACACCTTGGCAAAGGCTTACATCACGTATAGATATAAGAGGGAGCTTGTCCGCAAGGCAAACACCACCGACGACAAGATACTTACCTTAATAGAGTGTAATAATGAAGAGGTAAAGCAAGAGAACGCAAACAAAAACCCAACCGTCAACAGCGTTCAGCGCGACTATATGGCAGGCGAGGTGTCAAAGGATATAACCAGAAGAATACTTTTGCCCGCCGATATAGTAAAAGCTCACGAGGAAGGACTCATACATTTCCACGATGCCGATTATTTTGCCCAGCATATGCACAATTGCGACCTCGTAAACCTTGAGGATATGCTAGAGAACGGAACGGTAATAAGTGGAACGATGATAGAAAAGCCCCATAGTTTTTCCACCGCTTGCAACATTTCGACTCAGATTATCGCACAGGTTGCGTCAAACCAGTACGGCGGTCAGTCAATAAGCCTTACTCATCTTGCGCCCTTTGTTGACGTAAGCCGTAAAAAAATACGGAAAAACGTTGAGGCAGAGCTTCTTGAGGCAGGTGTTACCGACGAGGCGCTCATATCAAAAATAACCGAAAAAAGACTCCGCAGAGAAATACAAAAGGGAGTTCAGTGCATACAGTATCAGGTCGTAACCCTTTTGACAACTAACGGTCAGGCGCCGTTTATCACAGTGTTTATGTATCTTGGTGAGGCTAAGTGCGAGAGGGAGCGCGCCGACCTTGCTCTTATTATAGAAGAGGTTCTAATTCAGCGCCTGCAGGGCGTAAAGAATGAGGAGGGAGTCTGGATAACCCCTGCTTTTCCAAAGCTCATTTACGTGCTTGAGGAGGATAACATCCGTCCTGATACAAAGTATTACTATCTCACAAGGCTTGCGGCAAAATGCACTGCAAAGCGAATGGTGCCGGATTATATCTCCGAAAAAATAATGCTTAAAAACAAGGTGGACAAGAACGGAAACGGGCAGTGCTATACCTGTATGGGATGCCGCAGCTTTCTTACCCCGTACGTAGACGAGGACGGCAAGCCGAAGTATTACGGCAGGTTTAATCAAGGCGTGGTCACTGTCAACCTCGTTGATATAGGTCTGTCTGCCGGCGGTAATATGACGGCGTTCAGAAGAATTTTTGACGAGAGAATGGAGCTTTGCCACAGAGCCCTGCAATGCAGACACGAAAGACTTTCGGGAACGCTCTCCGACGCCGCCCCGATACTCTGGCAGCACGGCGCTTTGACAAGACTCAAAAAGGGGGAAACAATAGACAAGTATCTGCACGGCGGATATTCCACCCTTTCGCTTGGATATGCAGGTCTTTGGGAATGCGTTTACGCTCTTATCGGCAAAAAGCTCACCGAGCCTGAGGGTGAGGAGCTGGGGCTTGAGATAATGAGAATGCTCAACGAATATACTGCGAAGTGGAAGAGAGAGGAGAATATAGACTACTCGCTTTACGGAACACCGCTTGAGAGCACTACGTATAAGTTCGCAAAGTGCCTTCAGAACAGATTCGGAATCGTGAAGGGCGTAACCGATAGAAGCTATATAACCAACTCCTACCATGTTCATGTTACAGAGCCCATAGACGCCTTTGACAAGCTCGCGCTTGAGGCAAAATTCCAAGCTCTCTCACCCGGCGGAGCTATTTCATACGTAGAGGTGCCGGATATGCAGAATAATATTGAAGCTGTTCTTGGCGTTATGGAGTTCATATATGACAATATAATGTACGCAGAGCTTAATACTAAGAGCGACTTTTGTCAGGTGTGCGGATACGACGGAGAGATAAGCATAGAGAGGGATGAGGATGGAAAACTCGTTTGGGAATGCCCTAACTGTAAAAACCGCGACCAGTCGAAGATGAACGTCGCCCGAAGAACCTGCGGATATATCGGAACGCAGTATTGGAATCAGGGAAGAACTGAGGAAATACGCGACAGGGTGCTTCACCTATAAGCTAAAAGTGAATAACAAATAAGAAAAGGTGTTACAATATGGCAAAGGTCATACTGCAACACCTTTTTTTGAGGTAACTATGAGAAAGCTATGTAAAATTCTGTTTTCAAGATATTTTATATCTGCCGTTTTGATATTGGCAGAGCTTGCGTTGCTTTTTTATATTGTGTTTTTTGCGTACGCCTTTTCGGCGTGGGCGCTTGTTTTCATAGCTTTCGTAAATATTCTCACGGTCATAAGTCTTGTAAATAGAGACGCGAATCCCGAGTATAAGGTTTCGTGGTTGGTAATAGTAATGCTCACCCCGCCGTTTGGGATGGTGCTTTATCTTCTGTTCTATTCGAGAAGGGTATCGAGAAAGCATGCCGAAAGGATGGTAAAAATCCAAAACAGTCTTACGGTATTTAACACGGGTAATGACGGAATTATTGAAATGCGGGACGAGGCGTTCTCACATCTTAAGAAAAAAAGCGCGATGGCGTCTGGAAAGGCGTTTGCAATACTTAACGATGACAGGCTCTGTTCGATATATTCGAATTCCTCGTCGCAGTTCTTTTCTGACGGGGCGGTAATGTTTCAAAGCATGCTTTCCGACATAGTGTCGGCGCAAAAATATATTTTCCTTGAATATTTCATAATTGCAGAGGGGCAAATGTGGGGTGAAATATATGGACTGCTAAAGGAAAAGGTGAGCCGGGGAGTCGAGGTGCGCGTAATTTACGATGATATAGGTTGTATGAAGACACTTCCCGCCCACTACGATAAAAAACTTAACGGCGAGGGAATAAAATGCTTAAGATTTTCACCCGTCACCCCAAGACTATCCACCGCCCACAATAACAGGGACCACAGAAAGATGCTGATAGTTGATGGAAAATGCGCTTATACCGGCGGAATAAATATAGCCGACGAGTATATAAATAAAAAAAGGCGGTTCGGATTTTGGAAGGATGGAGGTATTCGCATAGAGGGTGAGGCTGTGAGGGGCTTTCTCAAGCTCTTTTTGTCAATTTGGGATTTTACTGCCGGGGAGTCGTTGAACTCGCGAAAATACCTTGATGAAATTTTTGCCGCAGAGCATTGCGACGGCGGCTTTTATATTCCGTTTGGCTCAGGACCACCGCCTATATACAAGCGACCCGTGTGTAAAAACGCGTTACTAAATATGATAAATCAAGCCGAAAGATACCTTTATATAACTACGCCCTATCTGGTTGTAGATTACGAGCTGACCGAGTCGTTGAGAAACGCTTCCGTGAGGGGTGTTGACGTGAGGATAATAACTCCGGCAAAAGCCGACAAAAGATTGGTTAAGGTTATGACAAAAAGCTCCTATGGCTATCTGATGGAGGCGGGAGTAAGAATATACGAATACAGCCCCGGCTTCATACATGAAAAAACAGTAGTGTGCGACGATTTATACGCACTCGTTGGAACGGTGAATCTTGATTACAGAAGCCTCGCCCATCATTTTGAGGATGCGGTTTGGATATACGCATCTCCAAGTGTTATATACGTAAGAGATGAGTTCTTGAAAACATTGAGCGTGTCGAAAGAAAAGGAGAAAGACTCTGTGCGTCTTGGAGCGCTTGAGCTATGTCTTAGAAATCTTATAAAAATATTCGCTCCTCTGCTTTAAGCTCTCTTTGCAAAATGTAAACAAAAGTCGTCGTTTTTCAAAACGACGACTTTTGTCATTAGTTACCGTTATTAAATTGATTCTATTGCGAAAACCACAAAGTCCAGCTCTTCAAGCTCTCCTGAAATCTTTGCCTGGGGGTTTTTGTTTTTCACATTATTTACATTAACCTCAATGCCGACATTTCCGGGCGAGCCGCTTCTTGGTGGGGTGACCTGCGTTCCCGTAGCGCCGTATACGCTCTCAAGGTGATCTATTGCCTGACGGATTGCTTTATCTGAATTTATCTCAACGTACATTCCAAATCTTCTTTGATGCTTGCCGAGCTTGTATTCCAGCTTATGTAAAACGGTTACGGTAAGGAATGTTGCCAAAAATACGAGGATAGCGCCTTCAAAGAAGCCCACGCCAAGTGCAAGACCGATAGTCGCCGTAGCCCATACGCACGCCGCCGTGGTTAGTCCCGTAATCTGAAAACGTCCCTTTACAAGTATTGTTCCTACGCCGAGAAAGCCTATTCCCGAAACAACCTGGGCAGAAACTCTCATAGGGTCGGTTGCAAGACCAAGCTCCTGATTTACAAAGAAGCCGAGCATTGCCGTAAGGGTTGAGCCAAGGCAAACGAGTATATGAGTTCTCATTCCCGCGGCGCGTCCCTGCTTCCCTCTTTCAATACCTATAAGACCGCCTATAATCATTGCCAGAACGATTCTGAGAGTAATTGACACAATATTAAAATCCCGCAAATATTCGAGCATATCTATGAGTACCTCCCCAGGCTATATTAATATTTATGCATTATATCACAGGGGCGTTAATATGTCAAGGAAAAAAGCAAATTTGTTTTATTTTTTTAGTCGAAGCCGAGAAGCTCAAAAAAAGCTTTGAAATTTAGCCGTTTTTTACGAGAAAACGCTTGAAAATATTATTTTAGATGTTATAATTATTATGGGGGAGTTCAGATTTATATTATGTGCTTATAACCTACACGGCTTCAGAGGGAGGAAATATGATAAGCTACGAGGATATAAAGAAAAACGAGGACGTTAAAAAATATATAACCGCGGCAGACGAATCTCTTGCAGCACTCGGTTACACCGAGCATAGCTTCGCCCACGTGGTAAGGGTAGCAGAATGCGCCGCCTATATACTTGAGAGTCTCGGTCATGATGCTCACACGGTGGAGCTTGCTAAGATAGCGGGATATCTTCACGATATCGGAAATCTTGTCAACAGAATAGAGCATTCCCAAAGCGGCGGCGTTATGGCTTTTAGACTCCTTGACAAAATGGGGATGCCGGCAGAGGACATCGCAACGATAGTTACTGCGATAGGAAATCACGACGAGGGAACGGGAGTTCCCGTAAATGCAGTGGCGGCCGCCTTGATACTTGCCGATAAATCCGACGTGAGACGCACTCGTGTACGCAATTCGGATTTTGCAACCTTTGATATACACGACAGAGTTAATTACTCGGTTGATTTTTCGGATGTTGAGCTTGACACGGAGAAAAAAGAGGTAAGGCTTAATATCCGAATAGATACTAAAATAAGCTCGCTTATGGATTATTTTGAAATATTCCTTGCAAGAATGATGCTTTGCCGCAAGGCAGCGGACAAGCTTGGCCTCAGCTTCAAGCTCATAATAAACAACCAGCAGTTTATATAGCCCGTGAGGTTTTACGGAAGACTAAATTAAAATTTAAGAATAAAAACATAAAAGGATGATTTAATATGACAGTTTTTGATGTTCTGACACTGTTTTGCGGACTCGCTCTGTTCCTTTACGGAATGGATATTATGGGAAACGCGCTGAAAAAAAGCGCGGGAAACCAGCTTAAGATTATACTTGGTAAAATGACCTCAAATCCTCTTAAGGGATTTCTTCTCGGACTTGGGGTAACGGCGGTTATTCAGTCCTCATCGGCAACCACCGTTATGGTAGTTGGCTTCGTTAACTCCGGCACGATGACGCTTATTCAGTCGGTCGGCGTAATTATGGGCGCTAACGTTGGAACTGCGGTTACCGCGTGGCTCACAGCTCTTTCCAGCATAGGAGAGGGCGGCTCGACGCTTGAGTGGGTTGAGTGGCTTAAGCCTGACGCTTGGATGCCTGTACTTGCGGTTATCGGAATCTGCCTTATAATGTTTGCAAAACGCAGCAAGAAAAAGGAGGTTGGAAACATCCTTCTCGGCTTTGCGGTTCTTATGGTAGGAATGGACCTTATGTCCGGCTCGGTTTCGGGCTTGAAGGGTGACCCTGCATTCCAGTCTATACTCACTATGTTTGAAAATCCGCTCCTTGGCGTTATGGCAGGACTTATACTAACTGTTATAGTTCAGTCCTCGTCAGCATCCGTCGGTATACTTCAGTCTCTCACGGTTACGGGAGCTATCACCTACGGCGCGGCGATTCCCATAATAATGGGTCAGAATATAGGAACCTGTGTTACAGCGCTTATATCATCTATAAGTGCAAATAAAAACGGTAAGCGCGCAGCAATGATACATCTCTATTTTAACGTAATAGGCGTTATTCTTTGGCTTTCGGCATTCTATATTGTAAATTCCATTTTCGATTTAACTCTGACTCATGCTTCCATAAACGCGTGGGGGGTTGCCGGTGTGCATACTGTGTTCAAAATTCTCTCTGTAATTTCTATAGCACCGTTCTATAAACAGCTTGAGAAGCTGGCAGTGGCTACGGTGAAGGATAAGAAGAGAGGAAGCGAAACCGTCAACAAGCTCGACGAGCGTCTTTTCGAAACACCCTCCATTGCAGTCGCCCAGGCTACTTCGGTTGCTCGCGAAATGGCAGAGGTTTCTATCCTGTCACTTAAAAAATCTTTGGCGCTCTTTGATGAATACGATATTAAAATCGCGGACGAGGTGCGGGAGCTTGAGGACAAGGTTGATAAGTTTGAGGATGCGATAGGAAGCTATCTCGTTAAGCTTTCGGGTTGCAGCCTTGATACGCAGGATGCGGTTCAGGTAACCAAGCTTTTACACATTATAGGCGACCTTGAGCGCATATCAGACCACTCGGTAAATATCGTTGAATCTGCGGAGGAGATGAGAGATAAAAAGCTTTCTTTCTCGGCTCAGGCGACAAAAGAAATGAATGTTTTACGCACAGCGATAAACGATATACTTGATATCACCGGCAAGGCGTTCTCGGAAAACGACGTGACTCTTGCCGCCGAGGTTGAGCCTATCGAGGAGGTAGTAGACCAGCTTCGCGACCAGATAAAACTCAATCACGTGCTGAGACTTCAGAAGAGCGAATGTACTATTGAGCACGGATTTGTTCTTTCGGATCTTCTTAATAATTTCGAGCGTGTGTCCGACCACTGCTCTAACGTTGCAGGATGCGTGATAGAAATTTCAAGACTCGGTGACCTCGATATGCACAAATATACCGAGGAAGCTGCCGAAAGCATTGAATTTAAACAGAAGTTTGTTTACTACAAGCAAAAATACAGCCTTTGATAAAATCCGCACCGTTAATTTAACAGTAGTCGCCGACGTGCTGATTTGCGCGTTTTGCTGAAAGGAGCTTTGATTTGTCATCAAGCAAAAAAATTATTAAAAAGAGTCTGCTTATCTTCATAGCTTCGCTTCTTTGCGCGGCTCTGATATATATGCTCGTTTGCCTTATAAGCTATCACGCAATAAGAGAAACCGGACTTCCGAAAATTGAGGTAACAACCGAAAACCGAGAAAGGATAAACTCTAAGGAAAATTACGTGAAGTGTACCGTTTCCCTTAAAGACGGTAGCGAAGAAAACTCATTCGAGAACTGTTCCGCGGGAATACGCGGCAGGGGAAACGACACATGGAAATATTACCCGAAGAAGCCATACCGCATTAAATTTGACGAGAAGACCTCGGTTTTCGGTGAGCCGAAGAATAAAAGCTGGGTTCTTCTTGCAATGTATAACGATTTTTCCTTGATAAAGGATAGGCTTGCCTTTGCGATGGCAGCCGATTTGGAAAACAGAAGCTTTTCACCCTCTTATAACTACGTTGAGCTTTACCTTAATGGAAAGTACAAGGGTATTTATCTTTTGACCGACCAGGTTGATGAAAACCGCGGAAGAACGGATGTAAAGTGTGATTTTGACGAGAGCGACGTTGAAGTTCCTTTTCTCGTTGAGCTTGATGCAAGAGCGCCCGAGGAGGGATGTGAGGGTGTCGATTGGTTTTATGTGGGCACGAGACCGTACGCTATAAAATATCCTGAAGCGGACGAACGTTATACCGACGCACAGTTTACTTATATTAAGGAATACATTGAAAGGGTGGATACTCTTTGCAGAACACCGGGAGTTGCGTTGGCGGAGCTGTCTGAATACATAGATATGGCGAGCTTTATTGATTATTACCTCGTTCAAGAGATTATGGGTCAGCCTGAGATAAACTGGAAATCGGTTTATATGAGCAAGGCAGTGGGTGAGCCTCTGGTTATGGGTCCCGTGTGGGATTTTGACTGGGCAGCGATGGGCCCCTCTACCGGAAAGCAACGGAATATTTATCGCGGAAAATATGACGGATTTCGTTCTTCGGATAACTGGTTTATGGCGCTTTACGAGGGCTCGCCGGAGTTCAGAGCAGCGCTTTCCGAGCGATTCCTTGAAATAAAGCAAGAGCTTCTTCATACTCTTGAAGATGTGGCGACGGAAAAAAACACAATTTCGAGAGCTGCCAAAAAGGATCGTATGCGCTGGCATTGGTTCAGACTCGGTGTGAGCTTTGATGCATATTCAAATGAGGTTATAGAGTGGTGTAGGTTGCGCATTGATTGGATGGAGTCCGAGCTTAGTAAACATACCCATTAATTATGGAGATGGAATGAAAAGAAGATATTTGGTTGACGTAAAACTCAGCGCGATACTCTTTGTCGTGATGTTCGCGTTCTATTCTCTTATATATATGACAAAAAACTGTTACAACGCTGCTATGGCGGCAATAGTTGCAGAGGGAATAATGACGAAATCACAAACGGGACTTATAAACGCAGCGTTCTTTCTTGTGTATGCTCCGCTTCAGATTGTCGGCGGAATTGCAGCCGATAGATATTCTCCGCATAAGCTGATAGCAATAGGCACCTTTGGCGCGGGAATTGCAAACCTTTTGATATATTTTACACAAAACTACGTGGCGATGATAATTATCTGGTCGTTAAACGCTGCTGTTCAGTTTGGAGTATGGCCAGCCGTTTTTAAAATCATCTCAACCGAGCTTACACCGAAGCATTGCGTAACCGCTGTGTTTTATATAAATCTGTCAGGCATTATCGGTCTTTTGTTGAGCTATGTTTTCGCTATTTTTATTTCGGATTGGAAAAACCATTTTCTTATGTCCGCGATAGTTTTGTTCTGTGTGACGGCAATCTTCCATCTTTCATATACAGGTATTAAAAAGAATATGGTTACCGAAGAGGTATCTACGCTAAGAGCGAGCGAAAAAGAAAACGAAAAAAACAAAAAAGGCGAGCTTTTTGGGCTCTTAATAAAATCCGGTCTGCCGTTTTTGTTTATTGTATATATGATTCACGGTATGCTTAATATAGGAATCAAGACAGTTGTGCCGGTGATGATGATGGAGTCGTACGAGGGTGTCTCTCCGTCTCTTGCAAACGCTCTTAATATAATTCTGATTTTGATGGGCGCTTCGGGTATTTTTGCCGCCAGCATTAAGATTTTCAGATGGTTTAGTGAGCCTGCGGTTATATTCGCAATTTTTCTTATAACGGTTCCGCTTTTGCTTTTAATAACATATGTTGGCAGGATAAATATCGCGGTGATAGTTGTCGTTATGGCGGTTGTGATGCTTCTTTTTGCGGCAGCCTCAACCCTCTTTGGACAAATTTCAAGGGTCTTTGCTGCATATGGATTCGGCGCAACCGTGTCGGGCATTTTCAACTGTATGGCTTCGGTAGGCGTAGTGATTTCAAACTATTTATTTACAAGGCTTGCCGATGATTACGGCTGGGAGATTACCGCAAAAGTATGGTTTTTCTTTGCAATTTTTGCTACAGCACTTTCTATGACGGCGATTCCTATATGGAGAAACTTCGTTAGAAAAACAAAATGAAATATTGACATATTTGCGGTTTTATGATGAAATTAATGTATAAATTTTAAAAAGGAGATTTTTATATGAAATGGTTTAGCAAGCAAAGCCGATTAGTACAGTTGCTCCTTCTCTTGATTCCACCGATTAACTGGATTACCGAGCTCGTTGTAAGATGGTCTACATGGTTGAAAAAGGGCGGGCTTTTAAGACTTGTGATTTGTATTCTCTCAATACCCGGCGGTCTGTTGTTCGGTTGGTTAGACTTCGTTTGGGTTCTTCTTTTTGGAAAGCTTTTTCTTCAGTAATATTTTTAGGTCGAGGTGCAAAGCTCTTTTCGGGGCGGAGCACCCGACCTTTTTATTTTAAAGCCCCAATTAACAATACCGCCCCCGCCCGAATAGGATAGTATAGAGGATTGCCATAAATAAAGAAATGCCAAACGAAAGAAAATTATCCGAGCTAAAGGCGGGAGAGGTCGCGCAGGTCACAAGACTCCTTATAAACGGGAGCATGAGAAGGCGGCTTCTTGATATCGGCATGTCGCCCGGAACCGCTGTGAGCTGTATCGGCAAAAGTCCTTTTGGCGACCCGTCCGCGTACCTTGTTCGCGGATGTGCGGTAGCTATAAGAGGAAAGGACGCCGACTGTGTGATTATAGAATAGATAAGAGAGGGGCGGGTAGGCTTTGAGGTTTAAATTTTTAAAAAAAAGAAAAGAGTGTCCCGGCGAGCAAAATAAAATTTCGGTTGCCCTTGCCGGCAACCCCAACGTGGGAAAAAGCACGCTGTTTAACTCCCTGACCGGAATGCAGAGACACACGGGAAACTGGGCGGGAAAGACAGTCGACGTTGCGGCATCCGACGTTTTTGGAAAAGGGAAGGTATATTCGGTAGCCGATATACCGGGAACGTACTCGCTTCTCTCTCATTCCAAGGAGGAGGAATTAGCGAGAAACTATATATGCTTCGGGGGAGCTGATATAACCGTTGCCGTGTGTGACGCAACCTCGCTTGAGCACAGCCTTGGACTCGTGCTTCAGATAGCCGAAATTACAGATAACCTTATAGTGTGCGTAAATCTTCTCGATGAAGCTGAACGCAACGGCATAAAAATAGATACAAGTGCACTTTCAGAGTTGCTCGGAGTTCCTGTTGTCGGTGTGGTTGCAAAAAAGAAAAAGACTTTAAAGCCGCTTGTTTTAGCTCTTGACGGATTTTCTCAAAAAAATCGAAATACAAAGGCGTATAAGGTTAAATACCCCGATTACATAGTACACGCTGCCAAAATGGTTGAAGAGCGTCTTTCAAATTTTGACGCCGGGGGCGTATCGAAATTTTGGCTAGCTTTGCGCCTCATCGAAGGGGACGGGGATATGACGAGCGAAATAAAAAGAGCTCTCGGCATAGACACAGATGGTAGTGAAATATATTCCGCAGTTGCAGCGGCAAGGGATTACCTTTTTTCCTTGGGAGTAGACCATGAGAGCTATAAGGACGCCGTAGTCGGTGCAATACTTTCTGATGCGGAGAGTATTGCCAACAGAGCGAGGATGCTTGAGGGATGCGGACCAAGAGAGAAAACGGATAAAATAGACAAAATTCTAACGGGAAAATTTACGGCGTTTCCGGTTATGCTTTTTCTTTTCGCAATAGTTCTGTGGATAACTCTTTCGCTTGCAAATTATCCGGCAGACGCTCTGTCCAGACTATTTAGCTTTTTTGAAGGAAAGATTGCCGCCCTATTTGACATATGCCATGTTCCCGCAGTTATAAAAAACGCCTTAATATATGGAGTTTACAGGACGCTCTCACAGGTTGTTGCGGTTATGCTGCCGCCTATGGCGATATTCTTTCCGTTTTTTGCAATTCTTGAGGATTCGGGCTATCTGCCGAGAGTTGCGTATAATCTTGATAAGCCATTTGCCGCGTGCGGCGCTTGCGGAAAGCAGGGGCTTACGATGTGTATGGGGCTTGGCTGTAATGCCGTCGGAATTACCGGAGCAAGAATAATAGATTCAAAAAGGGAAAGACTCTTAGCGATTCTTACTAACAGTCTTATTCCCTGCAACGGAAGACTGCCTATGCTAATATCAATAATAAGTGTGGCATTCATTATTTTTTCGGGTAGAGTTTCGTCGCTCCTATTAGCCGTGGTCTTGCTTTCCTTGATAGTGCTCTCCGTTTTGATGACTTTTTTGACGACCTATTTACTCTCTAAAACCATGCTGTCGGGCGAGCAGTCCTCCTTTACTATCGAGCTGCCGCCTTACAGGCGCCCTGATTTTTTGAAGGTGGTATTTCGCGCCCTCACTTCGCGGGTTGGCGCGGTGCTATTACGCGCTGTGGCCGTTGCTGCCCCTATGGGACTTTTGATTTTCATTTTGTCAAGTATATGCGTAGACGGTATCAGCCTAACCTCGTATGCGGCGTCGGCGCTTGACCCCGTCGGACGCTTTATGGGACTTGATGGGGCAATACTTTTGGCGTTTATTTTGGGGCTTCCCGCAAATGAAATAGTAATACCGATACTCGTTATGATATATAGCAGCGGGAGTGCGTTTAACTCTGATATAGGTCTTTCCGGAATGACGGAATTATTTGTAAATAATGGGTGGACGTTGTCAACTGCGGTATCCGTGGTAATATTTTCGCTTTTTCACTGGCCCTGCTCAACCTCGATTTTAACAGTATATAAGGAAACGAAAAGTAAAAAATATACCGCTGTTGCAGTCCTGCTTCCGACGCTTCTTGGATTTATTCTGTGCGTTGCGGTAAGTCTTTGCGCAAGAATTTTTGTGTAAATCTATATACAACGGTGCGCTTTTGTGATAAAATAGACCTAACAAAAACGCAAAGGAAGCAAAAAATGAACAAAAATAAATTCGGAAGAGCAAATTGGTTGATTCTTGTTTTGTTTGGTCTTATAGGGCAGATAGCTTGGTCGGTTGAGAATATGTATTTCAATATGTTCGTTTTCGAAACGATATCACCGAATCTTTCTGCTATAACTCTGATGGTGCAGCTTTCCGGAGTAACGGCAACGGTTGTTACTCTGCTTGCAGGCACGCTTTCTGATAAAATCGGAAATCGCAGGTCCTTTATTTCTATCGGCTATATAATATGGGGAGTAACGGTTGCAATTTTCGGGTTTCTATCCCCATCGCTCACCGCTGGCGTTTTTGGCGTGGGTGAAGAGGAGGCAATTCGTCTTACCTTGATTTTTGTAATAGTCGGCGACTGCATCATGACGCTTTTTGGCTCTATGGCGAACGACGCGAGCTTTAATTCCTGGGTTACGGATAACACGCACCAGTCGTATAGAGGTACGGTAGAGGGGATTCTTTCTATTCTTCCGCTTGCGGCAATGCTTGCCGTCGCGGGCGGATTCGGTATTCTCGTTGAGGCCGTTGGCTATAAGATTCTTTTCTTGGCTATGGGCGTCGTTATATCTGTGTGCGGGGTAGTGGGTATATTTGTCATAAAGGACAATCCGGCGCTCTCACGAAGCGGAAGCATGAAGGATATATTTTACGGCTTCAAGTGGAGTGTTGTAAAAAGCAACAAGCCCCTTTACGCATCTCTTTTGGTGATACTTATATATGGGGTGGCGTGTCAGATTTTTATGCCATATCTTATCATATATATGAAAACCTATCTTGGCTTTTCGGCGATTGAATACAGTGCGGTATTTGCTCTGGCAATTCTCCTTGGCGCAGGAGTTAATCTATATCTTACCCGTCTTTCAGACCAAAAGGATAAGACAACTATGCTTTACATTGCTGCGGCCCTTTTTGCGATAGGTCTTCTGGCTATGTATATTTCAAAGGGAATGAGCAAGATAGCGAATCTCGTATTATTTGGCGTTTCGGGCTTTGTTATGATATGCGGATATATTTTTATATCGGCTCTCTCAGGCTCGCTTGTCAGGGATTATACTCCAAGGGGAGAGGTCGGAAAGCTCCAGGGCGTCAGAATGGTGTTCGGTGTTCTTATACCGATGCTTCTGGGTCCTATGATAGGAAACGGAATAAACAGCATAAGAAAGCTTCCGCTTCCCGACACAAATCCTGAGGACGCGATGACGACGTCCTATATACCTGCACCCGAAATCTTTCTTGTTGCAGCTCTTGTAACCGTTGCTTTGTTTGCGGTTATCCCGTTTCTTAAAAGGTCTGTTAAGGATGCGAAAGATAAGTAAATAAAAAACGAGGTCTTAGCAAAACGCTAAGACCTCGTTTCCTTTATTTTCAATGAAGCTTTATTTATTGCCACAACCACAGCAGGAATGAGAAAGAGCTGTAAAATTATTCCGGGTATTGCATCGAGCAGCGCTCCCGACACAAAAAGCGCAAAGGTATATTTTCCCTCACCAATTCCTAAAAGAGCAATATTTGCCAGCGCCAGCGCAACTCTGCCGAGTATCATTGCCGATACTAAAGACACGTAAATTGCAAAAACCGATTTTTTCTTGAATCTTATATACAAAAATCCGCATACAAATCCGTATATCGCAAGCTCAAACGCCATAGCAATAGCCTTTGGATAAAGAATAGGCATTCCAAAAATTAGCGAGCGCATAATGGGGAGCAAAAGTCCTATTGCCGAGCCGTATTTCCACCCGCAAATGAATCCGCACAGTATTACGGGAATATGCATCGGCAAAAGCATTTTTCCTATTTCGGGTATCTGACCTGTCAAAAATGGCAGAAAAAGTCCGAGAGCCAGCATCATTGCGCTGACGGTAAGGTTATAGACGGTTTTGTTTGTCATAAGGTTTATTTTGTTTTCTCGACGGAAACCGTAACCTGCTCGCCGTTTATGTTCCACACCTTTGAGAAGGCGAGAGTTCCCTCGGAAACCGAGTCTGCAAGCGTTTCGTCGCAGATTTCCTCGGAGTTGCGGAGAGCTATCGCAAGTATCGCTTCATTGCCAGAGAAGGCTACTTTTATACGGTCCATAACCTCAAACCCGGAATCCTTGCGCATAGTTTGTATCTTAGAGATAATCTCGCGTACATTGCCTTCCTCAATAAGCTCAGGCGTGAGGTTTTTGTCCATAACGACAGTAACCCCTTTATCACTGAGCGACTCGAAGCCCTCCTTCTTGGTCATCTCGATAAGAAGGTCTTCCTCTGAGAGAGCGACGTCAGCGCCCGGAATATCAAGCTTTATAGAGCCGTTTTCACGGAGCTCATCAATAGCAAGATTTCCGTCAAGCGTCTGGAGAATATTTCTTATCGCGCCAAGGTGCTTTCCGTATTTAGGACCGACTGTGCGAAGCTGAGGCTTGAAGGAGTAGGTCGTGAAATCTCTTACGTTGTCGGTGAATTCCACAGCCTTAACGTTAAGCTCCTCTGCAATTATAGAAATGAAGGTATCGCCCGGAGCTTTGTCGGATTTTACGAACATCTTCGCAATAGGCTGGCGGTTTTTGATGTTGGCGGCATTTCTGCATGCTCTTCCGAGAACGACGACCTTAACAACCTCGTCCATATTCTCTTCAAGCGACTTGTCTATCATTTCCTCATCTGCCGCGGGAAAATCGCAAAGATGTATTGACACGGGCGCGCTCTTGTCAACCGAGCAAACGAGATTTCTGTATATTTCCTCGGTCATAAAGGGAATCAAGGGAGCTGACACCTTAGCTACGGTTACGAGTGCTGTATAAAGGGTAAGATATGCGTTTACCTTATCAAGAGGCATATCCTTAACCCAGAAGCGCTCACGGCTGCGGCGCACGTACCAGTTAGACAGCTCGTCGACGAAATTCTCAAGCACTCTCGTAGCTTCAGTGATTTTGTAGGCGCCGAGATAGGTGTCAACCGACTTTACTGCCGAATTGAGTCTTGATAGTATCCATTTGTCCATTACCGAAAGCTTTGCTTTGTCAAGGATATATTTTGTCGGGTTGAAGCCGTCGATATTTGCGTAAAGAACGTAGAATGCATAGGTATTCCAAAGAGTACCCATAAATTTGCGCTGTCCTTCTACTACAGCCTCGCCAAAGAAGCGATTGGGAAGCCACGGCGCCGAGTTAGAATAGAAATACCAGCGTATAGCGTCAGCGCCGTAGGTTTCAAGGGCTTCAAACGGGTCTACCGCATTACCCTTGGACTTAGACATTTTTTGTCCCTCTTTATCAAGAACGTGACCGAGAACCAGCACGTTTTTGTAGGGAGCGCAGTCGAATATAAGCGTGGATATAGCCATAAGGGAATAGAACCATCCGCGAGTCTGGTCAACGCCCTCGCTTATGAAGTTGGCGGGGAACTGACTCTCGAAGATATCCTTATTCTCAAAGGGATAGTGCCACTGCGCAAAGGGCATAGAGCCGGAGTCGAACCAGCAGTCAATAACCTCGCTGACCCTTTTCATTTCGCCTGAGCACTCAGGGCATTTTATGGTAACTGCATCAATAAAGGGTCTGTGAAGCTCAATATTATCAGGACAGTTATCCGACATCGATTTAAGCTCTTCAATAGAGCCGATGGCGTGGCGGTGTCCGCAGGAGCATTCCCAGATGTTCAGGGGAGTTCCCCAATATCTATTTCTTGAAAGACCCCAGTCCTGAATGTTTTCGAGCCAGTCACCAAACCTGCCCTTGCCTATGCTTTCGGGAATCCAGTTTACCGTGTTGTTATTTTTTATAAGGTTTTCGCGAACTGCGGTCATTCTTATAAACCAAGTGTCGCGCGCGTAGTATATGAGGGGTGTATTGCATCTCCAGCAATGCGGATATTCGTGCTCAAATTTCGGCGCTGAGAATAGCTTTCCGCACTTTTCAAGGTCGGCAAGAACAAGCGGGTCTGCATCCTTTACGAAAACGCCTGCATAGGGGGTTTCTGCGGTGAGGGTTCCCGCTCCGTCAACAAACTGAACGAAGGGCAGGTCATAGCTTCTTCCTACGCGTGAGTCGTCCTCGCCAAATGCGGGTGCAATGTGGACGATACCCGTACCGTCAGACATAGTTACGTAGCCGTCGCAGGTCACGTAATGAGCCTTCTTCTTTTGACGCTGAGCCTCCTTGCCCGTGCATTCAAAAAGAGGAATATATTCGCGGCGCTCGAGAGCTGAGCCGGGCATCTCATCAAGTATTTCGTATGCAGATTCGCCTTCCTTTGCAAGAGGTGCGAGGATATTGTCAGCAAGTGCTTTTGCGAGGTAATAGGTATATCCGTCTATTGCGCGAACCTTACAGTAGATTTCCTTTGGATTTACGCAAAGCGCGGTATTTGAGGGAAGCGTCCAAGGAGTTGTCGTCCACGCGAGAAAATAGGCATCCTCGTCAGCGCACTTGAATCTTGCAACCGCAGAGCGCTCCTTGACGGTTTTATAGCCCTGAGCGACCTCGTGAGATGACAAAGGAGTTCCGCAGCGGGGGCAATACGGAACTATTTTGAAGCCCTTGTAGAGAAGCCCCTTGTTCCAAATCTGCTTCAGCGCCCACCACTCAGACTCAATGAAGTCGTCTGTGTAGGTTACGTATGGGTTGTCCATATCCGCCCAAAAACCAACCGTTGCTGAGAAGTCCTCCCACATTTCCTTGTATTTCCATACCGACTCCTTGCAGTGTGCGATAAAGGGTTCAAGACCGTAGCCCTCAATCTGCTCCTTGCCGTCTATGCCGAGCTTTTTCTCCACCTCAAGCTCTACGGGAAGACCGTGGGTATCCCAGCCTGCCTTGCGGAGCACTCTTTTGCCCTTCATAGTCTGATAACGGGGAATCATATCCTTTATAACTCGGGTGAGAACGTGACCTATATGCGGTTTTCCGTTTGCTGTGGGAGGACCGTCGTAAAACGTGAAGTTATCGCCGCAGCGCCTATCCTCGATGCTTTTTTCAAAAATGCGGTTATCTTCCCAGAATTTTCTCGTAGCCTTTTCTCTTGCAACGAAATTCAGATTGGAATCAACCCTTGTGTAGACCTCTTTCATATAAAGCTCCATTCTGTTGATTTTTACAAAATAAAAAACCGCTCCATACGGAACGGGAAAAATTACCTATATACCACCTATTCACATATCAAACAATATGCGTTCCGTAACGCAGAACCTGCGTCTGCCCTTACTGGCTTCGGGGCAGCGGCTCGGAAGTGATTTTCACTCGTGGGAGATTGCATCGGCTCACACCATACCCGACTCGCTTTGCATCCCGTCACGGCTACTCTCTTCGTCATAGCCTTTCGTAATATATAAAGTATAATATAAAAAAATTCGGTTGTCAATAGCTTTAGACTTATAATTCTTAAATAAATTTGCAGCCTTCGATTATTTTTGGTTGACTTTGCGGGCTTAGTATGATATATTATCTTATATAATATATATGTTCTGGAGTTTCGTTGATGGAATTTATCGACATAAAGGATACCGAGGGAATCCCCGAGGGTCTTTCGTCAGAAGAGGTAGCAGAGCTTGTTGCCGAAGGAAAAGTTAATATCAGCGACGAGAAGGTTGGAAAAAGCTACGGAAGGATAATAAGAGAGCATCTTTTTACATATTTCAATCTTATCTGGCTTATCGTTGCAGTGCTGCTCATAGTTTGTAAAAGTCCTGCAAACATGACCTTTCTTGCTATCGTTATACCAAACGCCGTAATTTCCGCCGCTCAGGAAATAAAGGCGAAACGGACGGTTGAAAAGCTATCGGTGACAACCGAGCCTAAGGCGACGGTTATAAGAGATGGCGAGCTTGTGAAAATTGATGCGGGAGAAATAGTCCTCGGTGACGTTATGCTCGTTGAAATGGGAAGGCAGGTGCTCGCGGACGCGGTGGTTGTTTCCGGGTTTGCCGAAGCAAACGAAAGTATGCTTACAGGTGAATCGGACGCTATCAAAAAGCAGGTTGGTGACAGAATACTTGCCGGCAGCTTTTTCGTCAGCGGAAGCGTTTACGCAAAAGTAATTCACGTAGGCAAGGATAATTACGTACATAAAATCGAAAAATCCGCAAAGAGCTTCAAAGCTCCCTCGTCAAATCTTTTCCACGACCTTAATAAGCTTATTAAATCCATAGGCATTTTCCTAATACCGATGTCTTTAATTCTGTTTGGCGCAAACTGGCTTAAGTATAAAGACGTCGTCACGGCAACTGTCAAAACCTGCGGCTCGATAGTCGGAATGATACCTGCGGGCATATATCTTCTCGTAACGCTCACGCTGACACTTAGCGTTATAAATCTTTCAAGAAAGCAAACGCTCGTGCAGGATATGTATTCAATAGAGATGCTGGCCTCGGCAGATATAGTCTGTCTTGACAAAACCGGCACGATAACCGACGGAACGATGCACGTAACCGCCGTAGAAAGCCTTGACGGAACAGAGCTTTCCGAAATAGAGCGTATTATGTCGCATATAGAGGGAACGGAGATTAGCGTAAACAACACCTCGGCGGCTTTGATTGACCGCTTTGGTAAAGACGTTTCGGTTAAAGTTATCAAAAAAATTCCTTTTTCATCCCTAAGAAAATATTCTGCCGTATCTATCGCCGGGCTGGGAGCGTTTTCAATAGGTGCGCCGTCTTTTGTGCCATGTCCGATTTCGGATGAGCTTCGCGAAAGGATAAGCGAGCGCGCAAGGGACGGAGAGAGGGTTATTATTCTTGTAAAGCACGACGACGGAGAGCTTGAATCAGAGGGAAGAGCGCTTGCCCTTATTGCAATAAGCGACAGAATTCGTCCCGCCGCGAAGGCAACGATAGCAAGCTTCCAAGAGCAAGGTGTTACACTCAAGGTAATTTCCGGCGACCACGCAGAAACCGTTGCTACGATTGCCGCCCGCGTCGGCATAAAAAATGCCGACAGATATTTGTCATGTGAAAATCTGACGGACGAGGAGCTTATCGAGGCGGCAGAAAAATACGCGGTGTTTGGGCGCGTAACCCCCGAACAGAAGGTTCTTCTTGTAAAAACGCTCAGAATAAACGGCCATACGGTCGCCATGACGGGCGACGGTGTTAACGACACGCTTGCCCTTAAAGAGAGTAACTGCGCTATAGCCATGGCAGACGGAAGCGAGATGGCGCGTAAGGTTTCCCAGATTGTTCTTATGAACTCGGATTTTTCCTCGCTGCCTGAGGTTGTGAAGGAAGGGCGCAGATGTATAAACAACGTCCGTCAGTCCTCTGTTCTGTATCTTATGAAGACTATTTTCACAATACTGCTTTCGGTTATGTCCGTCGTGACCTTCTCGGGTTATCCCTTTGAGCCAAAGCAGTTCCTGCTTCTTGAAATGTTCGTCATAGGGCTTGCCTCTGTGCTGCTTGCGCTTGAGCCTAATAACAAGCGAATTGAGGGCTCTTATCTTGACACAGTCATAATACGAAGCTTTCCAAACGCGCTTGCAATGCTCGTTCCGGTTGTTGCGCTTATGGTGTTTGAAAAATTCACGCAAATGTCGCTTGAAACGAGAAACTCCATTGCAATGGCTCTTATTCTTCTCGTTGGATTTTTCAATCTTGTGGCTCTGTGCAGACCGTTTACGAGGTGGAGGGCGTTCGTTGTGGCTCTCGTCGGAATTTTGCTTGCGGGAATAATACCCGTGTCAATTTTCTTCCTTGGCGATATATTCCACTTTATGCCTATTGTGGAGGATTGGCCGAACTTCTTCATAATGCTTGGCGCAAGCGGACTTTTCACCGTTATAATGCAAATATTCAGAAGACAAATTGAAAAGATTATAGAAAAGAATATTCAACATAACAGAGAAAGAGAAGCAAAAAAGAAACGCGAAAGCGGAAATATTTAATTTACTTAAAAAGCGTGGCAATCGAAAGACTGCCACGCTAAAATTTTATATCTCAAGTATGCTGTCAAGCTCGCAGGATTCAAGCTTATCTTTTCCGCCAACGACGCAAACGGCGCCTGTTGACGCAACCTTATCTATAAGGTCTGCAAGACGCAAAAGCTCATTTTTATCTGTCGCAAGAATTTCGCGGCGCGAGCGGCACT